>JASHOJ010000020.1 GCA_030041155.1 Candidatus Binataceae bacterium | reverse complement strand
ACCTCTTTGACATATTGCGGACGATAGCGGATGCCGCCGTTGGCGACTTCCATCGCAAGCTGCGCAAGCTGCAGCGGGGTCGCGGCGACATAGCCCTGCCCGATCGCGACCGACAATGTCTCCGCCGGATACCATCTTTCGTGATAGCGATGTTCTTTCCATGCTGACGACGGCATCACGCCGGCTTTCTCGTTGGCCAGATCGATGCCGGTTTTCTCGCCGAAGCCGAGCAGATGCGCCCAATGCGAGAGCTTGTCGATCCCCAGGTGCTCGCCCACGTTGTAGAAGTAAACGTCGCACGATTGCACGATCGCGTTGTGCAGCGCGATATCGCCATGCCCCTGCTTGCGCCAGCAATGGTATTCGCGGCCGCCAAACCATAGCCCGCCCGGACAATCGTAAACCGTATCGGGGTGCAGCGTGCCTTCCTCCAGCCCTGCGATCGAATCGACTATCTTGAACGTCGAACCGGGCGCATAAGTGCCCTGAATCGCGCGATCTTCGAGCGGATGATCGGGATCGGTCATCAGCTCGTGCCATGCGGTGGGCGAGACTCCGGCGCCGAACACGTCGGGATCGAACGCCGGATGCGAAACCATCGCGATAATGTCGCCGTTGTTCGGATCGAGCGCGACCAGCGCTCCGTTCTTGCCCTGCATCGCCTGCTCGGCGGCCTGCTGCACGTCCAAATCGATCGTAAGGACGGTGCTGTTGCCGGGCGTGTCGGGGATTTCCTTCAGCACCCGCAGCCGTCTTCCGACCGCGTCAACTTCGATCTCCTGGCCGCCCGCCTGGCCGCGCAGATAAGGCTCCCATTCCTGCTCCAGCCCGAATTTCCCAATTTCGTCGCCCATGTGATAGTTCGCAAGCCGCCGCAAATCCTGCTCGCTGACCTCGCCCACGTAGCCGAGCAGATGGGCGGCCAGATTGCCGTACAGGTAATGGCGGCCGGGCGTGATTTCCAGGCTCACGCCCGGAAGTTCGAGCTGATGGGTTTCCAGCGCGACGATCTGTTGCCAATCAAGCCGCTCGGCCACGATCACGGGCTCATATGGTGGACGGCCATTCTCCTCCGCGTCCGCGATTTTGTCGGCAGCGCCGGTGACACCGAGGTATTTCTCGAGTTTTTCAATCGTGTCCGACAGATTATCCGAATCCTCGGGCACCAGTTCCGCGTCGAAAGTCGGACGGGTATCGACCAGCGGACGATGCCGCACGTCGAAGACCAGCCCGCGCGGAGCGGGCACGCGCCGGATGCGGATACGGTTGCGATCGGCAAGCTCGGAGAGCTCGGGATGCTGAATCACCTGCAGGTAATAGAGGCGGGCGCCCGCGATCGCAAAAACCACGACCATCAGGGCAGTCAGCGCGGCGATGCGCGGCTCCAGCTTCGGGATCGGACGATTTCGCGATTTCGGGCGGAACTTCGCCACGCAAAAACTCTCGGATTAGACTCTATTCACGCGCGGCGGCAACAGGCAATCCAACGGTCCGCTTGGCTGACGACAAAATCGAGAACACTATCGGCGCCACCAGCGCGGTTATCGCCGCCTGCGCGACGATGGTTGGCAGCATCGCGCTCCACGCCTGCACGCCCGCGGCGCCGGCGGATAATCCGAGATCGCCTAGAGCGGCGACGATCGTGCCCAGGAAGACAAAAGTCGCGCCGACCATCGCGTTGGTCACCAGCAGCCGGCTCGAAATCTCGTAAGTCCCGAGATAGATCGCGGTCATCAAAAACGCGTTCACCCCCAGCGCGCTGCCCGAGAAAGCATCGACCGCATAGCCCATCGCGAATGCCAGCACCGCCGGAGCCGCGCCGCGATGCCGCAGTCCGAGATCGACCGCCAGGATCACCACCAGGTTGGGAATAAGAAAGCGCAGGTGCAGGAAGTAAGGAACCGCGGTCTCGATCGCGAGCGCCAGGTAGCAAAATATCGCGAACAGAATCAGCAATCGCACAACTCCTCAGCCTCGCTTGTCGGGCGGAGGCGGCGGCGCCTGCTCGGTGACCACCAGGACCTGTTCGAGCGATCGAAAATCGACCGCCGACTGGACTCGGACGTCGAGGAATAGGCCGGGACCCTCGCGACGGACGCTCGCGACCGATCCGAGCAAAAGCCCGCGCGGATAAATTCCATCCAGGCCCGAAGTCACGATCTGGTCGCCCTTGCGGATGTCCTCGGAGCGATCGACGTACTTCATGATCACGCCTTCATCGACCACGCCGGCGATAATTCCGCGCGCGCGCGAGCGCTGGTCAACCCCATCGACGGCGGAATTATGATCGTCGATAAGCAGCACCCGCGAGGCATGTTCGCTTGCGTCAATAATCCTGCCGACCACGCCTTCATCCGCCAGCACCGCCATCCCCGGCTTAAGCCCGCTGGCGGTGCCCTGCCCAAGGATCAGCGTGTGCGACATGCCGGTCGCGTCGCTGCCGATAACATTGGCGGCAACGGCATCGGTGCCGAGCGCATATTTGAGCTCAAGCAGGCCCGAGAGGTGATTGTTTTCGACTTCGAGCTCCGCGATTTTGGCGCGCTCACCATTAAGTTGTGCGATCTCGGCGCGCAGCTTCGCATTTTCTTCCCGCGCGCCAACCAGATCGAAATAGTTGTGGACGATCCCAGATGCACCCTCGCCCAGGCGCGCCGACGCGGCCTGAACCGGCCGCATCACCTCCATCAGAGCCAGCGCGGGTAGCGCCGCGTACGATCCGGACTTAGTCTCGATACCGAGCAGATGAAGTGAAATTATGAGCAGCGCACTGGCGGTTAGGAGTACCCGATTGCGCCACAGAAACGTGCCCTTCACGATTTTTTCGCCTCCCAAAGAGGCTTCGGCCTCACGGTAGGCGGCGGAAACTAATCAACAGTAACACCGCGCAGCAGCGAAAGTTCGTCGAGCGCCTTTCCCGCGCCCATCACCACCGCGGTGAGCGGATCCTCAGCCAGCGTGACAGGGAGTCCGGTTTCCTCGCGCAGCAGCACGTCGAGGTTGCGAAGCAGCGCCCCGCCGCCGGCCAGCATGATCCCCTTGTCCATGATATCCGACGCGAGTTCCGGCGGCGTGCGCTCGAGCGCGATTCGTACCGATTCGATAATCTGGCGCACCGGTTCCTGAAGCGCTTCGCGAATCTCCTCGTCGGTGATTTCGATCTCTTTCGGCACGCCCGCCACCAGGTCGCGCCCGCGAATCTCCATGGTCTGAATCTCGTTGCCGGGGTACGCCGACCCGATGGTTATCTTGATCAGCTCCGCGGTCCGCTCGCCAATCAGGAGATTATATTTGCGCTTGATGTGCTGAATGATCGCCTCGTCCATCTTGTCGCCGGCGACCCGGACCGAACGGGGAAACACGATGCTGCCGAGCGAGATCACCGCGACCTCGGTGGTGCCGCCGCCAATATCGACGATCATGTTGCCGGCGGGTTCGGTGATGGGCAGGCCAGCGCCAATCGCCGCCGCCATCGGTTCTTCGATCAGATAAACCTCCCGCGCGCCGGCCGATTCGGCGGATTCACGCACCGCGCGTTTTTCGACCGCGGTTATTCCGAACGGCACTCCGATAACCACCCGCGGCCGCGGGCGCACCAGAGTCTTGCCCGAGTGCGCTTTCTGGATGAAGTAGCGGAGCATGTTCTCCGTAATCTCGAAATCAGCGATCACACCGTCGCGAAGCGGGCGGATGGCGGTAATCGATCCGGGAGTGCGCCCGACCATCCGCTTCGCCTCGGCGCCGATCGCAAGGATGCGGCGCGACCCGCGCGAGTCGCGCTGAACCGCGACCACCGATGGCTCGTTGCAGATAATCCCCTCGCCCCGTACGTAGACCAGCGTGTTTGCGGTGCCGAGATCGATGGCGAGGTCGTTTGAGAACCAGCCAAAAACCGAGTTAAGGACCACTGATTATGCCCCTAAAAGCGCCGCGCCGCGCGCTTTTTCATCCGCCGCGTAAACCGCCCGAAATCAACGGACGAGGTTCAAAGAATATCCGGATTGTGCCCGGTTTCCCGGTTGAGGAGCACCCTAAACTCAGCCTCTGGCCCCCGTCCGCGCCCGGCAAACGAAGCTAACAGATAGGCGCAGGGTCGGGCAAGCTGGCACTGTCAATTGCGCACCGAAATCGCGGTTGGATATGATTGAAACATGCTCGATTTCCTAAGGCGGCGCGCGCGCTCGGCCTTCTCAAAGGGGCTCTTGTGGTTCCTGGTCGTCGTGTTCATGTTCTTCGGCCTCGGCTACGGCTTCTTAAGCCAGGTCCATCCGGTCGCGACGGTTAACGGCAAGCGAATCCTCGCCAACGACGTCAGCAAGGAGGCCGAACAGCTTCGACAACTTCTGCAACAGGTCTATGGCGCCAACGCTCCGGCGATGCTCAAGAACATCAACCTGCCGCAGGAAGCGCTGGACCGGATTATCGAGAACCGGCTGATCGCGAACGAAGCGATGCATCTCGGCATCCATGTCAGCGATGCCGAGCTGCAACAGCATATCGCCAGCCAGCGCGTCTTTCAGCAGAACGGCCAGTTCGATTTCGCGCAGTACCAGGAAGTGCTGCGGGAAAACGGGATGCTGCCGGCCGAGTATGAGGCGGAGACCCGCGGCCAGATGATTCAGGACACGCTACGCCAGATGGTCGTTCAGAGCGTGCAAGTGTCCGACGGCGAGATCCGCCATGCGTACAATCTCCAGTACCAGAATGTCGGCATGAACTATATCGAAGTGCCGTGGGCGAACTATTCGGCGAATGTTAAACCGAGTAACCAGCAGTTACAGGAATTCTACAAGAACAACGCCGAGCAGTTCCGCGAACCTGAGCGAGTGAAGATCGCGTTTATCCATTACGAGCCGCTGGTGATGGCGGCGAAATACTCGCCCACCGACAAGCAGATATCCGATTACTACCAGACTCATCTGAAGAGCGAATTCAGCCATCCCGAGATGGCGGATGCGAGCCATATACTGATAGCCGTGTCCGAGGATGCGAGTGTGGCTCAGAAATCCGCCGCGATGGCGAAGGCCGAGCACGTGATGAAGCTCGCGCAGGCCAGGCATGCCGATTTCAAGAAGCTGGCGGCCGAAGACTCCGACGATCCCTCGACCAAGAACGAGGGCGGCGACCTTGGATTTTTCCCGCGCGGGCAGATGATCAAGCCGTTTAACGACGCGGTGTTCTCGATGAAGCCGGGCGAGGTTCGGGTGGTGCAAACCAAATTCGGTTTTCACGTCGTCAAGCTCAACGCGCTCAAGCCGGCGCATACCGATACTCTGGCCGAGGCGACCAGCAAGATAATCGACGACCTGCGCGGCGCTCAGGGCAAGCCGCTCGCGCGCGAAGCGATCGACGAGGACTTGAGCGCGGCGCTCGGCGGCGCCAGTCTTCAGAACATCGCGGAGAAGCGCGGACTTGACGTGGCCGAGCCGGCGCCGTTCGCGCGCGGCGAATCGATTCAGGGCATTGGCGTGGACGCCAAGATCGCAAACGCGGCTCTGGCATTGGATAAGGGCCAGGTGCGCGCGATACCGGAAGGCGACGCGCCCTACCTAATCCAGGTCGTCGACAAGATACCCTCGCATATTCCCACGCTGTCGCAGATCTCGCAGGAGGTGCGCACCGCTTACATCCGCGCGCAGGCCGAAAGAGATGCGCACTCGCAAGCCGAAAGTCTGCTCGAGCAAATCAAATCGCCCGCTGATATGGCGAAAGTCGCGGGCCGTGCGAATCTGACCGTCCAGACTGTCGCGCCGTTCAGGCGGATCTCTGGCGCGGTCCCCGGAATCGGGCAGTTTCCTGAAGCGACTGAAGCCGCGGCGGCGGTGGGAACCATTCCAGGCGTTATTCCGAACGTGATGGAGCAGGACGGCAACTCGTACATAATTGAGGTCGCGTCGCGCACCGATCCGGATGATACGCAATGGCTCACTGACAAGGCGAGTTTCTCGGATGACTATGTGACCCAGCGCCGCGCGCAGGTATGGCAGGATTTCCTCGATCAGTTGCGCTCGCAGGCCAAAATCGTCATCAATCCTGACCAGTTGAGCGCCGTCTCGGAATCCTCAAGCTAGGTACAGTGAGCGGGAAAAACGTGCAGGTAGAATCCCCGGCCGCCTCATCCTCAGTCAGCTTGTCCGGCGAGCGGCAAAATCATCCCTCCGCCGAAGATCCTCCGTCGCGCGCACAACCGGCCGACAAGAGCGAGTTCTTTTTTCCGGGCAGCGGCATAAGCGCGCTGCTCGTCCACGGGCTTACCGGCACTCCATACGAGATGCGATGGCTTGGCCAGCGGATGGCGGATGCGGGATTTCGCGTGCGCGGGGTTCGGCTTGCCGGGCACGCGGGCGCGCCGGAGGAGATGGCTTCAGCGAGCTATGACAACTGGTACGAAAGCGTAGTCCGCGGATTCGAGGAACTGCGCCAGTACGGCGACCCCAATATCGTGGTCGGGTTATCAGCCGGAGCGGTGCTGGCGGCGCGGCTTGCGATCGATCAGCGCGACGAGGTCGCGGCGCTCGCGATGCTTGCGCCGGCGTTCTTTCTGCCGCGGATGACCGCGCTTGAGCTTCGCATCGTGCGCCAGCTCGGCACGCTTGCCGATCAGCTATTTCTCTACAACACCGGCGGCTCCGATATTCACGACGCGGCGGCGCGCAGCATCCATCCGACGACCCATCTTTTTCCGCTCTCGGGGCCGATAAACCTGCTGGAGTTATCGAAGATAGTGCGGGCGCGCCTCGATCGCATCACTCAGCCCGCCCTTGTGATCCATTCGCGCAACGATCACACCTGTCCGATGAAGCGCAATCTGGATTTCGTGATGAAGCGGATCGGGAGCCGGGAAAAACGCGCCGTGATCCTGGAAGAGAGCTACCACGTCATCACGGTGGACACGGAAAGAGAGCTGGTCGCGTCGGAGGTCATCGACTTCGCGTCGCAATTCCGCGGATCGTCGCCCTGCAGCGCCACCGGCTGAACGCGGCTATTGTTTCTGCGATTCGAAGAATTCTTCGAGCAGATACTTGACGTCGGGCCGCCCGAGCACCTCTACAAAGCAGATCTCGCCGCGATCGTTCAGGTCGATAATCAGATGCCCTTCCATCGCGGGTAGCTCGACGTAGTTAGCGACCTTTACTTCCGCGGCGGTGGCGAAGCTCGCGCAATTCTCGTCGCCGCAATCGCATATCGACTCGATCTTGAGCGCGCGCATCGGAGCCTCCAGCGGATCGGCGCCCTGCTGCTTGAGCAGAAACACGATTTCCTCGAGCAGATCGGGCAGAACGTCGCTCAAAAGAGGTGCACTCATAAGGAGCAAGCCTAGCCGAGTGCATCCGGCGATCAAAACCTCGCTATCGGTGTTATTCCCGCCAGCGAGAACGATGCGTTCGCGATTAAATCTGCGATTAACGCGCGGAGTACCGCGCGAGATCCTTCGCTACCGCTCAGGATGACCTATAAGGAGTGACGGCAATCGGCGATGAAGGCTACGGAAATACCCTCGCCTTCCGGGAGAGAGAGAGCGGCGCGGTGACTGCTCTTTCTTTTGCAATCGCCGTGACGCGAGGGTGAGGGCACGCGCGCCGACGCCGCGCGGTTTTTTTGCTGACTCTACGTCACACGCCGCGGGTGTCGGGCGGCCAGATATGCTTATGCATCTGGAGTTGCAGACGCGCCGGCAGATGATCCTCCAGAATCCATCGCGCCAAAGTCGCCGCATCCATCCGGCCAAAAACCGGGCTTAGCAGGATCGCGTTCACGCGCGCGGCAAGCTTGCGATCCTGGATCACTCCGCGCGCCCATTCGTAGTCTTCGCGATCGGCGACCACGAACTTGATCTCGTCGCTTGCGCCAAGATGGTCGAGATTGGTCCACAAATTCCGTTCCGACTCGCCGCTTTGGGGGCATTTAAGATCCATGATCTTGATCACGCGCGGATCGAGCCGGCTTACCTCGGATGCGCCCGAAGTCTCGATCATCACCGTGTTTCCCAAATCCAGCAGCATCTCGATTAGCGGATAAATCCCCGCCTGCAAGAGCGGCTCGCCGCCGGTTATCTCCACCAGATCGCATCCGAACGCGGCCGCTTTGCGGGCGACCTCAGCCACGGTCATCCGCTCGCCTTCATTGAAAGCGTACTCGGTATCGCACCAGCGGCATCGCAGATTGCATCCGGTAAGCCGCACGAACACGCACGGCCGTCCGGCGTGGGTCGATTCGCCCTGGATGCTGTAGAAAATCTCGTTGATTTGCAGCCGCGCGCAATCCATCTTCGTGACTCGCCTACTCTCGATACTGGCGGCGCGCCGCCGCGAGCACTTCTTCCATCACCTCGCGCAGCGCAACGCCGTGACTCGCAGCCGCATCGCGACAATCGTCGTACTCGGGCGCGATTGTCACGCGATCGGCGTGGTCGCGCGAACGATCCTCTCCATGCTCGGCGCGCGGGCCGGATATCTTGACTCGAATTTTTCCGAACCGGGTCTCGACTTGCTTGATCTCGCGATGGAGTTTCAGCCGAGCGACCGGATGGAACCGCAGGCCAATGGTCGAAGTTTCCTCGAAAATAATCCGCGACAATTTCTCGCGGTCGGCGGGATCAGCAATCACGCCAAGAGTTACGCCCGGCCGCTGCTTCTTCATCATCGTGGGCGTGAGCGTTACGTCGCGCGCTCCCGCGCCAAACAGCCGCTGCATCACGTGATCATAGATTTGCGGATTGAGGTCGTCGATATTCGCCGCGATTTGGATCATCTCGTCGCTCGCAAGCGCGCCCGTTTCGCGCCCAATCATGATCCGCAGCACATTGGGGCGATCCTCGAAGGTGCGAGTACCCGATCCGTAGCCAACTCTGTCTATTTCGAACTTAAGCGGAATCGGCGCGGGGCGCGCCAGCGCCTTCAGCACCGCCGCGCCGGTCGGCGTGACCATCTCGGCCGCGCCGTCTCCGATTCGAAGCGGGAATCCGGACAGCAACTCAGCGGTCGCGGGCGCCGGAACCGGGATGATGCCGTGCTGAGAGCGCGCGAACCCGGAGCCGCCGGGAAGCGGCGAAACAATCACATCGTCGATACCTAGGCTGTCGAGCGCCCATGCCGCGCCGACCACGTCTACAATCGAGTCGACCGCGCCGACCTCATGAAAATGCACGCGGTCACGATCGATCTGGTGGACCTTCGCCTCCGCGTCGGCGAGAACTTCGAAAATCGAACGGGCGCGCCGCTTGACTGCGGGCGCGAGCGCCTCCGCGGAATCGATCAAGGCGAGAATTTCGCCCAAATGTCGCTCCGGCTGGCGCTCATTTACTTCGACCTCGAACTTGATCGCGGAAATTCCGCTGAGCACGCGCCGATGACATCCGAGTCGGTAGCCGGACACCGGCATCGAACCGAGCGCCGCCTCCATTCGGGCGAAATCAGCGCCGCAATCCAGCAGCGCTCCGACGATCATGTCGCCGCTAAGCCCCGAGAACGCGTCAAAATACGCACTGAGAGTCATGCAAGCTTTACATGTTATCAGGCAGCCGATAGAATCAACAACTCAGTTCCGGCCGGTATAATCTGCATGAGGCAAAGAGACCTCAAACTTTTCCGAAAGCTGCTCGACCAGCGGAAAACCGAGATTTTGAACGAGGCGGAGCGGGCGGTCGGCTCAATGAACAACGGGACCGACGAGGCGTTCGCCGATCCCACCGACCGCGCGACTTTGGAATCCGACCGGAATTTTCTGCTGCGGATGCGCGATCGCGAGCGTAAACTTCTCGGAAAAATCGAGGAAGCTTACGCGCGAATTGAGGACGGCAGCTATGGGCGATGCGAGGAATGCGGCGGCGAGATCGGCACCGAGCGCCTGCGCGCAAGGCCCGTGACCACGCTGTGCATTTCATGCAAGTCCGCTCAGGAAGCCCGCGAACGCCAGACCTGATCGCGCGCGCCCCGCGCATTCTGCTGCGCCCATGAAAATCAGAAAAGCGGTCATCGTTGCGGCCGGGATGGGCACGCGGATGCTCCCGGCATCGAAGGTAATCCCTAAGGAACTGCTGCCTATAATCGACACCCCGGCGATCCAGATCGCGGTCGAAGAGGCGGTGCGTTCGGGCGTAAGCGAGATCGTGATGGTGCTCGCGCCGGGACGGACACTCGCGCTCGATCATTTCCATCCGGCCGCGGAGTTGGAGCATCTGCTCGAATCGCGCGGCAAGCGCGAAGTGCTGGAAAGCGTGCGCCACACCAGTCGCCTCGCGCGGTTCATCCAGGTCGAGCAGAAAGAGCCGCTCGGTCTCGGACACGCGCTTTTGCAGGCGCGTGACGCAATCGGCGACGAGCCGTTCGGAGTGTTTTATCCCGACGATATCGTGGACGCGGAGAAGCCGTTGCTCGCGCAGATAATCGATGCGGCGCAAGCGCTCGACGCTCCGGTGCTTTCGCTGATGCGGGTCGCGCGCAGTGAGCTTTCGAAGTACGGAATCGTGGAGGCGGCGAAGACCGGCGAGCGCACTTATCATCTGACCGGGATGGTTGAAAAACCCGCGCCGGAGAAGGCGCCGAGCGAGCTTGCGATCATCGGACGCCACGTACTGACGCCGGATATCTTCGAGATACTAAGCCATACCCAGCCCGGAGCAGGCGGCGAGATTCAGCTCACCGACGCGATCCTGGAGCTCGCGCGCAAGAGAAGAGTGTACGGCTATGAGTTCGAGGGCGTGCGTTACGACCTGGGCGACCGGCTGGGGTTCGTGACCGCGCAAATCGGCTATGGGCTCAAGCGCGCGGATATCGGCGACGGGCTGCGCGCTTTCTTGAAGACGATCATTCCGCATTAGGACTCGCGCAGACTTTCCTTGGATGAGGGGGCGCGCAATAATGGCGGTCCGCGCCGGTGTGGGGCAGTAGCTCAGCTGGGAGAGCACCACGTTCGCAACGTGGGGGTCGAGGGTTCAAATCCCTTCTGCTCCACCACCCAGTCGCCAGATTTCAGCGCATCTCGGAGAATCGCTCATAAATCGCGCGTCCGCGCGCGCGATTTGCGAGCGTCGCACCTAGGACCAGAGAACGCCCGAAGCATCTGGCTGAGATTTCCGCCAATCCTATGCCGCCGCCATTTTCGTGGTCCCAGGTCGGGAATTTCGCGGAATCCGCGGTGGGATCGCTGGTTCCGATCCATTCTCCTCTGAGCTCGATCGGCATCAACACGGACATACGTCGAATCGCACTTTAGTACCACGTCTGCCAGACGAGAAACTGGGTCTAAGAGTTCAAATCGCCTCTCGTCCACCATCCAGTTTTCAGACTTCAGCACATCTCGGAGAATCGTTCGTAAATCGCGCGTCCACGCGCGATTTAGAACTGTCCCTCGAGCCCAGAGAGCGCCCGAAGCATCTGGCTGGGATTTCCGCCAATCCTAGCCCGCCGCTATTTTCGTGGCCCCACCTTCACATTCGGATAGAAGCGGCTGCCGCTTGATTTGTTATTCGATACAAAAATCCTTTTGAACTTCTGACGGGTTACCCGTACGCGCAATTCATGATTTCTAGTCGTCGCGCATTGATGAAGCGATGCTTGCGCGGTCGGTGAAGGAGCGATCACCGCCGCTCTGTTCCACCGCCAAATCGGCACTCAGGCTGAGCCTCGTCATCAACAGGGTCCGAGGCGATAAGGAAGGCGAGTCTTTCTGTGTCAAATGAGAATTTATAGTTTCGCTCTTGGTCGCAATAAAAACCGCGTGAACTCGGTCAAAAATCGCGACGCGCATATGCTATGGCGCCAAGTAAGATGGGTAACACCGTCCACAGCGACAGTGCCGTTAGCGCAATAACCAGCCCACGCGTTGCACCGAAGAATTGTTGGAAGATCGCCCCTGTATAGCCCATCAGGGCCGCTATATCGAGACGCAACAGAATCACGATGCGTGCGAGATCGAACGGGTTAAGCAGCACTAGGCCTGCCAATGGCCGGCCGAGTTGGTAGTTGGGGAAGGCCATGATTAGTACCAACAAGAGTCCATCGTAGATGACCACGAAGAAGAGCCACACCACCAGCGCGCCACCCAGCGCCCCGAGACGGTTTTCGGTACCGACCGAGATCAGAAAGGCGAGCGCCACGCAGATCAACGTGAGCATCAATCCTGCTAGCAACAGCAAGAGTAGAGTTTCCATCGCTCTCTCGTGTGATCCATACCAGAGGAAGGGAACGCCCAAGCCGACCGCGAATGGCACCGCTAGAGAAAGGGCCGCCGCGAGATATTGGCCGGCGAATACTGTGCGTCGCGAGATCGGCTGAGTGAGTAGCAAGTCGGCATAATCGCGTGCGCTGTAGAAACAAAGCACGCCGACCGTCAGACTCACCAGCGGAACCAGAAACACCACTAAGTCGAGCACGCTCGCCGCCGCCTGGTCGGGCGCCGCGCCAAAATAAAAGAGCGCCCATCCGATCGCTCCGAAAAACAGAGCGTAGGCACCAAGCCATCGGTTGCGCGCCAACTCGTGCAAATTGAAGCGCAGAACTGTCAGCATGCTGTGCACGGCTGACGGTCCTCCATCATTTTCGCGATTGTAGCTTCAAGCGTCCGTTCCCCGGTGGTTGCGAGCGCTCGAGCTGGAGGGCCGTCGAAATAGACGCGCCCGTCGAGGAGGAAGATCACACGGTCGGCAAGCTCCTCCAGTTCGGCCATCAGATGCGAGGCGACGATTATGGTTTTGCCGCGTGCACGCTCTTCGCGCAGCCACTGTTTCTGCCGGCGGCTCGAGAGAGGGTCAAGTCCGACTGTCGGTTCGTCCATCAAGAGGATTTCCGGGTCGAACATCGCGGCGATCACGAGGCTGATCTTTTGCCGCGTTCCACCCGAGAGATAATGCAGCGGCCGGTTCATCGTGGACTCAAGTCCGAAAAGCTCGATTAGCCGACTCTCATTACGAGGCTCAAGGCCGCGCAGGTCAGTGAGGAATGCCAGCAGCTCTTTGGCGCAGAATGCTTCAGGAAAGCGCGGGGTTTGCGGAACGTAGCCGATTTTCTTGCGGTATCTCCATCCGCCGTTGACCACGCTTCCATCAATCAGGATCTCACCCGCGTCCGGATGGATAAGACCGAGCATACATTTGAGCAGCGTGCTCTTGCCCGCGGCGTTGGGACCTACGATCGACGTGATTTCGCCCGGCTTGATCGCGAGGCTGAGCCCGTCGAGCGCGATTAGCGCTCCGAAGCGCTTGCGAACGTCACGGATTTCGACCACGAGGGTCTCCTTATTAGCGGTTGAGCATCGGCTAAGGCTTTTGGCGTGAGTGCCGGAATCGCGAGTTCGGCGACCTGCAACAGTTCAGCAAATGGGCTGCGAAGCAGGATCATCGTTGCCGGATAATTCTCCGCCAGCACTGCGAATAGCGCGACGGGGTGATACGGCACATCGCCGATTCCGTCGCCATTGAGATCGTAGCCGCGATAGCCACTCCAGTAATTTCTGTTGAAGGAGTTGTCCGAGGTTGTGGTGCTGTTGGTTGCAACATCGAAAGTGTTGGCGTCGAACGCGTTATTGGTAAACCGGTTGCCGTCTGAATCAGCCAAGACGCGGGCCGCGATGCCGTTGTTGAGGAACTCATTCTCGGCGATAGTGTTGTGGTTGGAGTTGTCCGCGTATAGTCCCACTGAGTTGTGAACGAAAAGGTTTCGCTCAAGGCGGCTGTCGTCAAGATCCTTGAGCAACGCGCCGTAGCACGCCGCGCCCCAATTGTGTTCGATGCGATTGCCCGTTACCACCAATCGCTGTGAGTACATCAAGACCTCCCCAGCATTGTTGTTGCGCAGAGTGTTATCTCGGTAGCTGTTGTCGGCGGAATACATCGTGTGCATTCCGTAACGCAGATTATGCTCGCTCAGGTTGCCGACGATCGTACTGTCGTGAAGAAACTCGAAGTACAATCCGTCACGATAGCCGTTCACGCGGTTGTTCTCCACGACCACGCGGCGGCAATTCCAGAGATGAATTGCATTACCACCGAACGATTCGGAGAGCGTGTGGCCGCGTACAAAATTATTTTTCACCTGGCAGTCAGTCGAAAACGCAAGGTAGATGCCGAACAGATCGTCAAGCACCCGGTTGTTGTCAATGACACAACCCCGCACTTTGTTGACCTTGATCCCTGCCGGATCACCGTACGTCCCCATCCCTGAGTGCTGCACTACGAAGCCGCTTAAGCCTACGCTATCGGCGGTAATTGTAATGACATCGGAGAGGCCGCCGCCGTCAACGATTGGCCAGTTCTCGCCAACGATCTTGAGCGACTTGTTCACAATTAGATTGTTCTCGTGGTAGTAACCGGCGTGTACTACAATCAGCGAACCGGCAGGAGCATAACGCACTGCCGCTTTGATGCTTGTGAAACGGCATGTCGGGCACACCGTTATGGGGGCCGGTTCTTGCGCTGCGAGGATACTACTGGCGGCGTTCAAACTCAGGACCGCGAACGCCACGAGTGCCAACCCACATTTTGTCAGCGCGAAAAGCAACCGCGACGATTCCCGAAGGGGCTTAACCGATAGCCGACGATTCATCGCGCATCTGTCCATCGAGTCGCTTGTTATAATGCAGTGGCTATCAGGTTTGACTGATGAGTGCCAATTGGCGACTGAGCGTGTTCGATCGATGGATGCTTACCCGCAGATCGAACAAGCCACAGTGTCAAGAATGCGAAGAAGCCCAAGCCGAACGACGCCATCATCGCGATCCCGCCGATTCCCGGCCAGGTCATGACCCGAAACGTCGCCAATATCGTGTATGAGCCAAAAAGGTGAGGCGTGAACGGCGCGATCCGGATCGCGGCGTGGGGATCCAGGTTGTTGCCATATGCATAGAGCCACCAGTAGAAGTCCCCGAGCAGCGCGAGGCCGATCACTGCGAAAGCACCGAGCCATAAGACCAACGGCCACAGATGGTCCTGGCCCCAGGTGGCAACAATGACTCCGCTAGCCGCCAGGAGCGCAACGAGCCATGGCATTATGTGCAGTACGCGGAAATCGCTTCCGTTTATCTTTGCCATCCCGATGTAATGATTAAGCCCATTAATGAGATTTATGCGTCCACCTAGGCGGTTGATATAAATCGTCAAAGGAAGGCCTTGTGGATACTCCGGATACAACGGAGCTGTAAAGTTGTAATGCCACAGTGGCGCGAAAAATGAGACGAGCAAAATGATCGCCGCCGCATAGACCATCCCGTGGGCTACATAGAGAGCGTGCGAGTGGTTGTTGTGCGGGCACGAGGCCTGCGACATGCGAGTCACACAGCCCGACGGTCTGGCCGCTCTCACCTGTTCTGCGCCGTTGCCCGGTTCAGCTACTATGCTCATCTTCATCTGCCTGCTCCGTGCCATGAAAGTGCGACTTTCTCGCCCGGCGGCGAAACGCGCACATAGCCCTGCATTTCTTGGTGGAGTGCCGAGCAGAAATCGGTGCAATAGAATGGAAATACTCCTACCTGTTTAGGTACCCACTTGAGAGTACGCGTCTCGCCCGGCATGATGAGCAAATCGGAATTGGCGGCGCCCATCATTGCGAAGCCGTGCGGCACGTCCCAATCCTGCTCCAGGTTGGTGACGTGGAAGTAAACTGTGTCACCGACATGAATTCCCTCGATATTATCGGGGTTGAAATGGCT
Source organism: Candidatus Binataceae bacterium (assembly GCA_030041155.1). Lineage (GTDB taxonomy): Bacteria > Desulfobacterota > Binatia > Binatales > Binataceae > JBARDN01. Next base: position 13,346 of record JASHOJ010000020.1, on the reverse strand, counting down.
GCGGATCGCCGTCATATAGACATGGACGACGTTGCCTTCGCGCACGGCCTTGGCGTCCTGCTCGCTCACGGTCGCGTACGGATTGCGATCCTGACTGATCGGATAGTACTTGATGTTATGCGGCATTAGGATGCTGGCCGGGATTGCCTGAGCATAGTGAGGCTCTCCGATCGTTGGAAACTCAAGCAACATCCGCATTTTGTCGCCCGAGATGTCGATCAGGTCGGCTGACTGTCCCATCTCCGGGCCGGTAGGCAGAAACCGATCTTTGGTCATCTTATTCAGGGAGATGAGGTATTTCCCCCATGGATGGGCCGAGTCACCGCCCGGGATCATTAAATGACCGGGTGCGTAATAAACCGGCATTCGATCTTCGATCTGCCACGTTCCCAACTTCCATTTAATAATCTCGGAACTGATGAAGCAGGTGGTGTAAACATTTCCCTTGCCATCAAACTCATTGTGCAGCGGACCGAGGCAGGCGTTGGGGACCTCGCCGCCGAGCACTGCTTCGTATTTTAGAACCGGGATGCCATACCTCACGGTTTCGAATTGCTTTTGCTGGATCGCCGTCAGCATCTTGTGGAACGAGTGGACCGGGAGCGTGGAAGAAAGCTTGGCGCCTGCGACTATATACTCGCCAGTGGGATCAACATCGACGCCATGAGGCGATTTTGGCGTCGGAAGAAAATAGATCATATCGGAGCATTCCTGTGGTGTGAGTATGGTCGTGCTCTTGAGCTCTTTGGATTTCGCTGTGTGCGTATTTGGATCCATGTAGTTGTGGAAGTAGTCGGCCGGCGTCTGTTTGCCGTTGCCCTGCGCGACGCACTGCGCTGCACGCTTCCAGTTGACGGCGGCAATATAATCTTTGTCGAACTGCGACGCGTTGACCTCAAGCAGGGTATGAGCCTCCTCGGTGTTATAGGAGCTGAAGAAGCACCAATCGGCCGATGGACCTTTGCCGCAATGCGCAAGATCGTAATCAAATCCCGGGACCAGCAGTTGGAACGCGATACTCATATGTCCTGATGTTGGATCGAGCTTGATAAAATTAAGCGTGCCCTTGAAGTTGCTTTTGTAATCGGCAATCGGCATGTCCTTTTGAGGTATCGGCACGCTGAAACGCGTCCCGGCGACCAGATATTCGCTGTTTTGCGTAATGAAAGGCGCGGAATGCAATCCGGCAACGTGCGGAATTTCCAAGATCTCGTCGGTCCTGAAGCGTTGTAGATCCAGCCGTGCGATGCGCGGTGTGTTGTTGCCGTTGATGAAAAGCCAGCGTCCATCTGGCGTGCCGTTAGTCTGCGAGAGTTCGGGATGGTGGGCGTCGTCCCACGGTATAAAACCGTGCGAAGTCATCAGCATCGCCTTGGTCTCTTCGGAGAAGCCGTAGCCGTCTTCCGCGTTCTGCGAGAAGACGGGTATCACCTGCATCAGTCGCCCCGAGGGAATCCCGTAAATCTCAACCTGGCCATTGAAGCCGCCGGAGAAGAATCCATAGAATTCGTCATAGGTGCCAGGCGATACATAAACGCGTGCCGCGGCATCGCGAGCCATCGACTGTGGTTTTTCCTGCGCGTTAACCCTGAAGCGTGATATCGCAATAATAATCAAAGCGATTACGAAGGTCACGATCGCCACTCCGCCAAGCAGGCGGCGCTTATTGAGCGTTTCGTTCATGGCCTGATCTCCTTTCTGATCAATCCGCTGTGGTCAATCCAGTTCGATGCAACTACTTCTTAACCACTACCTCACCGGCCATTCCCGAGTTCGCGTGTGGAATGCACAAATAATGATAGGTTCCTGGAACCGTAAATTTGTGAGTCCATGTCGCTCCCGGCGCCATGAAACCCGAGTCGAAGCTCTCGGCACCTGGTGGCAGTGGCGGATTGGCGGTCACCGAATGCATGTTGTGCCCGGTGTTTTCCCAATCGACCTCACCGCCAACCTTGATCGCGACCTTTGCGGGGACGAAAGCCGCGGGCACGTCAGTCATTTTCACGACGACTGCGGAATTCGTTTGTCCAGCAAATGCAGGGAGGGCTATCCGAGCCACAAACGACAAGACGAGGACACTTAGGATGATGGCAAGCAGGCGCGGACGCTCCAGAGGCGATACAGTTCTCCCCGTATTGTAATTCATGTTCTCCATTAGCCTCCCTAACGCAATACATGCGGATGTATAAGCACAGCCCGTACCAGCAGACTCGGGAAGCGGTGTTTGAGTAACTTTTAGAGAATGAAAGATGTCTGGCGGCTACAGGCTGGCTCCGGTCGCTACAGACTGGCTTCGTTCGAGCCATTCGGCCGGTGCGATAGCAGCAAGCCGGACGTGGTCGGAACAGGGCAGATCACTGCCCACCATAAAAAACCTGCAGGTGTCTTCCTACCGGGGCGAGAACAACGCAGACTGAAAACGCCTTGGTTAGATATTTCGTTTGAAATGTGGAATGACGCGTGTTTGCATTAGCTCCATGCTTCTTAAAACTTTTCGGTTCTCAAGGCCTGCTAGTCGTGTCCAGCAGAGGAGTTGAGTTTCTTGGGAGCCACGAAAGGTTAAGCAAGTTGTCGCTGACGGTGATTTCGACGTCTTTATGGTCAATTCCCGGAAGATCGATTCGAACGACGAATTCTTTGCCGTTGATGAGGGTTTCGACCGGCGGAATTAGCGGCATCAACTCCGTGGTACGCTTGTTCGGGCCGATCAGCCAGGAGAAGAGAGCATCTATTCCGTGGCGAAAGTCCTCCAGCGGGCTGCGCGAGGTCCAGATCTTCAGCGTCTTTGCCATTCTACTTGCTCCTGCGTTTGCTGGGCCTGTGAGCTTAGCTCGGACCATGCCAACCGTTGGCTAGAAGTTTGAGTAGCCTTGCGGTTTGGCTGACACCTTTCGCGCCATCCGCGTGACGCGGTTGGAGCCACCGGATATGCTTGGCCGAGTTGCGAAACTGGTTGGCGAACGGAACAGCCTGAAGAAATGAGCACAAACGTGGAACCCTGCTATTTTCACATTCTCTGGGATCACGAGCTGAACCACTTGCATCACTTGCTAGGGAACCTTCTAAAGAGGCGTACCGAAGTAATGAAGCTATGGCATAGTCGCTATGCGGTCCATTTTGGGGACTCGCGTGCTCTTTCCGAGCTGGAGTTTGCCGCCGTTTTCGGTTCTGAGTTGGAACGTTCTATTTCTGATCTACTGCGGAAGGATATGGAGGGATTCGCCGCTAAAGTCCGCGCCGAAACCGCAGAGTTGGTGGCACACGAGGGTGGCCCTTACCCTGAAGTAATAGTCTCGATGCACCTGTTCGAGGAGAGCGTTGCCACTATTTTCCCAGGTTTTCCGCCAGCTTTGCCGCGCCCAACATCTCAACGTCGTCGGCATACGCGGGCGACGTGAAGTACGTTTATGACCAGTTGGGTCGATGGTTTTCGAGATCGGGCGATGCATATCAGTACGACGCGGTTGGCAATCTCCTTTCCATTAAGACCATCTCGGCATCCCAATTCAGCGTTGTGCTGACAAGTTCGGGTAGTGGGCAGGCCGACTCGAACGTAACTCTGTACGGCACTGATTTTTGCTCAACTCCAACCGTCACGCTTGACGGGGCGCCGGTAACTGGTCGAGTCCGCGACCGAAAACGAAATCGTCATGACTCCGCCGGCTAACGCTTCAACCGACAACGTCGTAATCACCTGCGGAACGAACCAGGTCGATGCCGGCGACTTCACGGTCACGGCAGCTCTGGCGACGTACCGCACCGGAGGTAACATCGTTCAGCCCGTCGGTCGGCTCTCCCGGTACTGTCGTCACCCTCACCGGCGCCAATTTTCAGAGCGCGAACACCGAGACCGTGACATTTCCCGGTCCGGACACGCGAATTTCCGCACCCATAAGCTCATCGTCTACGACCGGTTTCTAGACCACGGTCCCACCGGGAGCAGCTTCCGGGCCAATCTCGGTCACGGTCACGACTGCAAACGGGGCGGGCACCAGCTCAGCGGATCCTGGTTGCCCCGCCCGGCGTCAGCCTCTCAAGAAGTGCTCGCGATCGAGACCAGTATCGGCGCGACCGTTTTGCATCGGCAGCAAGACGGACGCTTGCAGAACTCGAGTGCCAAGTCCTCAGTGCCTCGACTTCGTCATCGCGACCTAGGGCTACGAGCATTCGAGCTGGTTGCGGGCTTCGGATTGGCTCGTTTCGAATCAATGGCGATGGCTCCCTTTGAAACAAACTTGGTCGTGTAATGGTTTATCAGGCGGGCTGATGTCGGGCACATCTGATGCAAATCTAGTAGCACATATCTATGCCCAAATCAGTCAGCGAGCCGGCACTTATCCCCTAGGACTCGATTACCTTTGATGGCGAAAACGAAGTTTTCCCTAACCTAGTCAGGCTCGTGCGGTTTGCATCTGGCAGCGATGGTAATCATTCAAGTGCCCCGAAATCAGCACATCGCAAGCTCAGTTGCGGGGTCGACGACGCGTAGTTGACTGAATCTCTAGACGCAAATGGACGAGCGAGCACCATTCGATCGGCAAGAGAGCGGACGGCGAACTGCGGGTCCTTTGCCTGATAGCGATGCCGCGCCGTACGACAGGCTCTCGCGCGGTTTGAGTATCCGCGAGGCACATCGCCGCCTTGAGCGGCTCGGACCGAACGAGGTTCCCGAACCAGCCTGGTATCCACTGAGCAGGATCCTAGGCAAGTTCTGGGCGCCCGTTCCCTGGATGCTAGAGGCCGCCATAATCTTCGAACTTCTCCTGGGCAGGCGCGCCGAGGCCGTGATTATCGCTATCTTGATCGTCTTTAATGCCGCCTTGGCGTTCTTTCAGGAGGGGCGCGCCCACGCGACGATCGAGAGCCTCAAATCACGTCTGGCGCTGACCGCTTTGGCCCGGCGCGATGGAGCGTGGACGACTGTAGCTGCTCGCACTCTGGTCGACGGCGACATCGTGAAGCTTGTGCTAGGCGCGGTCGTACCAGCAGATGTGCAGGTGATCGAGGGAAACGTTCTGGTCGACGAGTCGATGCTGACCGGTGAATCGATACCGGTAGAAGCTGGTTCGGGTCGAAATACGTATGCCGGGGCATTGGTGCGTCGTGGCGAGGCGTTAGCGAAGGTAACGGCAACCGGAATCCGCACGAAGTTCGGACGAACTGCGGAACTCGTAAGCAGCGCTCGCACCCCAAGCTCCGAAGAGAGGGCTGTCGTACGCGTGGTGCGAAACCTGGTGATAGCCAATGGTTTCATGGTTATTTTGCTCGTCGCCTATGCATGCGCTATCTCAATGCCCTTCGATGAGATCGTGCCTCTTGTCCTGACGGCCGTCCTCGCGTCAATTCCAGTAGCCCTTCCCGCGACCTTCACGCTCGCAAGTGCCCTTGGGGCGCACAGATTGGCAAAGCAAGGGGTACTGCCAACTCGTTTATTGGCCGTGCAGGAAGCGGCAACCCTTGATGTGCTTTGCTCGGACAAAACTGGAACGCTTACACAGAATCAGCTTAGCGTGATGCGCGTTTATCCGGCACCGGGCTTTGCCGAATCCATGGTATTGGCGCTCGGGGCGCTTGCGAGCTCTGAGAGTGGCCAGGACCCCGTCGATCTGGCTGTTCGGTTGGCATCGCCTAGGGAGTCCGCAACAACGCCACCACTCAAACGAATCAATTTCGTACCGTTCGATCCCTCAACAAAAACGTCTGAAGCGGCAGCGGTCGACCAAGCAGGAAATCCCGTTTGCGTCGTTAAGGGGGCTTATGCGGCCGTGGCGCAGCGGATCCATGACGTCTCTGGAATAGCGACGGCTGTGCAAGAGCTGGAGACCAAAGGGGCGAGAGTTCTGGGTGTCGCGATCATTACGCCAGCATCGGCAACGTTGGCAGGCATCATCGCCCTGAGCGATCTCCCCAGAAACGATTCAGCGAAATTGATAAATGAGCTGGACCGGCTGGGCGTGCGAACCGTGATGGTTACAGGCGACGCCCCGACTACCGCTATGGCGATCGGACGCGCGGTCGGAATCCGCGGCGCACTCTTTTCAAACAAAGCAGGATTTGAACACGTAAGCCCTCGGGATTTTGGAATCTTCGCCGGGGTCCTACCCGAAGACAAATATCGTCTGGTTAAGGCATTTCAGGAGCGCGGTCATACGGTTGGCATGTGCGGCGACGGCGCCAACGATGCGCCTGCTCTGCGCCAGGCTCAGATGGGGATAGCCGTGTCGACGGCCACTGACGTGGCAAAATCAGCGGCGGGTATAGTCCTAACTAAGCCGGGGCTGGGTGGCATAGTCGCTGCCGTCAAGGAAGGGCGCGATACCTTCGAACGCATTTTCACCTACACCCTCAACTCCGTCCTGAAGAAGATCGTACAGGTCCTTCTGCTGGTTGCCGGTCTCTTCATGACCAGAAACGCAATTCTCACACCACTGCAGATGGTCATTGTGATGGTCACGAATGACTTCCTTACGATGTCGCTGACAACTGACCATGTTCCGCCTTCCCCGACGCCACACAAATGGCGAGTCGGCGCGCTTACGGCGGCCGGCATTGTGATGGGGTTTTGCGACCTGGCGTTCTGCACGACGATCGTGGCGGTTGGATGTTTCGCCTTGGAATTGACGATTGAGCAATTACGCACAATTGCCTTCGTAGCACTCGTGACAGGCAGTCAAGCGATGCTTTACTGCATTCGCGATCGTCGTCGTTGGTGGTCTCGGCCGAGCTCCTGGCTGGTCGTCTCTTCGTGCGCGGACATAGGAATCGTTTCAACTTTAGCAATTGCGGGCATCGCGATGGCCCAGTTACCAGCATCCCTCGTGGGCAGCATCGTCGTCGCGGCATTTATCTTTGGAACCGCGGTAAATGCGGTGAAATTGCCATTGTTTGACTGGCTGAATCTCACATAAGCGGCTGGTGCTCAGAGTTGAGGCATCCGGCGGACGGCTCGAAGACTATCGAGACCATGCGATACGAGTGTTCTCGAGAGGTACGAGCGCTCCGGGATGCTTCGGAATCACACGTGGTGTGTAATCAGATGATGGACGTGATGCGGGAACATCGGCAGAAAATACGAATGCTCTAGCGGACTCTGTTAGCTGGCTTGCGCAGGTCATTTCCTTTCGAAAGGGCATTGAATCGCAGGTATCAGGATCCGCATAAACCTCGACGGATACCTCACCCGGAGTAAGGTCACCTAGATAAACCGCGACTGTAATCGTATGAGCACCGGCTCGTGTATCAACGTGAACGTCGCCGAAACGCAAATCGCTCCAATGCTGCGAGAGCTTCTCCTGCCAGTTGAGGATAGAGGCAGCGCTTGCGCCATCGTTTGCCGACCGTCCTCGATATTTTCGTGCGGCGCTCATGTAATAGTTATCGGTGTATTCGCGCAGTGCTCGGTTGGCTGAGAATCGAGCCGTGAGCCGGACCATGCTCTCTCGCATCTTGCTCACCCATTGACGCGGAATCCCACTCAGATCGCGTTGATAGAATTGGGGAATCACCTGCTGTTCAAGAATGCCGTACAAGCTATTGGCCTCAGCGGAATCCCAGGCCGGGTCGTCGCCGTGCTCGTTACCGTCGCCGAGCGCCCATCCGATGTCTGGTGCGTACGCCTCGGCCCACCATCCGTCGAGCTCCGATAGGTTGAGGCCGCCGTTCACCAGTACCTTCATTCCGCTGGTGCCGCATGCCTCCCACGGTCGTCGCGGTGTATTGATCCAAAGATCGGCGCCCTGAACGAGGCGTTCCGCGACGAGGAGATCGTAATCGCTCAGAAAAACCGCATGCCGGCGGACTCGGGAGCGATTGACGAATTGTACCCACGCCTGCACCATCTCCTGTCCGGCTCTGTCATTGGGATGAGCCTTTCCTGCGATTACCAGTTGGACTGGCCGCTCGGGATTGGTGAGAATGCGGATTAGCCGTTCGGGATCGCGAAGGAGTTGGTTGGGCCGCTTGTAGGCGGTGAATCGGCGCGCGAATCCGATCGTGAGCGCATCAGGATCGAACACGGACTGAGCGATCAATGAATCATGGCCACGAGCCGCGAGTTCCGTAGTAAGCCGCTCGCGAACGTAATGCACCAGCTCAAGGCGGTTGGCCGCCCGAAGCTTCCACAGATCCAAAGCGCTTACGGTGCGCATCGCTTCGCTGGTATTTTTCATCGGACCGCGCCACCGCTCGCGCCCTGCAGCATTAGTCCACAATTTGTCAGCAGCCGCTGAATCCCAGCTCGGCGTATGAATTCCATTCGTAACGTATGAAACCGGGACCTCGGCCTCGGGCCATCGAGGAAACAGCGGCTGGAAGATTCGCCGACTGACCGCGGCATGCAACCGGCTCACGCCGTTAATCGCACCGGAGCCACGAATCGCCAGATACGCCATGTTGAACGGCTCTCTCGAATCGTCAGGGTGCTCCCGACCGAGCGCCAACAGATGCGAAATATCAATTTGCAGAGTTTGAGCGTATCGCGAGAGGTACTCGCATAGTCGAACGGGGTCGAAACGATCGAACCCTGCGGCGACCGGCGTATGAGTGGTGAAAAGATTTCCGATGCGGGTGGCCGTGAATGCAATCTCGAAAGGTTGCTGGTGATCTTCCATAAACGATCGCGCGCGTTCCAGGACCGCGAACGCCGCATGCCCTTCGTTGAGGTGGCAGACCTCGGGATTAAGTCCTATCGCCCGCAGCATGCGCCATCCTCCAATGCCGAGCACTAATTCCTGAGCGAGGCGCAATTCGCGGCCACCTCCATAAAGCTCGCTTGTGATACCTCGATAAGCCGGCTCATTGGCTGGATCGTTGCTGTCAAGCAGATAGAGCCGTACGCGCCCGATCTGCGCTTGCCATGTGCGCAGCCAGACCTCGTGACCCGGAAGGTCTACCGCGATGCGCAGCCATTCGCCATCGGCAGCACGAATCGGTGCCACGGGAAGTTGTCCGGGATCATTGTACGGATTCAACGCGCGCTGACTTCCATCGGGCTCGATGATCTGGCGGAAGTAACCCTGCTGATAAAGAAGCCCCACTCCAACCATAGGCACTGCCAGATCGGAGGCAGTCTTAAGGCAGTCACCGGCAACATTGCCCAAGCCGCCGGAATAAATTGGCAGCGCCTCGCTAAGCGCGAACTCCATGCTGAAATACGCAACGCAAGTAACCGGTGAATCAGGATATTGGTGCTGAAACCATGCAGGCTGGTTCTGGGACTCACGTTGGCCGCGTACCAAAGAGCGCAATTGCTCGTGAAATTCGCGATCTGCCTCGAGCGCTCTGATTTTTTCTCCTGAAGCGGTCTGGAGCACAAGCCATGGATTATGGGTAAGTGCCCATAGCTCTGGATCGATTCTGCTCCAGATTGGAGCAGTGGTGTGCTCCCAGCAATTGCGAAGATTCAGCGCAAGCTCAGCGAGCAGAGTCGAAAGAGCATCAAAAGATTCCTGCTGTGGCATCTTTAGAATAAGAGGTTCGGCCGTCTCAGCCCTCGGCCTACTCCTCCTGGAGCGCAGTAGTCATATTCGAGAGTCCGCCACCCACTGCGACAAATAGCGCGCCCGTATCCTGCATTCGTTGCCCTACCGTTTGAATATAGCCGAGCCGCGCCTGAAGATATTGATTGTCGGCGGTCAGGACTTGGAGATAATTTACTGTGCCAGCCTGATAATTGATCTGCGTAAGCCGCAGCGCTTCGGCGGATGATTCCACGGCAGAAGATTGTGCGGCGAGCGCTTGAGCATCGTGTTGGAGCGCGTCGAGCGCGTCCGCAACCTGCGCAAAACCCGCGAGAACCGCCTGGCGATAATTAGCGAGGGCCTGCTGGTATGCATCTATCGCGGCCTTGCGCTGGTACCACAGGGTAGGTCCCTGCACCAGAGGCGTTGCGAGAGAGGCTCCCATCATCCAGAACGCAGCGCCAGTACCGAATAGCGCGGGTAGCGACGTGTTGTTCCATCCGTAATCGCCCGTCAGCGTGAAGCTGGGGAACATCGCCGCGGTCGCGACGCCGATCTGGGCGCTGGCCGTCTGAAGCTGCGCCTCGGCCATCATTATGTCGGGCCGTTGACGGACGAGATCTGAGGGAAGGCTTACGGGTAAGTCTTTTGGCAGAGTGAGATCGGACAAAGCAACATTTAAAGTGGGCCAATCTCCAGTCGGTTCGCCTACTAAGGTTGCAAGGAGATGCTGGGTATGGGCCAACTGCTGGCGCAAAGACGGTAAGGTCGCTTCTGCTAGTGCCAATTGGGATTGCACGCTAAGCAGATTGCTATATGGAACCGTTCCAGCTTTGACTTGGGATAAGGTTATGGTCTCCTGCTCGCGGAGATACCTGATAATGCGGGCGGTACTCTCGATCTCGGCCTGATAAGCCGCAACGGCAACAATCGAATTGACGACATTGCCAGCCAGCGTCATATACGCACCCTCGGCGTTGTAATATTGGACATCGCGCTCCGCGCCTAACGCCTCAATCATTCGCCGTTCGCCCCCGAAGATATCCAGCACATAACTTACACTCGTCGATAAGGTGTAAAGGTTAAAAGTGCTCGGTGCCGTGTTCTCGCCGAATCGTGCGGGCGAGAACTCCTGCCGCGATGGCTGAAAACTCGCTCCAAGTTGCGGGTAGAAAATCCCATAGTCGGCGCGCAGATTGTCTTCGCTCTGCCGTAGGTTGGCAAGCGCGGCTAGATAGGTTGGATTATTGGCAATCGATTGTGCAACAACTGTATCGAGCACCGGACAGTTGAATAATCGCCACCAACCCGGGGTGACCCGACCATTATAGGTAAAATGCTGTGCGAGAGCGTTTGCGGTGATCGTGCCGGACGGATCCTCACCGTAATTATAACTCTGTATGCGAGGCGCTGGCGGTCGCTTGAAGTCGGGGCCTACCGCGCAAGCCCCCAGGAAGAAATAAAGCACCAGGTAATATGGCTTCGACAACAAGTTCGCGATTAGTGTTCGCCGCCGCACCACGCACTTATTTTTCGGCGACATAAACATCGACTAATTCTCCGGGATATACCGGGAGGTTTTCCGACTTGGCGAAGCGAAATATGATCGGCAAGACCCGGACATCGACCTTTTCGAGGCGTTCATCCGACAACTCAATTTTAGGTGAGATGTAGGGCTGCACTCTTACGTACTCGAGCGGGACGCTCATGTCGGCTCCACGAATAAACATTTGCGCCTTCATCTGTGGCCCGAATTTGAGCCTGTGGATCAATATTTCGTCCACGTAGCAACGGACGTTAAGATATTCTTGAGACTCACTTGACCGCCCCATGACGATTATGGGGTCAAAACCCTGGGTGTAGGTATCGTAGGTACCTTGATTGGCAGTCACGTAGCTTCCGACCGCAGCCTCGATCGCCAATACGCGGCCGTCGCTCGGCGCCTTAATCGTGTACCATGCGAGTAGCGCTTTGGCCGAGATATAAGTCTTCTCATTAACTTTCAGATTGCGAGCTGCTACGCTGACTGCGTTGGTCGCATCGTCGAGTGTATATTTGCTTATCGACTTGGGATCCAAACGATAGGAAGCATGATCCTTTGCGAGCTCGTCTTTGACGTTCTGTAGTTGTGCACGAGCGTATCCTATCTGCGCTTTGGCAGTCTCCATCGTCGCGCGCTGCACAGAATCATCAAAATGAACCAGGACGGTACCTTTCTTAACCCACTGGCCTTCGTGCACCAGAATGTCGACGATCGTACCCGAGATGTTGGGAAAGATGTTCACATTCGCGCCGCTGTCCTGATACGCCTCGACCATGCCCTCGGCGTATACGCCCTTTGCGTACGGATTCGTCGCCGGCTTGAATGCGGGTGGTTGCGGCGCTGCGTGCAATCCGTAGATGTATGCGCCAACCAACCCTATGGTTAAGCCGACGCACGCCAGAACCAGCTCCCATCTAGGCTTCATATGCAACGCCCTGTTTGAAGCCGGTTATCCGACCATCTTCCATTCCAATAATTCGATCGCTGTATTCGAAAATTCTGCTGTCGTGGGTTACCACCACGATGCATCGCTGTGCCGTCAAGATCTGCTCCTTTACGAAGGAGACGATCTTACGGCCGGTGTCACCATCCAGAGACGCCGTGGGCTCATCCAAAATCAGAATTTCCGGCTGATGAACGATCGCGCGTGCGATCGCGACCCGTTGCTGTTCGCCGCCGCTTAATTTTGTCGGCGGTAGCTCACCTTTATCGCCGAGACCGACGATGTCCAGGCAATGGCGCGCCGAATCGAGAGCCTTGCTCCATGGTTTCTTCTGCAGAACCATCGGAATCGCGACGTTTTCCGCCGTGGTGAGCCCGCGTGAACAGGTGAAAGTCCTGGAACACAAACCCGATCGTGTTCAGCCGGAAATCCGCCAACTGGTCATCAGAAAGAGTCCAGAGATCGCGCCCATCGATAGTCACCGATCCCGCGTTAGGCCTCAGGATCCCGGAAATCATGCTCAACATCGTGGTCTTGCCGCTACCTGATGGTCCAACTATGTAAAGGATCTCGCCCCAGTTGGCCTGGAAGCTCGCGTCGCGAACGGCATACGTTCTGGCCTCGCCTTCACCGAACCATTTGGTCAGCCTGTCAGTCACGATTGCCGCTCCCATTTAGTCAACCCCTGAAGATGTCGAACGGCTCGATCTTCAACACCCGCCGGACCCCTGCGTAGCCAGAGACGCTCGCAATTATCACAACCAGTAGAAATGCCACGCCGAGATTGGTGTAAGTAACGCGGGACGTATACTCGGGAAGCCTCAGCTTGGCGATCGTTATCAGAGTCGTCGCCAAGCCAATTCCAAGGCCGTAGCCTACAATCGCGGTAAAACCGGCCTGGAACAATATGAGATAGATTAGCTCCCGTCCTTTGGCCCCCATCGCTTTGAGCGCGCCGAAGTGTTCGGAATTCTCAAGTATAAAAGTGTAGAAGGTCTGTCCCGAAATCGAGAGGCCCACTAGAAAGCTTATCACCGTCATTAACAGCGTATTGGTACCGATGCTGGTCTGGCACTTCAGGTAGCCCGATATCCCATCACGGAACTCCTGCTTTGTTAGGGCGAGATAACCGAGCGCGGCGACCTGCTGCTTTATGTACGGAATGTCCGAACTGGCCTTTGGTTCAACCAAAATGTAGGAAATAGTGAAGCGCATCGAGGGAATATACTGGATGGATCGATAGTAAGTGGTATAAAGTGTTGGAGTACCAAAGAGGGCGCCGGTGGGTACCGTGGCGATGCCTACAATTTTGCCGCGATAGTCGTTCAGTTCGAATTCGGTTCCGATCGTCGGGGTTCCTAGCTTGGGAAACTCTTCGTCTTTCACCGCTATGAACCCGTTT
>JASHOJ010000185.1 GCA_030041155.1 Candidatus Binataceae bacterium | reverse complement strand
TTGACGCGCACCCGCCCGGCCATGATCAGACGCTGCGCGCTCTCGCGGCTTTCCGCGATTCCGCGCCGCGCCAGCTCAAGGTCGAGCCGCGCGCGCTTCATGATTCACACGTTCTCGCAGAATCCCAACCGCTTGTTCCGCTGTCATCCCAAGCGAGCACCGCGCGAGTCGCCTGCCCTGAGCCCATCGAAGGGGATCGGCGCGAAACGATTCTGATAATCCCATTCAGTGATTTTCTCGTCGCCGCGATATGGTTTGCCCGATCACCGCGTCGCCGCTCAAAACGGGATGTCGTCGTCCTTGTCGTCTGAATTCTTGCGCTTGTCCCGCGCCTCGCGTTTCGCGGCCCGGCGCGGCTCCTCCGCGTTCTCGGCTCCGATGTTCTCGGCTTGCACTTCGCCGGCTTCGGCGTCTTCCGGTTCCGAGCCTTCGGCCTCGAGTATTTCGCGTTCCAGCCGTGCACCGTGATCGCGGGTCAGGGTCTCGACCTTGCGCTCGATATCTTCAAGCTTCTGGTTGAGCGACTTGACCAGCGCGACGCCGCGCTCGAAAGCGCCTATCGATTCGTCCAGGGTAAGCTCGCCGGAATCGATTCGCGCGACCAGGCTTTCGAGCTCCTTCATCTCGTCTTCGAATTTTTTTTCCCTGGCCGCCATCGCATGAGTCCAATCTAATTTTCGCGCGCGACGGTGCGCACGCGCAATCCGCCCCTCATCAGCCTGACCGACAGATCCTCGCCCGGGCTCACGGATGCGGCGTCGGTCACGACCTTGCGATCGCTTGCGCGCGAGACCACCGCATAGCCGCGCTCCAGCACCTTAAGCGGCGAGAGCGAACCCAGTTGCGCCGCGAGCTCCGAGAGCCGATTTCGCCGCACCGCCAGCATCGCGATGTTTGCCGATGAAAGCCGCGCCGCGCCATTTTCCACCCGATATGCTCGCTCGCGGACCTGCGATCGCATCGCGCGAGCCGCCGAGAGGACCAGCCGCGCAAGCTCCGCGCGCGCCTCGCGCAGGAGGGTCCCCGGATGCCGCAGGCGCGAGGCAAGATCGTCCACCCGCTCGCGCGCCTCGCCGATTCGGCGCTCGAGAGCATCGATGAGCGTAAGCTCGGCTGCCGCAATTCGCTCCGCCAGCTCGGCGCGGCTCGGCACCACCATCTGCGCCGCGGCGGTGGGGGTGGGCGCGCGCAGATCGGCCACGAAATCCGCGATCGTGTAATCGATCTCATGGCCCACCGCTGAAATTATCGGAATCGCGGAGTTGAAGATCGCGCGCGCAACCATTTCCTCATTGAACGCCCACAAATCCTCGAGCGATCCGCCGCCGCGCCCCACAATCAGAACCTCCGCGCGGCCATCGCGATTAAGCTCCTCTATGGCTGCAACGATATCTTCCGCGGCGCCGTCGCCCTGCACCTGCGCGGCCCGGAAAATCAGATGACGCCCGGGAAACCGATCGCCAATCACGCGCAGGATGTCTTTCAATCCGGCGCCGGAGCGCGCGGTAACGATTCCTATCACGCGCGGAAGAAACGGCATCGGCCGTTTGCGCGCCGCGCTGAACAGGCCTTCGGCCTCGAGCCGCCGCTTAAGCTGCTCGAACGCAAGCTGCAGCGCGCCGACGCCGCGAGGCTCCAGCTCCTCCGCGATAATTTGCAACTGCCCGCGCGCCTCGAACAAATTGGCATGCCCATGCACCACCACCGCCATCCCGTCGGCGATCTTGAAACGCACGCGCGCGAAGGTGCCGCGGAACATCACCACGCTTATCGAGCTGCGATCGTCTTTGAGCGTGAAGTAGAAATGGCCCGAAGCCGGAATCCGCGCGTTCGAGACCTCGCCGGTGACCCAGAATCCGTCCAGATTTTGTTCCAGAGTCGCGCTCACCATCCGGACGAGCTGCGTCACCGTCAGCGCGGATACGGCGCGCGGCCGGAATTGCAGGTCAAGCTGATTGTCGGAGGGCATCGCGATTCACCAGGCGCTCACGATCGAGCAATCTACCAGATGCGCCCGCGCCTGGCCTACGGTGCTCAGCGGCTATCGTTCTTCTTTGCTTTGCATCAAGCTTATAGCGCGTAGCGATTTAGTCATCCTGAGCCGCAGGCGAAGGATGACTCAGTGGGCGCAATGAGCCGCTCGCAGGTGGGAGCATTTTCGTCGTGTTCTTTGATTCGCTTCAAGAAGCGAGATCGAGGCCCGAAGTAGGGCTTAGGCGAGGAGGCGGTCGATGACCGACTTCGCGAGCGGTTCCTTGTAGCGCATGGTTCCAAGGCATGGCGCCGCGGTCATTTTCGTAAGCGACGCGGCATTGGTGATCGCCGCCGGAGTGACCGCCGGCTCGGTGTCGTTCAGAAGCCATCCGGCGATTCTGAGACCTCGCTTTTGCGCGTAGCCGAGCGTCAGGACCGCCACGTTCAGGCATCCGAGCCGATTGCCGACCACGACGATCACGGTCAGATCCATCGCGGCGGCCAGATCGGCATAGTCGTAGCCCCACTTGATCGGAACCGCGATCCCGCCCACACCTTCCACCAGCGCCACGTCGCTTGCATCCGAGATCTCGCGAAAGCATCGTGTTATTCGCTCGATATCGGGCGGCGGCAAATTGTCGCGCTCGGCGGCGGCGGGCGGCGCAAGCCGCGATCGGTAGCGATACGGGCAGACCAGATCGATCGGCAGGGTCGATCCGCACGCGAGCATCAGCGCGCGCGCATCCGAGGGCTCCAGGATACCGCCTCGCTCTTCGCATCCGGTTTCCGCGGGCTTCATCACTCCGACCCGCAAACCGCGCGCCCGAAACGCAAACCCGAGCGCGCATCCGACGGTGGACTTGCCGACTCCGGTGTCGGTGCCGGTGATTAGAAATTTCCGGCTGGTCATCAGCGATTTTCGCCTTGTCCGTCTCCGCCTCGCGCGGCTTCGCCGATGCTCTACTTTACCGCGCCCAGCCAACCGCGTGCGCTTCGTCGATCATCACCGCGGCGCGATCGAATCCATCTCCGCCCGAAAAAACCGCGGCGCCTTAGAATCGCTGCGCGCCAAAAGAAGCGGGCCGGATCGAAACCGATCCGGCCCGCGCCACCGCCATCTGATCTGCCCAAGCGCTACTGCGCGTTGGGCGCTGCGCTGCCGATATCGCCCTTAGCGAGCTGGAGCTTGAACGAGTTCCAGTGCTTCAGGATATCGATCGCCTTGTCGAGTTGCACGTCCTTCGGTTTGCCGGCCTTGCCTGCCTTGGATTGGCTGCCGTTTGGCGCCGTCTCTTCAGGAGCCGCGCCCTCTTCTTCACTCGGCTTGTGCGTCTTGTTCTGGATCTGCCCGTTCTTGAAATGATGCGGCAGATCGCGCTCGTGGATCTCCTCGTCCTCGTCGACTACCGCGCCGGGAATCTCAAGCGAGGCAAGCGTCGGCTTGGGCGGTTCGATGTCCACGTCCGGCGTGATACCCACCGCCTGGATCGAACGTCCATTGGGAGTAAAGTAGCGCGCCGTGGTCAGCCTGAGCGCCGAATGATCGTCGAGCGGCAGGATGGTCTGCACCGATCCCTTGCCGAAGGTCTGGGTGCCGACGATCACCGCGCGGCGCTGATCCTGCAAGGCGCCGGCCACGATTTCGCTGGCGCTGGCGCTGCCGCCGTTGACCAGCACCACCATCGGATAATCCTCGAAATCGCGCTTCTTGTGCGAGAAATATTTCTGCTGCTGATTCTCGAGCCGGCCCTGGGTATAGACGATCATTCCGCCATCGAGAAAATCATCCGAAACCTTGACCGCCTGATTCAGGAGTCCGCCCGGATTGTCGCGCAGGTCGAGCACCACGCCTTTGATATGGCCGTGGTCCGACTTGCGGAAATCGTCAATCGCCTTCTCCACCCCGTCGTCGGTCGCCTCCTGGAAGGTGGTGATACGCAAGTAACCGTAGCCGTCGATCATTTTGGATTTGACCGATTGGATCTTGATCACGTCGCGGGTCAGCGAAACCGTGAACATCTCGGGCATGTCGGCGCGATGGATGGTGAGCTTGATCGTGCTGCCCTTGGGTCCGCGCATCCGGTTGACCGCGTCGGTCAGGGTCATGTCCTTGGTGAAGTCGTTGTCGATTTTGATTATCTGGTCGCCGGCTTTGATACCCGCGCGGTAGGCGGGCGTGTCCTCGATCGGCGCCACCACCGTGAGCAGTCCGTTTCGGATCGTGATTTCGATTCCGAGGCCGCCAAAACTGCCGCGGGTTTCGACCTCCAGGTCGCGATAAAGGTCGGGCGTCAGATAGGCGCTGTGCGGATCGAGCGACGCAAGCATCCCGGTTATCGCGCCATCGATCAGTTGCTTGGTTGAGACCGGTTCAACGTAATTCTTCTGTACGATGGCAAGCACGTTGGCGAAGGTTTCGAGCTGCTCGTAGGTATCGTTGGTCAGCGCCTGCGCGCGGCGCACCGCGATCTCTTGCAGTCCGAGAAAGCAGGCGATCAGCAGCACCGCCAGCGTTATTGCCCATCTGTTTCGCTTGAATACTGACATCTAGCACCCGTGAATTATGGGGTTCACCCATTTAAGCAGAAGCCGCCGCGTGATGCATAGGGCAAATCGGACGGGGCATGCGCCGCGCCGGCCTCCGGCTTTTTCCGCGCTCAACTACCCGGAAATCAACCTGCCTGAAATCAACCCGGCCTGGAATCCAGGAGCTGCTCCAGCGCTTCCTTTACGTCGGGCCGCGACCAATCGAACGCGCCCATATGATGCGCGACGATGCGGCCCTTGCGATCGATTATGAACGTCTCGGGAACACCGGAAATGTTATAGCTGTCGCCCACTTTGTTCTCCGGGTCGAGCAGCACCTTGAAATGATAACCATATTTCTCGATATACGGCGCCACCGCCGCGCGTCCCTTGGAATCCTCGCTGACCGCGAGCACCACGAAATCCTTCTGATGCTTCAGCTCGTCGTACAGCGTCTCCATCGAGGGCATCTCTTCGCGGCACGGCCCGCACCAGGTGGCCCAGATGTTCAGGAACACCACCTTGCCGCGCAGCTTATCAAGCGAGATCGTGGTTCCGTCCAGCGTTTCGAGTTTGAAATCCGCCGCCTTCTCGCCCGCGGCCACCATCTTGCCGCCGGCGCTCTCGCCGTTGTCGGCGGTCGCGGCTGAATCCTGGGCGACGGTCGCGCGGCGGACATTTCCGATCACCACGATCGCGATACCCGCAAGGACCACCACCACCGCGATCGCGGGAATGATTTTTCGATACATCGCGGCTTAGGTTCGGCGCGAGTTTAGACCCCGACCGCCTGCTTGGAAGCAACCTCAACGGATTTCTTTTCGCGCGAGAGAACCCAAGCTATCGCGCCGATCACCATCATCGCAATCGCAATCAACTGCGCCTCGCTAAGCCCTCCGAGCACCCGCGGATTGATCCGCACGAACTCGACCGCGAAGCGCGACGCTCCGGCGAGCATCAGGTAGAGATAGAAGATCCGGCCCGGCACCATCCCTTTTTTGCGCAGCCCCCACAGTATTGCGAATACCCCGAGATAAAGAATGGTTTCATACACCGGCGCGGGATGGACTCTGACTCCAGGGAAATATCCGGAGACCAATTGATGATTAGGCCCGAGCTTGAGCACCGTGTACGAATTCCAGCCCACGATCGCATGCGGATAGGACATCGCCCACGGCAGCTTCGACGGCAGTCCCCAATCGCCATCGCCCGATAGCTGGCATCCAAGCCGACCGATAGCCTGACCGACCGCCAACGCGGGCGCGGCCATATCCGCAGTTTTAAGAAATCGGATTTTGTAATGGCGCGCGACCAGGTAGACCGCGATTATTCCGCCGATCATCCCGCCATACCAGACGAAACCCGAGCCCGACAGCACGATCGTCTTCGGATCGCTCAAGTAGGCGGAGAAATTATTGAAGACATCGAGCAGCCGCGCGCATACGATGCCCGCGATTGCCGCCCAGACGATAAGCGAAGAGGCGTAGTCCTTGGTGATTCCCTGGCGTTTGCACTCCAGCGCAAGAACCCCGTCGGCGGCCAGGAACCCCAGCGCCATCATCAAGCCGTAACTGTAAACGGTGAACGGACCGATATGAAAAAGAACCGGTATCATCAGACATTTACACTATAGTACGGGTTCCACGCGGTCGAACAGGCGGCTCACCGGCTACAACGCACCGCGCGGGCGCGAGGTTCCAGCGTCAGGTTCTGTCATGATATGACGCGCCGATGAGGGCGATTGTTCAACGGGTCAGTCGCGCCGAGGTCAGATGTGCCGGGCGCGTGGCGGGGAAAATCGCGCGCGGATTCCTGGTGCTGCTCGGCGTCGCCGCCGACGACAGCGAAGCGGACGCGGAGTTTCTCTGCGACCGGATCCTCAAGATGCGTGTGTTCGCGGACAACGCCGGCAAGATGAACCTCGCAATCGACGCGGTTGCCGGCGCGATGCTGGTCGTATCTCAATTCACCCTGCTTGCCGATACCAGCGCCGGACGGCGTCCCTCGTTTATCGGCGCGGCGCCGCCGGATAAGGCGCGCAGGCTCTATGAATACTTCATCTCGCTAGCGCGGCGGGGCGATGTTACAGTCGAAACGGGCGAGTTCGGCGCATCGATGGAAGTCGAGCTGGTAAATGACGGTCCGGTGACGATTATCCTGGACAGCCGCGCTCGCGGGTGAGACGCGATGCCACGGGCGGGCTTTTACGCAGTCGAATCGGGCAGGATTTCGTTCCGCAAAGACGGCAACTGGTACACCGACGAGGAACGGATCGACAATCCGCGCATCGCGCTGCTCTTCAGCCGTTCAATCAATCGGAACCCCGACGGCAGCTATTTCCTTAAGGTGGGCGACGAGCGCGCGGCAATCACGGTCGAGGACACGCCGTGGGTGGTCGTCACGCTGGAGGACGACGAATTAGGCAGCCTGATGCTGGTGCTGAACGACGAGACGCGCGAGGAACTGGACCCCGCAATGCTCCAGGTCGGAGCCGATAACGTGCTGTACGCACGGGTGAAAAATGGAAGCGCGCAGGCGCGATTTCTGCGCAACGCCTATTATCACCTGGCCGATTGTGTCGAGGCCGACGACCGCGGCCGCTTTTTCCTCAATATCCGCGGCAAGCGCCATCCGATTGTGGTCGTGAATCCGGGGGCGGATTATCACGGCGGCTAACGTGATGATGACGCGAGATGACGATTGACAGCCCCACCCTGCACATCGTGCTGGTTCGCCCGGAGATTCCTCAAAACACCGGATCGATCGCGCGCCTGGTCGCGGCCACGCGCGCGCGGCTGCATCTGGTCGGCCCGCTGGGATTTTCGCTGGAAGATCGCTATCTGAAACGCGCCGGCCTGGACTATTGGCCGCTGGTCGACCTGCGCACCTATCGCGATTGGGACGCATTCGGAGCGGAACACCCCGCGCCACCGGCGAAATTCTATTCGGCGCGGGCGGAGAATTCGTACTTGAGCGCGGGTTACACGCGCGGCGACTTTCTTTTCTTCGGCAGCGAGACTAAGGGGCTCGGGCGCGAATTTATCGCCACGCGGCGCGAGCATACGTACCGGATTCCGATTTTCGAGCCGGGAGTGCGCAGCCTGAATCTCTCAAACGCTGTTTCGATTGTGGTTTACGAGGCGCTACGCCGGATCGGCGCGCTCAAGGGCACCGTTTAGGGCTGTTTTCGCGATGCCGACGCTTTCAGGGATGCCTCTGGATCGCACAGAAACGGCCCTTCCTGCCGCTGTCAACGGCAAACCGGTATCCAGTAGCGGGTCCACCGAAAACGGCGCGTATAAACGATTTGTCGTGAAATCCGTCTGGACTGTAGCTGACCGGCAAGTCAGCATCCGCTCACTTTTTGTCAATCACTTAAGTCCGGCTAATCATCGAACTACGGCTGCGAGCGAACCGATGGCGGCAAAACGGCGCAGGTCGCGACTTCGCGATAGCGATACTGCACCGGCAGCCACGCTCGGGAATCTCCTTCGCCCGAGGCCCAGGATGACTGATGAGAGGTCGGCCGTCGCTCATGCGATCAGGTTCGGGGCTGGTTTGCGGCAGTGGAACCCGATTCGGCACTGGCCGGCGGCGCAGGAGTTGAAAGCTTCGACATCGCCCTGATGGCGGGATGATCCGCCGGAAGCATGCACAAATTATCCGAGGGCAATTGCAGCGCGCGATTAAATCGCGCGCGAAAATTTTCCAGCGCGATGATGGAGGTCAGTTCAACGATCGCGTCGTCCTCGAAATGGCGCTTAAGCTCGGCGAAAACCTGGTCGGGAACGTCAACCGATTCCCGGCACATCTCTTCCGCGTAGCGAAGCGCGGCCTTTTCCGCCGCCGTGAACAGATCGCTCGCAGCGTAGTGCTCGACCGCGGCCAGCTTCTCGAAGCTGTTTCCGGATGCTCTGCCACCGGCAGAGTTGATATCCATTCAAAAGGGACAGCCGATTATCTGCGCGGCCCGCAGGCACACCAGCCGTTTCAGCGAAGTGGGAGTGGCCTTCGAGGTTTCGAGGCAGAGATTGGCGATCTGAGCGCCGATCGCGACACGCGGCCGCCGCGCCATTACCTTGAACGGCGTCAGCACCCTGCCAAACTGCCGCCTCATCGCGATATAGGCCCATCGGATCGTCCACGAAGCTTGGTTCTGTTCCAGACCCGTCACTCTCATGACAAGCCTCCTATGCCGCGCGTGCCGCCGTGCGAACGGTTCTCCTCCTCACACGAATACGATCGCGCACCGCCATCAGCGAATCCAGCGAAACATGTCGTCATTCATCGACGATCTCAGCGAACATTTAGCGGACCGAGAGCACGTCTCCCGTGGGCCTGATTCTGACCTTGCCGGTCTTGGGGAAATAGCAAACCTCGTGCTCCTTATGCTCTCCGATAGTCATGAAAGTACACACACTGTCGGTGTGATTGTAGAGATGGTGTCCCGCGCGCTGTCCAGCGGGGAAACAGCAATAGTCGCCCTCCTTGAGCGCATATTCGTGATTGCCCAGATAGAGGGTCGCGGATCCTTTCAGGATGAAAATGTGTTCCTCCTCCATCAGATGATAATGAAACTGATTCGAGTACTCGCCCGGCCCCAGTTCATCGATGCCGGTCCCGACATGGGTCGCGCCGGCGAATCTGCCGAGCCGCTTGAATTTGTCGCTGCCGGGGAATTGCTCCCACGGGAGATCATTGACGTTGAAGGGCTCGAAATTTCCCTCGCTGTTCTTGGTGGTGGTCTTGTCCGGCACGATAAACCTCCGTGCGGTAATGTGAGTTTGTCGAATAATTCAGGCGCGCCGCCTATTTCAAGTGGACGAGTCGAGAATCGCTGCGCACCGATCCCCCTAGGCAAGGCTCAGGGCAGGCTCTCGGCTCGCGCGGTGGACGCTCGCTCGGGATGACAAACGTGCGCACGGCGGAAGGCGCGGCGGCGATTCGTGGTTCGCTGTCAGGTCTGCGCCCGTCGCCAACGCGGACAACGGCCAAAGATTTATGGCCTCTCCAGAGTGACAAATTATCGTTTGTCATCCCGAGCGCAGCGAGCAACGCGAGCGAAGTCGAGGGATCTCGGACAGCTTCGCGCAAGCGAAGCCGGTACCGGATTCTGCACGTTCGAATGCTCCATTGACGTCGAATTGACGCGCGGAGGACCGCGCGAGATCCTTCGCGTCCCGCTCAGGATGACTTGGTGCCGGCGGGGTCAGTGCTTGCGGGCGGAGCATGCGCCGCCGCCAAAAAGTCTCAGGCGACTTTCTTTCTCTCACCCGTCCTGACGAAGCGCAATTCGACGCGCCGGTTCAGCGCCCTGGCAATACGCCGGAGCATCGCGAGCGAGTGGCCCTCGTAATTCGCGTCTTCCATCCTGCTGATCACTGAAGCGGTAGTACCGACCAGTTTTGCGAGTTCGCGCTGAGTGAGGCCGGAGCCCGTGCGCAGCTCGTGAATTTTGCGCGCGACCGAGTCGTTGGCCTCGGCTTCCGCGAGTTCAGCCAAGCGCTCAGGCCGGCCCTCGTAAAATCTGCGGTGTATGATCTCTGTCGCGTCGCTGGTTGGTCTGCGCTTTCTCACGGCGTTCACTCCTCGAAGGTATGCCGAGCGGGTTCCCGCTCGAATCGAGTTTTTCGCGTCAGCGCAATGTGGAGCGCTGCTTCCGGAATTCTGTCTTCCTTCGTTAGTGCATGAGCAAGAACCGCAGCGACTCGGCCATGGAAGAAATACAAAATTCGGTAATTCACATGGCCAAGCCCAATTCTAAGTTCGTGTATTCCTTCGCGGAGCAGGTCGGCCTCTGGTCGGCGAAGTTCGTGCCCCAGTTCGGCCAGCCTCTGAATCTTGATTCTGCACTTGTCCTGCGCTTTGGCTGACAGGCCGCCAAACCACTCCAGAACCGGGACCGCGCCGTCCAATTCGCGGTAGAAAACTACCTTGGTTCCAGGCACTTACTCACGGTTTCCTATTTATTACCGGATTTCGCAAAATTGCGAAAGGAGCGATTGCGCGCTCGCGCGCGAGGGTCAGTGCTTGCGGGCGGAGCAGGCGCCGCCGCCGCAGCCGCATCCGCCGGAGCGCGGCACCGAGGGCGACCCGATGTAGTAGCCGGTGGATTCCAACTCCGCGGCGCTCACCCACTCGACCTTGTCGTCGAGCGGCGCGTCGCAATGCGCGCAGACGCGGCGCTCTTTCCCGGCGTCATCGAGAGCGAGGCAGGTGACGACGCTCTTGCCGCATCTATGGCAATGCGCAACTGGAAACGAGGATGGGTTTGTTTGCGCCTGGGGCATCGAGGGTGAGCATAGCCCACCCGCGCGGTGAGCGGAAATGCCCGACGGGCGCTGCGCCGCATGCGGTCAGTGGGGAAAAGAATCGGGATTCCTCGCGCGCCAGACAACTCAGACGCGCGGGAATGACAAAAGAGGGCGTGGTGGAGTGTACAAAGAGCGTTGCGTCGGCTCGCCCTCACCCTCGCGTCACGATTCCTGCGACAAAAGAACGCAGGAATCACGCCGCTCCCCCTCTCCCGGTGGGCGAGGGCATCCGGATGCGTTTCAGAAAATCGCCGCGCGCCGATCCCAGAGCTTGCCGTGAGCTGACCGAAGGGACTCCGGCAGCATCCGTTCGGGGTGAAACAAAAAGTCGTGTCAATCCGAGCGAGCGCCCAGCGAGTCGAGGTATCCCTGGCAGCTATGCTAAATCGTTGCCGGTCTGCGCGTTCTCGAACCCTCCGACTGACGCGCGGTGGACCGCGCGGGATCCTTCGCGCAGACGCTCAGGATGACTTGGCTGCGTGTCGATAACAAGAAGTGGACACACGTTGACTGTGAATCGCTTCGCGCCGATCCCCTTCGACAGGCTCAGGGCAGGCTCTCGGCTCGGCAAAAGAATGCCGCGCTCGGTGCGTAGCCGAACCGGCATACCTCTCCCGCCGCGCTGGCACCGCGGCGACCGCTCCTTGGACAACGCGAGGTTATGAATTCCGCGTCCAGCATTGAGGGGAGACCCTCGCGGCGCGGGGGTTAGAGGCGGGTGTAGGGCTCGCCGAGGCCGGAGGGCGACGCGGCCTGCCCGCCGATTCCCGCCAGCACCATCAGCGCGAGCGCATACGGCAGCGCGAGGAAAAGTTGGTACGGCACCTGAGTGCCGAGCGCCTGAAGACCGAACTGAAGAGCCATCGCGGCGCCGAACAGGATACTGGCTGCCGCAATCTCCCACGGTTTCCAGCGGCCCAGTATCACCACCGCAAGCGCCACGTAGCCGCGCCCGCCGGAGATATTCTCGACGAAGGTGTTCGCATAGGCGAGCGTCAAGTACGCGCCCGCCAGACCCGACAGCACTCCCGACGCGACAAGCGCATGCCACCTGAGGCGGTAAACGCCGAGTCCGAGCGCGTCGGCAGCTTCCGGCCGTTCTCCGGCCGCGCGCAGCATCAGGCCATAGCGGGTCCGCCACAGGATAAAGCCCACGACCGGCACCATCGCGAATGCGAGATAGACCAGGATGTTGTGATGAAAGACCAGCGCGCCGAGAACCGGGATACGGGTAAGCGGGCCGAAATCGATTCGCGGCATCGGACTTACCATGAATGCCTTGCCGGTGATGCCGAAAAATCGGCGATAGAAAACCCCGGTGATTCCGATCGCCAGGATGTCGAGCGCGGTGCCAGCCACCACCTGATTTACCGACAAATTGACCACCAGCACCCCGAGAATCGCGTTGATCGCGACCCCGGCGGCGATTCCCGCCGCAAGTCCAAGCAGAATCGATCCGGTGAAGTAGGCCGCGGCCAGAGCGAAGAACGCGCCCGAGAGCATCGCGCCCTCGATGCCGATATTTATGATGCCGGTTTCTTCGACCAGCAGTTCGCCGAGCGCGGCGAGCAGCACCGGCGTAGCCATCGCGATGGTCGAGCTCAAAAACGCGTTAAGCATCGGCGGAAGCACCGGTTTGAGGCGCGGCAGAGATCGGCGCGCCGACGCCGAAAGAAGCGCGCAGCCGCGCGACCGCCGGAGTATCGAAAGCGAGCAGAATCATGATGACCAGTGCCTGGATCACCTGCACCAGCACCGGCGAGACGCCCTGCGCGCGCTGCATCGCCTGCGATCCGTTGTCGAGCGCGCCGAAAAACAGCGCGGAGATGACGATTCCGATCGGATTAAGCCGCGCCACCAGCGCAACCGCGATCGCCTCGAAGCCCCATCCGGGCGAAAACCGTTCGTAGAGGCGATGGGTTATCGCGGAGACCTGTACCGCGCCGCCCGCTCCGGCAAGCGCGCCCGATAGCGCGAGCAAGCCAATCGTAAGCCGGGCAATCGGGATGCCGAAAAACGTTGCCGCGCGCCGATTCCGGCCCATCGCGCGAATCTGAAACCCGAGTCTGGTCTGGAACAGCAAAAGGTAGCATCCGGCCGCGAGCAGGAGCGCGATCACGATACCCAGGTTCAGGCGGCTCGGTTCCAGGAACATGTACATGTGCGCGCTTGGGGCAATAAGCCTGCTCTGCGGATAGGCGCGCGAGGGCTCCATCAGCGGCCCATGCACGGTCCAGCTAAGGACCTGTGCGGCGACGAAATTCATCATGATGGTGCTGATAACTTCGTTGGTGTCGCGGCGCGCGCGAAGCCATCCGCAAATTCCGCCCCAAATCGCGCCGCCGATCGCGCCGGCAATCAGCATCGCCGCAATCGCAATCGGACGCGGCCACGCGCCTAGATACGGGCCGATTGCGCCGGCGGCAATCGCGCCTGCGATCAATTGGCCGTCGGCGCCGATATTCCAAAGCGCGCCCGAGAACGCGACCGAAACCGCAAGCCCGGTGAAGATGAGCGGGGTCGCTTTGACGACCGTGTCGGTCAGCGCGTACCAGTTGCCGAACGCGCCCTCGCAAAGCGCGAAGAGAACGCCGATCGGCGACGCGCCGAGCGCGATCAGGACCGCGGCGATAATCAGGGCCGCGATTGTGATCGCGACGACGGATTTTAGGAGCGACCAGAGCATCGGCTCATTCCGCTGGCGCGCGGCTCACTTCCAGTGGCCGGCCATCAGGAGGCCGAGGCGCGAGGGATCGCGCTCGGCAACCGGCGTCTCGCGCAGCCGGCCGCGGCTCATCACGAACAGCCGCTCGCACATCGCAAGCAGCTCTTCGAGGTCGCTCGAGATTAGCAGCACCGCGCCGCCCGCGGCGGCAAAGGCGGACAAGATACGATGGACCTCGGCGGTGCCGGCGATATCGAGCCCGCGGCATACGTTGTGCGCGACGATCACCCGCGGATCGCACGCAATAGCGCGCGCAACCTCAAGCCGCTGCCGATTTCCGCCCGAGAGCGCGGCCGCCGGCGCGTCGGGACCCGGCGCGCGAATCGAAAAGCGCGCCAGCAGCTCGCGGCAGAGCGCGATCGCACCCGCCCGGCGGAGCCATCCGCGCGGCGTAAGACGGGAAAGAAGCGGCCCGGCCAGGAGCAGGTTTTCCCACAGCGGCATATCGAGCACGAGCCCGTCCTGATCGCGCGTCTCGGGGATTACCGCTAGCGACGAGCGTCCGCGCGATCCATTTTCGAAGGCGGAGAAATCGCCCGCATCAGGCCTGCGCGCGCCCGCTAAAATCTCGACCAATTCGGTCTGTCCGTTGCCGTCCACTCCCGCGATACCCGCAATCTCGCCCGCGTGAACTTCAAGCGACAAATCGTCGAGCACGCGATAACCGTCGCGGTTGAGGAATAAGTCGCTGATTTTCAACGCCACCGCGTCCGTAGCGGTGATTCGCGCCGCCTCGGGAACGGAAATGGCAACCTGGCCGATCATCAGGCGGGCAAGCTCGGCCTCCGAGGTTTTCGCGGCGATCGTCCGCGCGACCATCCGCCCCTTTTGCAGCACGGAAATTCGATCCGCAACCGCAAGCGCCTCACCCAGCTTATGGGTGATAAGCACGATTATCCGGCCTTCGCCGCGGAGCCTGCGCAGAAGATCGAGAAACGGCGCGAGCTCGGAGGGCGCGAGAACGCCGGTCGGCTCGTCGAGGATCAGCACCCGCGGATCGAAGGAGAGCGCGCGCAAAACTTCAAGCCGGACCCTATCGGCGACAGACCGCTGCTCGATGCTCGCGCCGGTAGGCGGCAATTCGAAGCCTAGCCGCTCCGCGAGCGCGCGCGAGCGATCCGCGACCTTTTTCAGATCGAAGCCCGAGGTATCGAAACCGCCAAGCGCGAGATTTTCTTCCCAACTGAAGCGCTCGAACAGCATCGGGCTTTGATTCACCGCCGCGATTCCAGCCTTGAGCGCGCGGCTTGCCGATCCGGCGGGCAGCGGCGCGCCGTCGAGCGATACTTCGCCCGAATCCGGCCGCACCCGCCCGGCGAGGATGTTCATCAAAGTGGTTTTGCCCGCGCCATTCTCGCCAATCAGGGCGTGGATCTCGCCCGCCGCGGCTTCGAAATCGACCCGATCGAGCGCGAGCGTGCGCCCAAAGCGGCGCGATATGTCGCGCGCGATTAGCACCTATTCGGGGTTCCGGCTTGCGCCGCCGTGATGCGCGCGCACGTAGTCGAGCGCCTGTTCGCGAGAGGTCAGGGCGCCATCAAGCTGCAGGTCCTCAACCTCTTTGAGAATTTCCTTGAAGCGCGGACCAGGCGGAAAGCCAAGGCCGATAAGATCGTTGCCGCCGATAAGACGCCGCGGCTGAATCTCTTCCGCCGACATTTCCGCCATCGCGCGGCGGCAGAAATGCCAGTAGCCGAGGTACGACGACGAGGCCATCGCGTCGAGCATCGCCACCTGCATCAGTTCGTCGAATCCGTCTTCGGAGATCATCCGCTTGAGCGTTGAGCGGCGCATCCGCGGCGCCATACAGAGGCGCAGATGGTCCCGCACCAGGTAGGCGACGCGCTGCTGCACGAAATTGGAGCGTCTTAGGCGCGCCATGATCGCGGCGGCAATCTCCGCGCCGCGCTCGGTATGGCCGTAAAACGTGATCTTGCCGCCGGGCGCAACAGAGCGGCATCGCGGCTTGGCGATATCGTGCAGCAGGATGCCGAACGCGACAGTCTCGGTGCATCCCCGCGGCAGCATCGAGACCCCAAGCCTCGTATGCGACCATACGTCGCCCTCGGGATGGAAATTTTCCGGCTGAGCGCATCCGATCATCTCGAGCACTTCGGGAACGATAGCCGCCCACAGGCCGCAGTCGCGCAAAAGATCCATCCCGCGCGCCGCTCCGCCCTCGGTCATCAGCATCACGAGTTCTTCGCCTATTCGCTCGGCGGCAATCTCGGTGATTGTCGGCGCGGCGGACTTCATCGCGTCCCAGGTGGCGGGTTCGATCGTGAAATCCAGCCGCGCCGCAAAGCGCGCGCCGCGCAGCACGCGCAGCCGATCTTCTTTGAAGCGATCGCGCGGATCTCCGATCGCGCGGATAATTCCGGCGCGCAGATCGCGCATCCCACCGACCAGATCGATAACCCGGCCGCTCTCGGGGTCGAGATACATGCCGCCGATCGTGAAGTCGCGGCGGCGGGCGTCTTCCTCGATAGTGCCGAAACGCACGGCGGAGGGATGACGCCCGTCGAGATACTCGGCATCGGCGCGAAAGGTGGTTACTTCGTATTGATCGCCGTCGAGGATGACGGCGATAGAGCCGAAGCGCGCGCCGACCGCGACGGTTCGATCGAAGAGCCGCTGAACGACCTCGGGCCGGGCGTCAGTCGCGATATCGTAATCCTTGGGCGTTACGCCGAGGATCTGGTCGCGCACACATCCGCCGGCAAAGTAGGCTTTGAATCCCGCTTCGCGAAGTTTGCGCACGCACCATCGCGCGCGCGCTTCTTTCTCCGATTCCGGCGCCATACAGGGGTCAATTTTACAGGCTGGCAGAGACGCCGCGCCATATCGGCGGCGGGCAACGCCGTTTCAGGGAAAGTCCTGCGGGTCGGAGGGCGCAACGCGCGATCGGCAGTATAAAGCGGCGCTGAAATCCTTGAAGACCGATGAAGGGCTGTCGGGCTGGAGCTAACTATAATGAAGCCAGGAAAGAATGAATTGCCGGGTTCACCTCGCCCGGCTGCTTCGAAGCTGACGGATCACGATTTCTGTCTCCGCTTCTCCTCCGCGATCGTTTCTGCTCGGCTCTGCGCCAGCGGATCACTGATTGCTGGATCGGAGAGGGCGCCGTAGGTCTCGGGACGCCGCCAGATGTTCGAACGCTCGATCCGCCGCCATTCGCGAATATGCGCAAGGTCGAATTCCGCGATAAAAACTCCTTCTTCGGATCCTGCGGCTGCGAGCGATGCTCCATTTACGTCGAAAGCGATCGAGCGTCCGTCCGATTGCGGGGCCGCGTAGTTCACCATGGCGGCTCCGACCGCATTCTCAAAAGCTCTGGACCGAAATTGAGCGATGCGGATGT
This sequence comes from Candidatus Binataceae bacterium, assembly GCA_030041155.1. Taxonomy (GTDB): domain Bacteria; phylum Desulfobacterota; class Binatia; order Binatales; family Binataceae; genus JBARDN01. The sequence goes on along the minus strand of JASHOJ010000185.1, from coordinate 7,515 downwards.
CGCCGATCTGCTCCCGTTCATCAATGATATCGCCTGCACAAGGAACGACGATAACCTCTGCACCTTTGAGCATGAGTAATCGGGCGCTTTCGGGAAACTCCCGATCAAAACAGATCATAGCTCCAACTTTCGCGGTATCCCCGCGCGTCCGCACGTCACCAACGCAGAAATCGTTGCCTGGGGTGAGTGACTCTTCTGGTGAGTCCCAAGCGCAGATGTGCACTTTCGCGTAAGTGAATACGTCCGCACCATCAGGTCCGATTATGGTAACTGAGTCGCGGGGTAATCCAGTGTGGGCTTCCAAGTACGTGATCGCGATGCCCATTCGCAATTCCCGCGCGAGGCGGCGAAAACGTTGCACAAAGGCTCCATCCCGCGGGACAGCCAAATTGAGCCACGCCGACCGAGCGGCCTTGTCACCTTCAGGATATTTCGAATACCCGATACTCCACATTTCCGGAAATAGCGCGAGGTCCGCGCCCTGATTGGCAGCGCGCCGGCAAAAGTCCTCGCCCTTGGCCGCATTGGCTTCGATCGCGGGACCATTTGACACCATTTGCAGCAGGGCGACTCTCAAACCTGATCGTTCCATCTCCAGCCGAATCCCCGAGATATCGGAGGCCTTTTCACTCCCTGTATTACAGCGTTCGGCTCGCGCTGCACAGCGATCGGAAGCATAAGCGGCGCTGAAATTCAGGACAGAGTCAAAGTGGTCTGTAAGAGGGGCGCCACACTGGAGTATTGGGAATGATTCGGCAGAAAGCCGCGCTTTTGCTCGGATTCAAGAATATCGGCGAGCGCCTTGGGCACGAGCCGCGACGCCATAAGCAGCGCTCACGGAACGCCGCACTTGTAGAAGCCATCCTGAACGGTCGTTTAAGAGAAAGACGAATCGGAGGGCCGCCCGGATCGTCTAAGTACATAGAGGGTGTCGAAGCGAATATGTTGACGATGGCGTTGATTGCGGTGGGAGTTTTCTTTGCGGATTTTGCGGCGGTTGCGGCGATAATCGGGTCGCTGTTCCTTGAACGATGGCTCGGATTCAGCCGGGGCGAGTTTCTTGACTGTATCTTTGTTGTGGCAGCGTGTTCCGGCGTAGCTGCTTACCTGGCGGGACGATTTATCTGGCGGGAATTGAAGGCTACACCCGAATCCGGCGTTTCCAGGCACAGTCGCGATGAAACCGCGCATTCCGCACGCCTGACCGTGCATTCCGCGCATTGATCGCAAGCGGCTGCTGAACCAGCGCGGGCTTAAGCGGCTTCTTTGCGATCTTCTCCGTAGGTGCGCCGATAGACGCGCAAAAGCGCGGCGAACACGGCCATAATCGCCGGCCCGAGGAATAATCCGACCGGGCCGTAAGCCTCAAGTCCGCCAGCAATTCCGAAAAACAGCGCAAGCGTCGGCAGTCCGGTCCCGTGCCGCATCGCCATCGGCTTGACGAAATTGTCGATGATCGCGATTGCGATGGCGCACCATACGACCAGGAAGATCGCCCATCCCCATCCCGACATGTAGAAGAGATAGAGCGCGGCCGGAACCCAGATCAGCGCGGTGCCTCCGATCGGAAGCAGCCCCGTTGCCGCGCTGGCGAGCGCCAGGAACGCCCAGTACGGCACCCCCGCAATCGCCATCCCAAGCCCGATAGTGACGCCCTGCAACAGCGCGGTGAGCATCAGGCCGCGCATCACCGATGAAAGCGTGCTCCTGAGCGTTTCGAAGATGGCTTTCTTGTCGTCCTCGTGCAGCGGAGTGAGTTCGCGCAACGCGTTGTAATAGCTCTCGCCATCGCGCAGCAGATAGAAGAAAATCAGCAGGATCAGGCCGAAATCCACCACCACCGCCAGCACGTTGCGCGCCGCGCTGGTCACGTTGTGGGCCGCGTACTCGCTTACGACCTTGGCGGCTTCGACCGCATGCTGCGAGATCTCATCCTCGACCCGGATGCCGCGTGGGGCGAGTCTGCGATTGATCGATTGGACGAGATGCGAATGCGCCATCCATTGCTGCGCCTGGCTGATTCCGCCATCGGCAAGCGTGGTCGAGACCTGGGTATAAAGATGCTGCGTCTCGTTGGCGAGCCGCCCGGAGAGCCATAGAGCCGGCAGAATGACGCCGAGCGCGACTCCGAGCGTGATTATCACCGCCGAGAGGGTCCGCCGCCGCATCAGGCTGTCGAGCTCGATCAGCAGGGGATGAGCCAGAAAAGCGAGCAGAATCGCCCACAGGATCGGCGTGATAAACGGGTTCAGCAGCTCGTAAAGCTCATAGGCCATCAGGGCCAGAAAGCCGAAGAAAAAGACCTGGATGATGCGCTCGTGATCCATCATCGCTACCAATCGGTATGAAGGGGCGACAGGCTGGCAAGCTTAGCAGAAGGCGATCGGGGCGTCGCCTACCAAACGCAGCGGCGCTCGCGAAGTAGGATTGCGGTTGCCAAAATTGTCGGCAAGATCAAGGAGATCCCGCAATTACCTCGGCCAGCGCAGCCAAAGCCCTCGTACGTTGTGTCCCCCGAAGGCGCGCGTGGGCAATACCCATTCGACACAATGTGTCAGATTAGACATAATCGTCGTACATGGTGAAATCAGTTTGGCGATGCCAAGCATGGACGGAGAATAAGGAATGATGAACGCGAAAATCGGAGACGCGGTCCAAGTTTGGAAATGGGGCGGAAAATGGAACGGAGTAATCGACAATATTACCGGCAAGAAAGCGCATGTGAAATTCGAAGACGGCGACGAAGCAACGGTGTCGGTCTCTGAGCTGAAACCTGTCACTACGGCAAAAATGATAGCGGTTTTGAGCGAACACTTCACAAGAGTAGGCGAAGTTTCGCTGGACGAGCGAAACAGAGTCTCCCTGACGAAGGCGTTGGAATCTCTGAAGCGGATGTTAGGCGCAGTAGCAGAGGAGCCAAGCCGTTTCAGTGTTTTTGTGAATGAAGCCGGTCAGCTTCTGCTTTCTCCCGAAGTTTCGGTGCCAATGCACGAACTGTGGCTCTACCGAAACCCTCAGGCGCTCAGAATGGTTTTGAAGGGCTTGGAAGAGGCGCGCAAGGGCGAGCACGCAGACTTGGGATCGTTCGAAAAATACGCGGACGACGACATTGACTAGCTGCGGGCGACTCGAGTGCGGAAGTTCAAACTGCTTTTCATGCCATCGGCGCAGGAAGCATTTGCACATCTTGTGAAAACGCCAGCTCAAATCAAGCGGCTTCGCGCGGTGCAGAAAACCCTGGGATTGTTGGAGAGCAATATTCGCCATCCAAGTCTTCATACGCATGAGTATTCCAAACTCAAAGGACCGAACGGCGAAAAGGTTTTTGAAGCCTATGCGGAGAACCGCACGCCCGCCGCGTTCCGCGTCTTCTGGTTCTATGGACCGGAAAAGGATCAGATAACCGTAGTTGCGATTACTCCCCACCCATAGACTCTTCCATTTGTCTCGGCAAAATCCGCGTGACGGGAGCGGGAGACATTCGTGCAAGCCCAGCGGACTCCTATGCAAATCAAGCACTGGCTTATAGCAGGTCTACTAGTAACCTGGCCGATTCTGGTGATAGCAGTCCTTTCGATTGGTCCGCGCCGAATGCGATCGCTTAGACGCGGGCAGATGAGAGCGCATCGCAAATGGCTCAAGGAGCACGGCATCCGGCACCGCAGTCGTCCGAATCTCGTAGGCGAACCGCCGACCCCGTTTTATCCGCCGTCGATCGACATCCCGGGCCGCGCCTGGCGATCGAGCGAACCAACAGATCGAATGTTCAGGGCTCTGCGCCGACTCTTCCCGTCACGCTCAAAGCGGCGCGGGCAGTGACCGTCGTCCCTTGCTATCCGAAGCGCGGTCCGTTTCTTGGTTGCCCGGAGTGGGAATCTCTGTTACCCCTTGCCTTTGCTTGCAGATGCCGATCGATAATCGCGCCCATACCCTCATAAAACAGGCACGTAGCTCAGTGGGAGAGCGCTTCCTTGACACGGAAGAGGTCGGCGGTTCAATCCCGCCCGTGCCTACCATCGGGTCGCGCCTCGGCTGTGATTTCGGACCCGCCGCGCTGGATTTTTTCTTCGCATCGCGCCCGTTGATGCCTAAACTTCTCTCATAAATGGCGGCCGAGGTAACTGTAATCGTCGGCGGAGAGCGGCGTGTCGTCGCGCGTGGCGCGCGCGTGCGCGAGGCGCTTTCGGGCGTGCCGGCTAAAGACCTGGTTGCCGCAAAACTCGACGACAAAGTCGTCGATCTGTCGCGCACGATCGAATCCGACTGCCGCATCGAGCCGGTGATGGCAGACTCGCGCGAAGGACTCGACGTTGTCCGCCATTCCACTGCGCATCTGATGGCGATGGCGGTGCAGCAGCTCTACCCGGGCACTCAGGTGACAATCGGCCCGGTGATCGAGGACGGCTTCTTCTATGATTTCGCGCCGCCCGCGCCGTTCACCCTTGACGATCTGCCGAAAATCGAAGCCCGGATGAAGGAGCTCGTCAAGGCGGACCTGAAAGTCGAGCGCGTCGAGGTTCCGCGCGACGAAGCTATCAGCGCCTTCGCCACGATGGGCGAGAAGTACAAGGTCGAAATTATCGAGGGCATCGCCGACCCGACCGTCTCCATTTATAAGGAAGGCGACTGGATGGATTTGTGCCGCGGCCCGCATGTCCCGTCGACCCGCTATCTGCGCGCGTTCAAGCTGACCAGCGTGGCGGGCGCGTACTGGCGCGGCGACGAGCACAACGCGATGCTCTCGCGAATTTACGGGGTCGCGTTCGCGAGCAAAGAGGCGCTGGAAGAGCATCTAAAGCTGCTGGAACTCGCGCGCCAACGAGACCATCGCAAGCTCGGCCGCGAGATGGGCCTGTTTTTTTTCGATCCGATCTCGCCGGGATGCCCCTTTTACCTGCCTAAGGGGCTCGTGATTTTCAACGAGCTTATCGATTATGTGCGGCGCCTTTACCGCCGCTACGGATATCAGGAAGTCGTCACGCCGCTGGTTTTCAAGAACGAACTGTTCCACACCTCGGGCCATTGGGACAATTTTCGCGAGAACATGTTCCTGGCGATCGACCCCGATGAGCCGGAACCGAGCGTCGATAGTAGTCCCGACGGATGGCGTCGCGGATACGGCGTTAAGCCGATGAATTGTCCGGGCCATACGCTCGTCTATCGGGCGGAAAAGCGCTCGTATCGCGACTTGCCGCTGCGCTATGCCGAGTTCTCGCGGCTGCATCGCGCCGAACGCTCGGGGACGCTGCACGGGATGACGCGAGTGCGGGTGATGTCGCAGGACGACGCGCACATCTTTTGCACCGAGGACCAGATCGAGCAGGAAGTGGTTTCGAATCTGAAGATGGTGCGCGAGATTTATGCCGCGCTCGGGTTTGACGCGGTCGAGTTCAAGCTCGCGACGATGCCCGAGCAGCATATGGGCACCGAGGAGCAGTGGCGAAAGACCGAAAAGATGCTCGCCGACGCGATGGAAAGCCGCGAGATCATGTACGAGATAAATCCCGGCGAAGGCGCGTTCTATGGGCCGAAGATCGAGATCAATGTGCCCGACGCACTCAAGCGCAAATGGCAGGTCGCCACGATCCAGATCGATTACAACATGCCTGAGCGCTTCGATCTGAAGTATACCTCGTCCGCGGGCAGCGATGAGCGCCCGGTGATGGTGCATCGCGCGATTTTAGGTTCCCTCGAACGCTTCATCGCGATTCTGCTGGAGCATACCGGCGGCAATCTGCCGTTCTGGCTCGCGCCGGAGCAGGTCCGGGTGCTCGCGCTAAGTGAAAAGGTCGAGAGCTATGCAAAAGAAGTCTCCGACCTGGCGCGCGGGGCCGGTTTTCGCGCCGAGCCGGATCTGCGCAACGAAAAGCTCGGCTTCAAGATTCGCGAGGCGGAACTGGCAAAGGTGCCGTACATGGCGGTGGTGGGCGAGCGCGAGGCCGCCGACCGCACCGTGTCGCTCAGGCTTCACGTGGGCGCCAAGAGCCAGACCATGCCGCTGGAAAATTTTTTGGAAGCAATGCGCAAGGAGCCGCGACCCTCATGAGCGCGGCGCGCGCAGCAGTGGTAATCAACATTCCGGTCCAATCGCCGGAGGAGGTGTCATATTCGCAGAGATTTTAGAATTCCCCCGTCGCGAGAGCCCGCGATTCGCGTCAACCAGCTAATCCGCGCTCCCGAAGTCCGCGTGATAGATTCCGACGGATCGCAAATCGGCGTCCTGCCCGTCCGCGAAGCCATCCGAATCGCGGAATCGAAGGGACTTGACCTGGTCGAGGTATCAGCAACCGCCAAGCCACCGGTATGCCGCATCACCGATTTCGACAAGTACCGCTACTCGCTTAAGAAGAAGCAGCACGACTCGAAGCGCAGCGCGACGGCGAGCCTGGTCAAGGAAGTGAAGATGGGCGCGCGCACCGGCACTCATGACGTCGATTTCAAGATAAAGCATCTTCGCCGCTTTATTGGTGAAGGACAGCGTGTTAAGCTTTCGGTTTCGTTTCGCGGCCGGGAGATCACTCATCCGGAACTCGGGCGGGCCTTGCTGGATCGGATTGTGGGCCAGGTCTCGGATGTCGCGCAGCCTGACGGTGGAACCCGAATGGAGGGGCGCAACATGTCGATTCTTCTGACGCCGCGGTAGAGTACGCGCATGGATTTATGCGCGCAGATTGAGTGCGCAATTAAGTGCAATGATCAGCGAGCCGTTCGATGCACAAGCTTAAGACCAGCCGCGCCGCCGCCAAGCGCTTCAAATTCACCAAGAGCGGCAAGGTGAAATACAAGAAAGCCTACACGCGGCATCATGCGTGGGCGAAGAATCGCAATCAGAAGCGCCACCTGCGCGCGCCGGGAATCCTCGGCAAAACCGAGGCCGAGACGGTCAAGCGGCTGATGCCGAACGGCTAGAGCAATCTCAAGCGAGCAATTCGCGAAGCATTCGCCAGGAAAGAAGAACTCGCCAGAAAAAAGGACTCATCTCCGATGCCCCGCGCAAAAGGCGGACCGAAAACCCGCCGCCGTCATAAACGTCAGCTAAAGCTCGCCTCCGGTTTCGTTGGCGGGCGCAAGTTATATCGCCAGGCTCGCAACACGTTCGAGAAGGGGCTCACCTACGCCTATCGGGACCGAAAGCAGAAGAAGCGCGAGTTCCGCGCGCTGTGGGTGCAGCGGATCAACGCGCTCGCGCGCGAGCATGGAATTTCCTACAGCCGGCTTATCGATGGGTTGAACAAGGCGGGAGTTGAGATCGATCGCAAGCAGCTTGCGCTCCTGGCCAAAGATCGCGACGGATTGTTTACCGAGCTGGTGCGCACCGCCAAAAACGCGCTCGGCCTGAAAGCTGCCTAAGCCGCACCGTTTTTGACGCCGCGCACCAAAGAACCATGTGGAGCTCCACATGGTTTTTTGTTTTGCATGGCGTTTGGTTATGAAACTACGCGATGACGGAACAATTGCGATGAAGGAACGACTGCGGTGAAAGAACAACTGGAAGACATTCGCCGCCGCGCGATC
>JASHOJ010000184.1 GCA_030041155.1 Candidatus Binataceae bacterium | reverse complement strand
TCGATGCTGCGGCGGGCCGGAATTGAAGTCACGGCGGGGGTGCTCGAAGCTGAGTGCCGCGCCGCCAACGAGGGCTTTATCACCCGGGTGACGCGCCGCCGCCCATTTGCCTTGCTCAAGCTCGCGATGACGCTTGACGGCCGGATTGCCGCCGGTTCGGGAGACTCGAAATGGATTAGCTCAGATGAGTCGCGCGCGCTGGTCCATGGATGGCGCCGCGAATGCGACGCGATCGTGGTCGGGGCCGGCACGATTGCCGCCGATAACCCACGCCTCACCTGTCGCAGCGAGAATCCGCGCGATCCGGTCCGCGTAATTATCGATCCAAAGCTTCGCACCGATCCGCACGCGATGGTTTATGTGGAAAAGTCGGATGCGCCCGCGATCGTCGTCACCACGCGCGCCAATCTCTTGCGCGCCCGCCGGCGTTATGCGGGCGAGCGCGTCGAGACAATCGCGGCGCCGCAGCGCGGTCGCGAAATCGACCTCGCCGCGCTGATGGCGCAGTTCGGGGAGCGCGGATGGTGCCGAGTGATGTTCGAGGGCGGCGCGCGCACCGCAGCCTCCGCGCTTAGCGCCGGCGTGATCGATAGAGTCGCGCTCTTCGTCGCGCCGCTCATCGCAGGTGCGGGAATCAGCGCCGTCCAGGGGCTTGCAACCGAACTGATTTCAGACTCTATCCGCTTGGGCGCGCTTAGCGTCACCCGAATCGGCTCCGATCTGCTGATCCAGGGCGAGCCGCTTGCGCGCCGAAAGGTCCGCTAGCAATGAGTTGCCCGATCGTGCCGTGCTGGTTGCGTTTTGCGAGCGGTGCTAATATCGAACGCGTATCGGGAATGCGACGCCTGTGAACAGCTTGGAAGATATTTTCACTCGGCTCCGCGACGGCAAGATGGTCGTCATGGCCGCGGAAGAGCGCGAGGACGCCGAAGGCGATGTGGTCATGGCGGCCGAGAAAATATCGCCCGCGCTAGTGAATTTCATGGCGCGCGAGGCGCGCGGCGTGATCTCGATCGCCATCACTGACCGCCGGATGCGCGAGCTGGGCATTCCGGTTGCCGCGCCCGATGAAGCAAGCGGAATGACCGAGCAGGTGGGCGCGCTGGTTGAGGCTCGCGAAGGCGTCACCACTGGAATTTCGGCGGCCGACCGGGCACGCACCATCCAGGTCGTTTCATCCGACAAAACCGGCCCCGAAGACATCGTGATGCCGGGGCATGTGCTGCCGCTGATGGCGCTTTCGGGCGGTGTCATGATGAGGATCGGACGCGCGGAAGGCGCGGTCGATCTCATGCGATGCGCCGGGCTGGGTCCAGCGGCCGCGCTCTGCACCATCCTTCGCGATGACGGCGAGGCGGCGCGGCTCGATGAGCTGCGAGAGTTCGCCAGCCGCCATCAAATGGCCGTTGCCTTTATCCGCGACCTGATTGCCTATCGACTGACCAACGAGACGCTGGTGCGGCGAGTATCGGAAGCGCCATTTCAGCTTCTACAGGGTGCGTTCAAGGCCGTGGTGTTCCGCAATATCGTCGATGGCCGCGAGCATCTGGCGCTGGTCAAAGGCAACGTTGGTGGCGGTCGTCCGGCGCTGGTGCGGCTTCATTCCGAATGCCTGACCGGTGACGTCTTTTCGTCGCGGCGCTGCGATTGCGGCGAGCAGTTGCAGGAGTCGGTGAACCGGATCCTGGCGGCCGACGCGGGCGTGATCATCTACCTCCATCAGGAGGGCCGCGGCATCGGGCTGGGCAACAAGATTCGCGCATATGCGCTGCAGGACACCGGACTCGACACGGTGGAGGCGAATCTGGAACTCGGTTTCGATGGTGATTTGCGCGACTATGGAATCGGCGCGCAGATTCTGCGCGACCTCGAAGTCGGCGAAGTGCGGCTTCTGACCAACAATCCGCACAAGATCGAAAGCCTGCGCCGCTATGGCGTGAATGTCACACGGGTTGCGCTGGAAATCGCGCCGCATGACGGCAATATCGCTTATCTGCGCACCAAGAAAGAAAAACTTGGTCATCTGTTCTCCGATCTGAAGCTAATCACCTGACCGGCTGGCATCGAGTTATGGGAACCCGGCACGAAGCGCGTGAACTTGCGCTCAAGGCGCTCTATCGCATCGATATTTGCGGCGGTGCCTCGAACGAGGACCTGAGCCTCTTCTTCGAAAGCTTTCCGGCTGATCCATCCGTGCGCCAATTCGCGATGAAACTGATTGACGGCGTGTGCGGCGACATCCCCGCGCTTGATCGGCAGGTCGCCGAGGCGCTGGAGCATTGGTCGATCCGCCGCCTGTCGCGCGTCGATCACAATATTTTGCGGATGGCGCTATTCGAGCTGCTGAGGATCGACGATATACCGGCGCGGGTAACTATCGACGAGGCAATCGAGCTTGCAAAATGTTACGGCGATCAGGATTCTGGCCGCTTCGTTAACGGCGTTCTCGACCAGCTTGCGTCCCGTCTGGCGCTCAAAGGCAAGGGTGAGCCGCTGGATGCGTCCAAAGTGGATTGACCGCGATGCCGGCGCAGACCGCTCTGCAGGCCATTCGCTCCGCTGATTCGCGCGCCGCTCTGCCCGCATCGATTGTCATCTTCGGCGCGCAAGCGTTCCTCCGCGAATACGTGCTGGGCAAAATCAGCGCCCGGCTTATCGACGGTGGCTTTCAGTATCGCTCGTTTCAAATCGCGTCGAACGCCGATTTCGATCGCGCGCTCGATGAATTCGCCGCTCCAGACTTGTTCGCAAAAAAACGCGTCGTGGTTTGCCGCGTGCTCAAGTCGCGCCGTGGTGCGCAGACAGACGGCCGAGCTGAGACTGACGATGGCGCCGATGATGAGGCAGGCACTGTCAGTGCCGTGGGCGAGTCGGCGCTTGCTCACACGATCGAATCGTATCCCGGACCGAATCATCTCGTAGCGCTCTACGATCGCGACGCGGCTCCGGCAAAGATTCGCCGCGCGGCGGAAAAATCCGCGCTGGTCATCGGATGCGCCCGTCCGTACGACAACCAGATTCCGGAATATACCGACGCTTTGGCGCGTGCTTTGGGCCTTCGCCTTGCGCCGGGAGTGTCCGAATATCTTGCCGAAAAGTACGCGGGCGACCTAGCGTCGATTTCCAACGCGCTGTCCAAGGCGGCGATCATCGCGGAAAGCGGCGGCGCTCTCAGCGAAAGCGAGTTCGGCGATCCCGGCGCGCAGCGGATGCCGGACGTCTTCGAAATTGCCGACAATATAGCGCGCGGGCGCGTCGCCGCGGCGCTCGCGCAGATCGATCGTGCCTCGGCGCTCGGACGCGACTCGTTTGAAATCCTGGCGGTTGAGATTGTGCCGGTGCTGCGCCGGATGATGATCGCCGCGTCGATGCTCTCGCGCCGGCGCCAGAGCGGGGAGATAGCCGCCGCGCTCGGACTTTCGCCGTACAGTTCAATGGCGGCGCGTGCGATCGAGGGCGCGCGGCGCTACGGCGCCGATCGGCTGACGCGTGCGTATCAGAGCGTGGTCGTGCTTGATGAGGGAATGAAGAACGGCGCGATCAAGAATCGCGAGAACGCGATTGGCGCGGTTCTGATGAGCTTGATGGATTCGTGAGGCGCATCCAAGCCGCCGAGCCGAGGTCGATCAGCTTTGCTTCGCGTGCGCTTTGTGCAGGCGGGTGCTGAGCCGCGCGATCTGTCGTCTGACGGTGTTGCGATGCAGCGTGCCCTTAGAGCTCGCCTTCATCAGTGCGCTGGTCGCCTCTCTGACTTTTGCGGTCGCATCGGCCGCGTCAGTGCCGCCAATCGCCTGTGCGGCCTGTTTGACGGTGCTGCGGACATGAGACTTGATCGCGCGATTTCGCTCGGCGCGTTTTAAGCTTTGACGATGGCGCTTTTGCGCCGACGGATGAACCGGAATATGCGGCATATCGAAGTATGACTAACAGCGC
>JASHOJ010000019.1 GCA_030041155.1 Candidatus Binataceae bacterium | reverse complement strand
TCCGATTTGCGTGTCGCTGTAGGTCTGAAGAGAACCGCGAAATGACAGATACGGCTGTCCAGCCGAATCGACTACCGCCAGAACGATCGGACTATTCTCCGCGAGCGCATTGTTGATCTTGCTCTTTAGTTCAGGCGTGAGCTTCAGCTCGGAATAAGCGGGCGAATCCGCCATCGTCAGAATCCTCCGTCATGGTGATCGATCATCTGACATCTGATCCACTTACCGTTGAGGAGATGGGCTGCCATTACGAAAACATCGACGATGCGCCGGTCGCTCATTCGCAATTTTCGAGGTCCTTTAGCAGCCGTAAAATCTCCCGGCGCCGGGCGCTTGCTTCCTTGATGTGCCGGTCGATAATCGCAAGCTTGGATGTAAGCGCCACACGCACTGCACCGGGAGAGGGACGATTAGAGACCGCCTTCGCCAGCCCTTCTCGTATTTCGCTTAAGGTAAAGCCCAGCCGCTGAGCATCACCGATAAGACGCAAGGTCGCCGCCGCATCATCCGGGTACTCTCGATAGCCGTTCAGATTGCGGCCAGGTTTCAACAAACCTCGCGCCTCATAGAAACGAATGCGGGAGGTGGGCAGGTCCAATTTTTTCGCCAGTTCGCCAATGCGCATTTTTAGGATCTCTTGACCTTAAACCTAGGTTGAAGGTGTAGCTTTTTTCAACTGCTCAGCATGAGAGAGGCCACGAAAATGAGTGCGACCGCGATTGGATCGGAAGCAAGCATTCGCCACGTCGAAGACCGCATTCAGCTTCGAGGACAGCCGCTGCTCTGGCTCGCAATTGGATCAGCAGTATCGCTTTTTTCGACCGGATGGGGCTGGAATCTCGCGCTGGCCGCCTGGATCGCGCCCGTGTTTCTGTTGCGCTTCAGCCGAACGAGTCGCCCTGCGATCGCCATCGGGGTGCTTGCCGTCGTTTCCTTCCTTCAGATCGCGTGGATGGGTCTTGAATCGGGCACAAACTTCTTCGCGAGCCCGGTATTAGCATTTCTAACGTTTATTCTCGGAGCGATCTTTGTTCTCCCCTACGCGTTGGATCGGCTTTTCATGGCGCGCCTGAACTCTATCGGCCGTTTGCTCCTGTTTCCGGCCGCGGCCGCTGCCATCGAGTTCATTGTCGGCTCCCTGTTGCCGGGTGGAACCAGCATAGGAATGCGGGCATTCACCCAGAGCGACAATTTGGCGCTCGTGCAGATCATCTCGCTTACAGGGCCATACGCGATCGGGTTTCTCATCGCTTGTAGCGCTACCGTCATCAATCAGATCTGGGAAAATCCAACTCCAGAGACAGCGGTGCGATGGGGCGGAACGTTTCTCGTCGTTCTTGGTTTGATCGTGGTGTTCGGCGAAGCCCGGCTGGCTATCGCGAGCTGGGGCAGCGTTGGCCCGACAGTGAAGGTCGCCGGTATTACACCGAGCATCGCGCCGCGTCTGGATGCATCCAAGCTGGTCACAATGGCTAACTTTCCGCCGACCGCGGAGGCTCAGGCGGCGGTAAGCACGCCGCAAATGAAGGCTCTCTACACTTCCGTGCAGGATGAATTGCTGGCGAATACGCGCATTGCGGCCAAAGCAGGCGCGAAGATCGTGGTTTGGTCGGAAACCGCAGCACCCGTCCTTGAGACGGACAAGCGCGCGTTCCTGGACAAGGTAGCGGCAGTGGCCCGCGAGGAGGGCGTTTACATCGACGCCGCTATCGGCGTGCCATTCGAGCGTAACGAGACCTATCTGATCGCTCCCAGCGGGGCCGAGCAATGGCACTATCGCAAGAACCATCCGGTGCCGGGACTCGAGCCCGTCGCGCCGTTTAAGGACGACGCGCCCGTCATCGAAACTCCCTTTGGCCGGCTCTCGAACGTCATCTGCTTTGACGGGGATTTCCCGGCGCTCACTCGGGTGCGTGCGAACATCATGCTGCTACCCGGATGGGATTGGTCGGAGATCGCGTATAGCCACACGATGAAAATGGCTCGCCTGCGTGCGATCGAAAACGGCTACTCGCTTATCCGTATCGATTTCGAAGGTGTCTCTGCGGCGTTCGACCCTTATGGCCGCGTGCTGGCTATGCAAGATACTCTGTCGGGTCAAAGCCACATGATGATGGTGGATCTGCCGACCAAAGGCGTCACGACTTTGTATAACCGGATCGGAGACATTTTTGCGTGGCTTTGCATCGCCATGGTCTTGGCGCTAAGTGGGTCAGCGCTCCTCGGCGGTCCGCTCAACGCCAAGATTCTTCGACGCCGTTGATCCTCATATGGACCGGGCAGTGAAATAGACGGCGCCGCCGTGGCATGCGGGTACCAGGCAATGCGCCGGCGGTCTTGAGGTTGACTATTCGATTGAGAACGTAGTCGCAGGCGCGCCGCACTTGCCCGGGGGGCGGGGACAATCAGCGCGTGCAACGCGCAAGCCCTTACTTCGTTGCGATAGCGATGTACAAACCGGCTGTCCCAACGCGAGGTACCGGCTCAATGGCGCATTCAACTTCGAGCGATGAGACCGATTTCTCCAGCAGGCTCCACGGCTTGCGAAAGCCCTCGAATGTCGTCACAAAGTCCTTCGTTCCGCGCCACGTTCTCCAGTTAGTTAGCGGTCGCCAGAACGGCGCCCATTTCACCCCGAAAGCGGCAATCCGCCCTCCCGTCTTCAGATGTGCGAGGACATTCAGCAATGCGCGCGGAGTTTGCATTATATCGTGAGTAAACGAGAATAGCGCGGCGTCTGCCTCTCCCGGAATCGCAGCCTCTTCGACGGGTGAGTCTATCAAAACGATGTTGCGCCATCCCTGACTTTCCGCCAGCGC
>JASHOJ010000183.1 GCA_030041155.1 Candidatus Binataceae bacterium | reverse complement strand
CTGATTGCTCACGCGCCGCGGCTGCGCGTCATCAGCAATCTTGCGGTGGGGGTCGATAATATCGACCTCGACGCCGCGACCCGCGCGGGTATCGCCGTCGGACACACGCCGGGCGTGCTGACCGACGCGACCGCCGACCTCGCCTTCGGACTTATGCTCGCGACGGCGCGGCGAATCACACGCGGCGATCTGGAGGTTCGGGCCGGGCGATGGAAAACCTGGGGGCCGCAGATCCTCGTCGGACCCGAGATTCACGGCGCGACGCTCGGAATCATCGGATGGGGTGGAATCGGCCGCGCGATGGCGCGCCGGGCGGCGGGTTTCAATATGATCGTTTTATATACTTCGCGTAATGGCAATGTTTCACGTGAAACATTTGGCGAAGAGCCGGCGAAACCCCGGCGCGTTGTACTCAACCGATTGTTATCTGAATCTGACTTCGTGTCACTGCATGTGCCGCTCACCCGCGAGACTCATCATCTGCTGGGCGCCCCCGAGTTCCGCCGGATGAAACGCGGCGCGATCGTTATCAATACTGCGCGCGGACCGGTAATCGACTCGCGCGCGATGGCGTCGGCGCTCAAGTCCGGCCATCTGGGCGGCGCGGGCCTGGACGTCACCGACCCCGAGCCCATCGCGCGCAACGATCCCCTGCTGAGGCTCGATAACGTCGTCATCACGCCTCACATCGGCAGCGCCGGCGAGGCGACCCGCACCCGGATGGCGGAAATTGCCGTCGACAACCTACTCGCAGGGCTCAAAGGGCGGCTCCCGAGATGGTGCGCCAACCCATCGGTCATTTCCGCCCGCCGTCGAGAAAGCTAGCCTCGGTAGGAAGCGATAGCATCGGCGAGGTCGAAGCGGTTTTCGTAAAGCGCGCGGCCCACGATCGCGCCCACTACCCCGCTATCGAACTGGCGCGCGAGCGCGCGCAGGTCGTCAACTGACGCGACGCCGCCCGAGGCGATAATCGGCATCCTGAACGATCGCGCGAGCGCGGCGGTCGCGGCCGCATCGACGCCCGTCTCAGCCCCGTCGCGCGAGATATCGGTTACGATAGCCGCGGCCACGCCTGCCTGTTTGAACGCCGCCGCCGCCCGCTCGACAGTCATCGCGCTGGTCTCGAGCCATCCCTTGATCGCGAGCCTGCCATCGCGGATATCGATCGAACCAAATACGCGTCCGGGAAATTCGGCGCACGCGGCAAGAATCAAATCCGGATTCAGTACTGCCGCACTGCCGATCGAAACCCTATCCGCTCCCGCGCCGAACGCGGAGCGCACCGCTTCGATTGTGCGAAGTCCGCCGCTCAAGTCGATCGCGCATCCGACAGCGGCGCGAATTTTTGCTATCGCGGCCAGATTGCTCGGAGCGCCCGCGACCGCGCCGTCAAGATCGACCACGTGGATCAGTTCCGCACCCTGCGCCTCGAAGTTTCGCGCGACCGCGGCGGGGTCACCGCCATAGACTGTGGTCCGCGCGAGATCGCCGCGCAGCAGGCGCACGACCTGACCGTCTTTCAGATCGATTGACGGCACGATCGTGAACTGCTCGAACATCGGCGGATATGCCGCGCCATCCGATAGGCGGCGGCTTAGGACGATAGCGTACCCTTGGTCGAGAGTGCGCCCGCCACCCGCGGCTCCAGCGCGGTCGCCGAGTCCATCGCGCGCGCGAGCGCTTTGAAAGCCGCTTCGACGATATGATGAGGGTTGCGCCCGGAATGCATCCGCAGATGCAGATTCATGCCGGTCTCGTCGCTGAGCGCCTTCATGAAGTCGCAGACCAGCTCGGTCTGGAAGTTGCCGACCCGTTCCTGCGCGATCGCGATCTCATAGCCAAGATAGGCGCGTCCGCTGATATCGACCACGGCGCTGCACAGCGCTTCATCCAGCGGAACGGTCGCTTCGCCGAAGCGCCGGATTCCAGATCGATCGCCCAACGCCTGCTTGAAGGCGCGCCCGAGCACGATTCCGACATCCTCGACCGTGTGATGCTCGTCGATATGAGTGTCACCGCGCGCCTGAACCTTGAGGTCGAAAAATCCGTGCCGCGCGAAGCTTTCGAGCATATGGTCAAGGAACGGCACGCCGGTCGAGACTTCGCTCTGGCCCGCGCCGTCGAGTTTAAGGCTCACCGAGACCTGGGTTTCGCGGGTCTTGCGATCGATTTCCGCGTGGCGCGGCGGCGCGTCGCCCGCAACAGAGAGGCGAGCCTCGGCGCGCGATCCGCGGATTGCGCTCAGATTGCGGTCGCTCTGCCGCTTATTATTGCGCTTGCTATCCATTGTCTTGCCCCGCGCCGCGTGTCGTTCTCAGCTTCTCCCGCGTTCGCAACTCTATCGCGCGCGCGTGTCCCTCAAAGCCCTCCATCCGCGCCAGATGAGCCACCGCCGGGCCCAGAATCTTCGTGGCCCGCGATGATGCCTCGATTATACTGGTTCGCTTGAGGAAATCGTATGCGCCCAGCGGCGAGGCGAAGCGCGCGGATCCGCCGGTGGGAAGCACGTGATTGGGACCGGCCAGATAGTCGCCGAGCGGCGCCGGGCTCATCGGACCGAGGAAAACCGCGCCTGCGGCGCGCACCTTCGGCAGCCATCTTCGCGCCCCGGCGATTTCCAGCTCCAGATGCTCGGGGCCAATCTGATTTGCGATTGCGAATGCCTGCTCAAGATCGCTGACCATGATAATTGCGCCGCGATTTTTAAGCACCCTTCTTACCGCGTCCGCTCGCGGCAGATTCTTGAGCGCCGCGTCCAGCGCCCGCGCAACCTCGCGCGCGAGCATCCGGGAAGGGGTCAGGCAGATCGCGGATTCGTTGCCCGATCCGTGCTCCGCCTGCGCGATCAGGTCGGCGGCGATCCATTCGGAATTCGCCGAGTCGTCGGCAATCACCAGCACTTCGCTTGGCCCCGCCATTTTGTCGATATCGGTGACGCCATAAACCATTTTCTTGGCGGCCTGAACCCACGCGTTTCCGGGACCTGCGATCTTGTCCACCCGCGCGATTGTCTGGGTGCCATATGCGAGCGCGGCGATCGCCTGCGCACCACCAACCCGGTAGCATTCGGTCACTCCCGCGATCGCCGCCGCTGCCATCACCGCGTCGCGGTCGCCCTCGCGCGAGGGCGGCGAGACCATCACGATTTCCTTCACGCCGGCGACTTTGGCGGGAATCGCGTTCATCAGCACCGATGACGGATACGCGCCCATCCCGCCGGGCACGTAGATTCCAACCCGCGACAGCGGTGCTACGGATTGCCCGAGCCGCATCCCAAGCGCATCGAGGTAAGAAAACGGCGCTTCCATCGTGCGTTTGTGAAATGCTTCGATTCGGCGCGCCGCGAGTTCCAGCGCCAGGCGATCGCGCCCGGGAATTTTCCGCAGCGCATCCGCAAGCTCGGCGCGGGTGACGCGCAGCGTGCGCGGCGTGATAGTGACGCGATCGAATTTGCGCGTGTATTCGACCAGCGCGCGGTCGCCGCGCCGCCTGACGTTCGCGATTATCGCAGCCACCGCGAGATTCATCCGCGCGTCATCGGCGCCGCCGCGCCGCGCCAGCATCATCGAAATGAATTTCCGCGCCGCCGGAGTTCCGGCCTTGAGAATCCTGACACTCATTCAGGGACTCGCTCGATTTGCGCGCCGAGCGACTTGAGTTTTTTCTCCAGCGCTTCGTAGCCGCGGTCCAGATGGTAAACACGGCCAATCTCGGTGGTGTTTTCGGCCGCAAGCCCAGCAAGAATCAAGCTCATGCTCGCGCGCAAGTCAGTCGCCATCACCGGCGCGCCCTGCAAGCGCGAGGGTCCGCGCACCACCGCGGTCGGGCCTTTCATCACGATATCCCCGCCCATCCGGATCAGCTCCTGCGCGTGCATGAAGCGGTTTTCAAATATCGTCTCGGTAATAACCGAAGTTCCGGTCGCCTGCGTGAGCAGCGCCATCATTTGTGCCTGCAGGTCGGTCGGGAACCCCGGATACGGCAGCGTGCGAAGCTCAACCGGGCGAAGATTTGCGCCACGCCGAACTCGGACCTGTCCCTCGCCCGCCTCGATCAGCACGCCGGCCTCGCCAAGCTTGGTGGTGACAGCTTCGAGATATTCAAGCGGAGCGTCCGTGATCGCAACGTCGCCGCCGGTGATCGCGGCCGCGACCATCAGCGATCCGGCTTCGATTCTGTCGGTGGCGATCTGATGCTCGCAGCCCCGCAGCCGCGCAACCCCTTCGATCTCGATAACGTGGGTTCCCGCGCCGCGAATCCGCGCACCCATCGCGGAGAGCATCGCGGCCAGATGGACAATCTCCGGCTCGCGCGCGGCATTCTCGATCTGGGTTATGCCGCTCGCGCGCGCCGCCGCCATCATGATGTTCTCGGTCGCGCCCACTGACGGATTGTCGAGCCACACCCGCCCGCCCTTGAGCTCGGGCGCGTGCGCTTCCACATAGCCGTGCCGGAACTGAATCTTGGCGCCGAGCGCGCGAATTCCGCCGATATGCAGGTTGACCGGACGCGCGCCAATCGCGCATCCGCCCGGCGTCGAGACGCGGGCGCGCCCTTCGCGCGCAAGCAGCGGCCCCAGCACCAGGAACGACGCGCGCATGGTCTTGACCAGCTCATAGGGCGCGACGTGCGAACAGATTTTCCGAGCGTGGACTACGACCTCGTTGTCGCCGGTCCAACGCGCCTCCGCGCCGAGCCCGGTCAGGAGTCCCAGCGTGGTGGTGACATCGCGCAGGCGTGGAACATTGGTCAGACGCACCGGCTCATCGGTCAGAAGCGCCGCAATCAGAATCGGCAGGGCGGTATTCTTGCTGCCGCTCACGGGCACAGTTCCGTGAAGCGGTTTGCCGCCATGAATTATCATTTTGTCCATAGATGTTCAGGGCGGCGCCGCCACCAGCTCCTCCGCTTGTAAAATCCCCGCGCCGATTTGTTTATCATACCGGAGCGCGGCGACGCAGCAGGGTACCGCCGCGCCGCGCACTCCGCCAAGTCACGTTTCGCGGCCCGGAATTCCGGCGCGGAACGCGATCTGGGGCCGCAGCGCGTTAAACTTTCGCTCGACAAACTCGAAATGCAGCCATGCCACGATAAACGCTCCGCCCGCAATCACCACGAACGCGATAGCGAACTTCAGCCCCGGATCGAGCGCGAGCATGGTCGATGCGCTGCCGAGCGCATCGGACATCGGCACCACCGTCGCCTCGCTTACCGGCAGCACCCGGCCGAGCAGACTCGGATCGGACATTTGCGACGCGACCTGCGACCACAAAGCCGGTTTCAGCAGATGGAACACCGCCCACGCGATGCAGAGATGGAACAAATACATACCGTACGAAACTTTGCCGGTTCGGACCAGCGGAGGCCACGAGAGCGCCCGCGAAAGTATCGAGTCCGGCCGCGCGAAGATGCCGGCGATCACTCCCGCCACCGCGAGCGCGCCCAGCGTATATCCAATTGTCGCGCTTCTGAACGATGCGCTCGACGATTTGCCGCCGGTCACCCAGATGATGCACACAAGCGCAAGCGCGGCCGCGGCGTAGGGAAAAATCCGCCAGGCGCGCAGCCTGTTCCAGAGCCGCGCGGCCGGTTCATACCGCAAAGAGAGAGCGGCCAGGCATCCGACCAGAATCACGTCGATTCGCGTGTCGGTGGAAAAATAGATTCTAATCGATGAGGCGGGACTGGGGCTCGCAAGATGCCCCCAGTTCATCCAGGCGTAAAGCCCGGTGCGATAAAGCGCGAGCGCCAGCACCGCGCCCGCGCAGAAATAAAATGCGCGGCGAATCCCAAGACGGCGGAGCAGCCACGGCCAGATCAAATAAAACTGCTCCTCCACGCAGAGCGACCACACGATCACGAGCAAATCCACGTGCGGGCCCTGCAGCGCAAGCTGGTAGTTGTAGGTATATGTCAGCAGCGCCGGAGCCACGCCGCGCGCCTTGTACAGCAGGTCGGGACGCAGAAGCGCGGCGCCCAAAACGAGCGCGATCATCGTCGATAAGTATGCGGGGCCAAGCCTGAGAAAACGGCGCGAATAGAAGCGCCCTAGCGCAATAGTACCCGTGCTCTCGACCTCCGCGATCAGGATCCAGGTGATAAGAAATCCGCTCAGGACGAAAAAAAGATCGACCCCGTACCATCCGCGCGTGAATTGAAAGCGGAGCCATCCGGGATGCAGCGTCGCAATCGATACGTGCAGCAGCATCACGGGCACGATCGCGAGCGCGCGAAGTCCGTCAAATGCCGGCACATAGTGATGATGCTCGCCTATCATTTGGTGCTTGTCTGGATGCCTGCTCGCGAGTGCGTTCTCTACCGGTCGCGACTTTGCTTCGAATACGGACTCAGGCGGGAGAACTCTTGCGCAGTTCCGGGATTGGTTCCCGGATGAGGGATAGAGCGGCGCTGATCGTCGCGCCCTGCATTCAGTTTAGCGCGCGGGAAGATGTTGCGTCAGCCATTTATTTTCTGAGGAATCGATACTTGAGCGCGATTAGCTTTGAAGACGCAAATACTACACAACGTAGGGTTGGATATTTGCGAGGTTCACGGATGGAAACGATGATTACGCGCGCAGGAGCGCGCGAGATCCTTCGCCTTCGGCTCAGGATGACTGCTGAAGGTGCTCGCTGCGCTTCGCGATGAATGATGGCGAAGTGGCTCCGACCGCGGTGAGTAGGGCTGATTCGTGGCCCTGACCGTCATCCTGAGCCGGACACGCGTAAGCGTGGCCGCAGCGAAGGATCTCGCGCGCTCCTGCGCGCGTTAATCCGCGCTTGAAACGAGATTCAGCGGGCGCCGACCTGCTTCCGGATTTCGGCGCAGATCTCTTGTGCGAGCGAACCGATAAGCTTCGGATCGTCGCCTTCGACCATCACCCGCGCCAGCATCTCGGTGCCGGAGTATCGCACCAGCAAGCGTCCGGTGTCGCCGAGCTTGCGTTCAGCGCCGCTTATTGCGCGCTGCACCGCCGGCATTTCCGACAATGGCGTTCGTGCGCTGACGCGTACGTTCTCCAGCACCTGTGGCACGCGGCGCATCGTGCGCAGCGCGGAGAGCGGCTTTTGGGTTTCGGCAATAATCGCGAGCACCAGCAGCGACGTGATAAGGCCGTCTCCGGTGGTCGAGCAATCCATCAGGATAATATGGCCGGTCTGCTCACCGCCGAGATTGTACGAGTTCAGGCGCATCTCGCGCGCGACCGCGGGGTCGCCCACGTCGGTGCGCACCAGCTTTATTGCGGCGCGGCGCAGCGCGACTTCGAGTCCGAAGTTGCTCATCACGGTTGCGACCACGGTGTTCGAGGCAAGCCTGCCCTCGGCGGCCATCCGGGTTCCGAGCAGCGCCATCACGTCGTCGCCGTCGAATACTTCGCCCTTTTCATCCAGCAGCATCGCGCGATCAGCGTCGCCGTCGAGCGCGATACCGACCTGCGCGTGCTCGCGCAGCACGGTCGCGCGCAGATTCTCGAGATGCACGGCGCCGCAATCGCGATTGATATTGGTGCCGTCGGGATCGACGCCGATCGCGACCAGCTCCGCGCCGAGTTCTTCCAGCGCTTCGGGACCGACCTTGTAGGCGGCGCCGTTGGCGCAATCGAGGGTCACCTTGATGCCGTCGAACGCGGCATTTCGCGGCAGGCATGACTTGAGAAAAATCAAGTAACGGCCGAGCGCGTCGTCGATTCGCGCGGCCTTGCCGATATCGCCGTTGGCGGCGCGAAACTGCGCGAGCGATCCGTCGTCGGCGACCAGCGCTTCGATGCGCTGCTCGGTTTCGTCGTCGAGCTTGAAGCCGTCGCACGAGAAAAATTTTATCCCGTTGTCCTCGAACGGATTGTGGGAGGCGGAGATCACCACGCCCGCATCGGCGCGCATGCTGTGGGTCAGAAATGCGATCGCGGGGGTGGGCAGCGGTCCAACCAGCCATACATCAGCGCCCATCGAGCAGATTCCCGACGCGAGCGCCGTCTCCAGCATATAGCCCGACAGGCGCGTGTCCTTGCCAATCAGGATTCGGCGATGGCGTCCGTTCGGGTTGCGATACACGTAGGCCAGGGCGCGTCCGAGCTTGAGCGCGGTTTCAGGCGTAATCGGCTCGACGTTTGCCACCCCGCGCACTCCGTCGGTGCCGAACAGCTTACGATGCGTTTCCGTCATTGGCCATCTCGCGCTTCTGGCGGTAGATGTGAAGTCTAACCTTGTTCGGCTGCTGCTTCACGAGCTGGGTTCCACTCGGCAGATCGATCTGGAGCGGGAGTTCGCGCGAGCCGGGCGATCCGTCTGCGGCGTCAACGAAGGCAATTCCTGATGGATCGAGACTGTCGAGCTTGGTTTCCGGACCGCGCAGGGTAATGGTCACCTTGGCGGGCTCGACTTTGTACTTGTGATCGGTGTCGCGAACCTCAACGTCCACGTCTTTGAATTCGCGGCTGGTTATTTTTTCACCGATATCCACCCGCGCGAGCACCCGCAGCATCGCCACGTGAACATCGGGGCTAGGGCTTTCGAGCCCGATCGCGCGCTCGATATCGCTGTTTGCTCCGCTGACGTCGAACGGCTCGGTCTCGATATGGTTAAGCGGCGCGACGTAGCGGCTCGGTCCGCTCACCGCGACCTCCGCGGGTTGCGCCTGCGCCAAATTGATTTGCGAATCGCTTGCGACCACGCCCTGCACGTCGACGTGGACCGGCAGCTCCCGGCTGATGACGCGATCGATGTCGAGCTGCGCCTCGTCGGGCGCGATTCGAGTGACGGTGGTCTGGCGCGGCACGTTGAACATCGCGGGCGTGATCTTGAAATCCGAATGACCGATCGGCACGCCCTGGAGATTCAACCTGAGCGTCAGGCGCTCCGGATCGAGCAACGAAAGAAGCGTGCGCGGGCCGGTAACCTCGATTTTCACGAACTCGGGCGGATGATTCATGATCACCATGCCCGGCGCGAGCGAGCGATAGCTTATCGGCACCGCCATCGCGATAACGGCGTTGCGCTGGCCGGCGTTGACAAAGATCCACAGTCCGACCGCCAGCAGGATAGAAATCAGGCGCAGACCCGCGTTGCGCCGCAACGTCCTGCTGACGCTATCCCACGGGATTTTATTTCTCCACTCGAACATCCCCGGCGTTTAGGCGCGCGATCGTGTTGCGCGCCTGTCCCTAATATCCATATTACGCGGGCAAGGTCCTGAGCATTTCCAGCACCGCGGGCGGATCAAGCCCGCGCTCCAGTTGTCCGCCCCGCGCGATTGAGATGGTTCCGTCCTCTTCCGACACCACCAGCACCACCGCGTCGCTGTCCTCGGTAAGGCCGATCGCCGCGCGATGGCGGGTGCCGAGGGCCAGGCTCACGTTCGGATTCGACGACAGCGGCAACAGGCAGGCTGCGGAAAGGACCTGATCGCCCTTGATAATCACCGCGCCGTCGTGGAGCGGCGAGCCGCGCATGAAGATGGTCTCGATAAGCTCGGGCGAGACCCTGCCATAGAGCAGCCGTCCGCTTTCGACGAATTCATTGAGTCCGTCTTCCTGCTCGATCACGATAAGCGCGCCGATTCGCCGCGCGGCAAGCCACGCCGAGGCGGTGGCAAGCTCCTCCGCGGCGCTGGCGGCAGGCGCGCGCGGGCCGAAGAATGACTGCGCGCCGACGCGGGTCAGCGCGCGTCTGATGTCGGCCTGAAATATCACGACCAGAATCACGATCAACGAGCCGAGAAAGTTGTTCAAGAGCCAGTTGAGAGTAAACAGCCCCAGCATCTGCGATCCGACGAAGGCGACGCCTATAATTACCAGCCCCACCACCATCTGCATCGTGCGGGTGCCGCGAATCAGCAGCGCAATCCGGTAAATGACGTACGCGACGATAAGCACGTCGAGTATGTCCTGCCAGCGCGGAATTGGAATTGTGGGTAAGTAATTCGGCATCGCGCCTTCCTACCTCGCCCGCCGGCTGATCGCCGCGGCCATCGCCACCACCGCGCGCGCCGCCGACGGGTCATGAACCCGCACGATCGACGCACCCGCCGCAACCGCGATAGCGTCGGCGGCCGCGGTTCCGAATTCTACCTCGCGCTCGGACTCGCCGGAGATTCTCCGGACAAAGCTCTTGCGCGAAGATCCTACCAATACGGGATAGCCGACCGCGCAGAGGCGGGGCAAGGCGTTCAATATCGCCAGGTTGTGGCGGGCATTCTTGGAAAATCCGATTCCAGGGTCAAGTATGATTCGCGAGTGCGCTACGCCCGCGCTAACTGCGATATGCGCGCGGCTCTTTAAGTAAGCAAAAACTTCGCTCGCGACATCGCGATATTGTGCGAATTCGACATGATTTTCCACGCCGCCGCGCATATGCATCAGCACCATCGCGGCGTGCTCGCGCGCCGCAAGCTTCACCATGACAGGATCATACTCGAACGCGCTGATGTCGTTGATAATGGCCGCGCCAGCGCCGAGCGCAATCCGGGCGACCTCGGATTTGCGGGTGTCGATCGAGATCGGAACCTTGAGCCGGCGGGCGAGCGCCTCCACCACCGGCATCACGCGCGCAAGCTCCTCGGCGGGCGGAATCGTGCGCGCGCCGTGCGGCCGCGTCGATTCTCCGCCGATATCGATAATGCCGGCGCCCGCGGCTTCCATCTCGAGCCCGTGCGCAATCGCGCGCGACGGCTTGAAGTAGCGGCCGCCGTCGGAGAACGAGTCGGGCGTGACATTCAGCACGCCCATCACGGCGGGGAAACGAATCACGCGGCCATCGAAAAGGCGCAGACTCGCGGGAAGCTTCGCGTGAGGGAATCGCGAATGCACGCGGGCTGGTCGCAAATGGTTGCGGGAGTTCTCGGGATCGCGGCGCACTGGCGAGGACAATCCGGACATCACTTGCCGGATTTCACTTCCCGGATGTCACTGCACAGATATCACTTCGGAAGCGCGACCTAAGATGAACGCGACCGTCAGACCAGCACAGGCTTCGGCGGGAGGCCGGGAACCGGCTTGCCCTCGTCCGCCGTCTTGGGTTTGTCCTTGCCCGGTCCGGACGCGGGATGCGGCGTGCCGTCATGCGGAGGCAACGAGGCCGGCAGCGGCCTGCCCTCGCGATACGCCTTGACCATCGCCTCTACTTCGGCGCCGTCCAGCACTTCCTTTTCGAGCAGGCGTTCGGCAACCGCGTGCAGCAACACGACATTATCGGAAAGGAGCTGGCGCGCTTTCTGGTACGCGTCATCGATTATGCGGCGAACCTCGCGGTCGATCTCGATCGCGGTATGCTCCGAATAATCCTTGGAATGGCCAAGATCACGGCCCAGGAATACCTGGTCATCCTTCTTGCCGAAGGTCATCGGCCCGAGTTCTTTGCTCATCCCGAACTCGCAGACCATCTTGCGCGCAAGCTCGGTCGCTTTTTCGATATCGTCGCCCGCGCCGGTGGTCATGTGGCCGAAAATCAGCTCCTCGGCCGCGCGCCCGCCGAACATCATGGCGAGCCGCGTCATCAGGTAGTCGCGCGAATAGGTATAACGATCATCGAGCGGGAGCTGCTGGGTGACGCCGAGCGCCATTCCACGCGGAATAATCGTGACCTTA
This sequence comes from Candidatus Binataceae bacterium, assembly GCA_030041155.1. GTDB lineage: Bacteria > Desulfobacterota > Binatia > Binatales > Binataceae > JBARDN01. The sequence goes on along the minus strand of JASHOJ010000183.1, from coordinate 13,451 downwards.
TGGACCGGATCCGCGCCCGGCAGCAGCATCGCGACCAGCGCGTGCCCGCCCTCGTGATAGGCGGTGTTTTTGCGCTCGCCCAGCGACATCACCATCGAGCGCCGCTCCGCGCCCATCATGACCTTGTCCTTGGCGAGCTCGAAATCGGACATCTCGACCTTGTCCTTGTTGCGGCGCGCCGCGAGCAGCGCCGCTTCATTGACCAGGTTTTCGAGATCCGCGCCGGCGAATCCCGGGGTTGAGCGCGCGAGCTTGTCGATATTCACGTCGTCGGCCAGCGGAACCTTGCGCGTATGCACCTTGAGGATTCCGTCGCGCCCCTTCACGTCGGGCCGAGGCACCACCACCCGCCGGTCGAAGCGGCCGGGGCGAAGCAGCGCGGGATCGAGCACGTCTGGACGATTGGTCGCGGCGACCAGGATCACGCCCTCGTTGGCCTCGAATCCGTCCATCTCAACCAGCAACTGATTGAGGGTCTGTTCGCGCTCGTCGTGTCCGCCGCCAAGTCCGGCGCCGCGATGGCGTCCGACGGCGTCGATTTCATCGATGAAAATTATGCATGGCGCATGCTTCTTGCCCTGCACGAACAAATCGCGCACCCGCGAAGCGCCGACTCCGACGAACATCTCGACGAAATCCGAGCCGGAAATCGAGAAGAAAGGCACGCCGGCCTCGCCCGCGATCGCGCGCGCGAGCAGCGTCTTTCCGGTTCCAGGCGAACCGACCAGAAGGACGCCCTTGGGGATGCGTCCGCCAAGCCGGGTGAAGCGCTTGGGATCGCGCAGGAACTGGATTATCTCTTCGAGCTCGTCTTTGGCCTCGTCGATACCGGCCACGTCGGCAAACGTGACCTTATGCGTGTTCTCGGTAAGCAGTTTGGCGCGGCTTTTCCCGAACGACATCGCCTTGCCTCCGCCGATCTGCATCTGGCGCATGAAAAATATCCACAAACCGGCGAGGATCAGGATCGGGAACCACTGCATCAGCGCGATCATCCACCATGGATCGCCTTCGGCGGGTTTCGCGGCGATTTTTACGTTCTTGGCGCGAAGCGTCTTTACCAAGTCGGGATCGGTCGGTGCGTAGGTCTTGAAATGCTCGCCAGAAGTTGTCTCGCCTTTAATCAGGTTGCCCTGAATAGTGACCGACGCAATCTCGCCCTTGTCAACTTCGTTCAGGAAGTCGGAGAAGATAGTTTCCTGCTCTTTGGGTTGCTGCCTGCTGAAGATGTTGAACAGCAGCAGAAACATCAGGCCCAGAACAAGCCAGAGGGCTATACTGCGTGAAAACTGATTCATCCCCGTAAAAAGCGTACCACGCCCGTTAATTCCGGCGCAACGTGGCCTGATATAGCTCCTATTCCTGAGACGATGTTTCGTACGCCGAAATTCTAACCGCGACGCGGCTGTTTGCGGTCACCAGCGCCCGATCCGATCGCACCAGCCCCGGAAGCCAGACAACCTCGGGGCCGGAAGCGACCACAGGCATCGTGGCGCGCCGTGCACGCGGAATTTTGGCGTCGATAAAAATCTCCTTCAGTTTGCGCGTTCCATCAAGACCCAGCGGACGAATCCGATCGCCCTCGCGAAAGCTGCGGACGACCAGCGCGTCATTCGCCAGCGCGCCGAGGTCGAATATCGCCGAATGATTGTCGCTAGGCATCCCGAGTCCCGACGCCGCCAGCACTTCCGCATCGAACGCATACCGCGCCTGCGCTACGACCGTCGTCCCGCGCGTCGCAAGCTCGATCGCGAACGGATGCGGATGCCTGCTGAGCGGAGCGCGGACGAGTCTCAGTGCCGCGTACTCGCGCGTCGCGCGCCATCCGCCGGGCAGCACGACCTCGCCCGATGGCGAGGCGGAAAGCGCGATCGCTAGCAGCGCATCGAGATGCGCTCGCTCGACGCGGCGCAGCGATCCGATTTCACCGCGAAGCCATTCGCGGAGCACCGGGACGCGCAGCGCCGGGTCGATCTCCGCGAGCCGCGCGACATCGAGCGATCCGTTATCGGCGCGAATCGCGACCATCGCCCGCGCCGCTTCGCGAGCGACGTACGCGTCGAGCATCCGCATCTCATCGGCGAGCGCGGCGATTCGCGTGCGAGCGCCGGGCGCGTAATCGCGCTCGATCTCCGGGAGCAAAAGGTGGCGGATTCGATTTCGTAGCGGAGCAAACGACCGATTCGAGCTGTCCTCGACGAATTCGGCGCCGGTCGCGCTGAGATATGCGAGAATTTCCGTCCGCGTGATTTTCAGCATCGGGCGGAGGAGATTACCAGGCCCAATGGCGCTCATACCCGCAAGACCCGCAACTCCCGCGCCACGCAACAGCCGCATCAGCACGGTTTCCGCCTGATCGTCCGCGTGATGAGCCAGCACAACGTAATCGGCGCGAGCCCGCGCCGAAGCGCGAGCGAAAAAATCGTAGCGTAAATCGCGCGCGTGCTCTTCGAGATTTGGAGTGTCAGGCGTGAGCCCTTTTGCGCGCTCAACCAGAAGCTCGACGCCAAGGCGATCGCACTCGACGCGCACAAACGCCTCATCGCGATCCGATTCGGGCCCGCGCAAACGGTGGTTCAGATGCGCCGCGATCAAGCGAAAGCCGCGCTTATGACGAATTTCGAGCAGCGCGTGCAGCAGCACGATGGAATCGGGGCCGCCGGACAGCGCCATCATCAACGCCGAGCCATCGGGCACCTTCGACGCGGCAAGTGCAAGCGCAATCGCGCGCGGAACGCGGCTGCGATCTCGGGAGAGCTGACGATGCTGGCGGAGTTTTGTGGCCCTGAGCGTCATCTTTGGACTCCACACTTGGATTCCACACCTCGCCTCAATACGCGGGCGTTAAGCGAGCCGGGCCGGACAAAACAAATTGTACAACTTTGCTCACCGCCGCGCAACCCCACAGCCGTTGCGCAAACTAAAAGGCTATGAATCTGGACAGAATGTCGGCTTCGGCCGAGACCGGCGCCGAATCCGGGCCTTGACGGGTCCCGCATCGCAACCAACCGGAATTTCGCCGACCTGCGCAGCATCCCGCCAAATAATCGCATCGTCAAGCAACTTTCGCCACCAGCCGCGCAACCGCGAGAGCCGGCAAGGGGCAATTGCGTTCCGGGTTGTGATGATAGCGGCGCTGCGTTCAAGTCAACCGTTGACTTGAGTGCGGCGTAAGATGCGGACGAAAGCGGTGAGAAGGCAAGGTGAACGAGAACAGCGGTGACCAGAGTATCCAGGTGGCGCGGAACAAGCGGCAGGCACTCATGGAATCATCACGGACAGAGAGCATCTCCAGCGCGGCGGGACCAGCTAGCCGGAGAGAATCAATCACGGCCGGAAGCTCGCGCTGGTCTTCCCTCGTTGTGCTCGCCATGATCGCGATGATGGCGGTAATCGCCAGTCCGGGCCGAGCGGCATCGTCGTGCTGGGCGAGCAACCCCGATGGAACTCGCGTATGCGCCGACTTCGAGAAGCCCGGCATCTCTATGGTGGAGCATCTGTGCGAGGACCAACCGGGCGACTGCGCGAAGCTAGGCTACCAACCTGCGGTATCGCCTTCTTCCCGCGAATTGGATGCGGACAAGCAAGTCTCGGACTCAGACGATGAAGCCGCGCCGGCGGCAACTCCCGATTCGGGCGCAGAAGATGCCTCGACAAGTTCGTCGAGCGACGACGAGACCACCACAGAGAACTCGCAAGAGGCGCACGGCGACCACACGTTAGGCCTCTTTCTGGTCTATGGTCTCGGAGTCGCGCTTCTATTGTTTGTGCTCGGGGTGATGCTGGAGGCGTCCGGCTATCCCGCTTTCGGTTCGGCTCTCAAGTGGCTCGGCGGCGGCGTGGTGATGATCTGGATTTTTCTGGTCGTCTTCCTTGTGACGGTCGTTCGTTCGGCGGGGAGCGACAAGAATCAGACTGTATGATCCTAGGAAGCGCGCCGCTAAAACTGGACGCGTTCATCGACCGAAACGCGCCACGGGATAAGGTCGGGAAGGAACAAGATCGGTAAACGCGAGGAGTAAGGGTCCATGCTATACTGCCCCTACTGCGGAAATCAGGCGTATCGCGCCTATGAAGCTCGGCCAGTCGGCTACGAATGTTCGTCATGCCAGCGATCGTTTGACGTGCTGCCTGGCGGCTCGCAGGTCCAGGTCGAGCGGATGCATCCGGCCAGACACGAGGGCGTGAGCGACGATGCGCGGTTCGTGGTGAACGCGGCGAGCATCTGGGCACTGTTCAGCGATCGGCCGTTTCTAAGTATGGCGATGCGCTGGACGGCGCATCCGGAGCGAGCCGGCCGGGACCTGTTGGGTTTATTCTATCTGATACTCTCGATAGCCATCGTCGGAGCGGTGCTCGCCGCGATGTCGTACGGAGTAATCACGCCGGAGACGTTAGGAATCGGACTGGTCGGATTGGTGGTCCTTGTTGTCACACTTTGCGTCATCAGCGCGGCGCGCAATGAGAGGCCACGGCTCCCGAAATCGGCTGGCCGAAGGCCTTCGGACTCTTATCGAAAGATGCTCCGCTGAATGACTTGCAGTGAATGAGTTGCAGTGTCTTCGCCCCTGGCTTTCGGCCGGACCCAGGCGGCGCACAGCACTGAGAGTTGTCCTCGCGCGACTATCAGTGGCGGTGCTATATCAATCAGCACCACGTGTCTAAAACGCTGCCCGATGCGGCGTATCGTGGCTGATGCGCATGCTCCCCGAGACGGCGCAAAGCCTTGAATCTCCCGCCCCGATCGCGGCCGACACGGCGTCGCATCCGGGTCGCGCAACCCGATCGCTGCGCCCCAAGATCCTCCCGATTCTGCTGGTGCTCATCGCGGGTTTTCCGTTCGTACTGAATACTTTGACATTTCCGCTTCTGAAGCCACTGCTTGCGTTGGGAGTTTCGTTTTCGATCGTGAGCGGCATCAATGCGGTCATCTATGAAGTGATCCTCACCGTCGCGATCCTGGCGATTGTCCGTTATTGGGAGCGATTGCCTTTACGTTCGATCGGACTGGCGTGGCCGAATCTTATCGACATCGGCCTCGGATTGGGTCTGCTGGTACTGATGTTTCTGGCCGATGACCTGACCCTACGATTCATTCTTCCCTTGCTGACGTCTCCCGCCGCCGCCAGTCAAGGAGTAACCGCTATTGACCGGCCCCAGGTCAACCTACTCGAACAGATGCCGACCTGGCTTAGTCTATTGATTGCGATAGGGGCGGGAATATCTGAAGAGCTATGGGCACGAGGCTACGGAATCGAGCGATTGCAGGCGGTGACCCGTAGCACATTCGTCGCGGGCGCAGTGATGCTGGGGCTGGATTTGCTCATGCACGTTCCGTTCTGGGGATTTCGCTACACCGTAATTATCGCGCCGAGCCAACTATTGCTGCTCGGGATGTATCTGTGGCAGCACCGGCTTGCGCCCGGCATCCTGGCGCACACCTTGATGGATGCGGCTCGTCCTATCTTGATTTCCGCGATGATGTTGTTCGCAACGGCGCTGCCAAACCCGACCGCCACCGGATGGACCTATATGCAACGTGGCAACTATGACGTCGCGACGATCGCATTCGATGCGGCGCTGAAGAGAAACCCCAAGGATACGAGCGCTCTTCAGGGCCGCGCCGACGCGTATTGGTACAAGGGTAATTACGCTCAGTCGGTTCAGGACCTGACTACGGTGGTCAAGCTTGAGCCAACCAACGAGCGCGCGTGGTGGAACCGCGCGAATTCCTACTACGCGATGCACGACTATCCGCGCGCGCTCGCCGACGCGAACAAGGCCGTCGCGCTGGCTCCTGACGACGGCGGTACGTATTCGCTTCGTTCGGACATCGAGCAGGCCATGGGCAAGCCCGATGAGGCGGCCAACGATCGCGACAAGGCAACGAGCATCGAGGCCCCCGATTCGGCAAAACTGCAAGACGCAGCAGCGCTGGCTGCTAATCGCGGAGAGTATAACGAGGCAATCGCGGATGTAACCCGCGCCATCTCGATCGATCCGCACAACCGGCTGCTGCTTCTTTTCCGGGAGATGGTGTACGCGGAGGACGGCCAGTTCCTTCTTGCGGCGGACGACCTGAAGACTTTCTTCGCCTCAAAGCCGAACGACCCGCTCATGCTGGTTCTGGATTCTGACCTCTCCTACCGGCAGCATGATTATGGCACCGCGGTCGCTCTCATCAGTCGAGCGATTTCCGCCGATCGAGAAAATTCAGGCTTTTATGCGAGACGTGCCACGTTCTATCTCAAGGCGGGGAAAAGCAATCTTGCGCGGGCCGATCTTCGGCATGTACTGCAGACCACACCCAAAGACGCGGAAGATTACAACCGGCAGGCGTGGATACTTGCCACCTGCCCGCTCGACGATATCCGAAACGGCGCGCGCGCAATCCAGCTCGCGACTCAGGCCTGCAAGCTATACGGATGGAAGAACGCGCAGTATCTCGACACGCTCGCGGCGGCATATGCGGAATTAGGCGATTTCAAGACCGCGATCTCATGGGAAAAGAAGGCAATCGCCGCGCTTTCTCCAATGAACACCAAGGATCGCGAGGATATGCGCGAGCGGCTTGGGCTCTATCAGGCGGGGCATCCGTATCGCGACACCGATCCCGAGTCGTGACGGGTTGATCGTCATCCAGCGCCCGACACGCGGGAGCGTGGACGTGGCGAAGGATGACTGATTGGAGGATTGGGGGTGAGGTGAAGCGCAAAACCTGTACGCGGAGCGTCCTACGATCTATGCTCGGCGGTCTTGATGCGGTGGCGGCGTTCGCAATCGGGCTAACGATTCGCGTTGCCACTTCCGCCGCGCTGGAGCATCCCAGGCACCAGCCACGCACAAGGAGAACAGGCGATGAGTAAGCGGCGCGTTCCCAAATTTGGCCTGACGCTGCCCAATCGCGGCGTGATCATCGGCGTGACCACGGTCGAGGAAATGCTCCAGATGGCGGAATGGGCGGATCGCGACGAGGCCTGGGATTCGGTCTGGGTCGGCGACTCTCTGTTTGCCAAGCCTCGGCTCGACGCGATCGCGCTGCTCGGAGCGCTCGCGGCGCGTACTCGGCGGGTGCGCCTGGGGCCCGCGTGTTTCGCATCCACGCCGCTGCGCGATGCGCTGACGCTCGCCTATCAATGGTGCAGTCTCGACCTGATGTCCAACGGCCGCACTATCTTTGTCGCGTGCAAGGGCCAGCCGGAGCCGGGCGGAGGCCTGTTCGATCGGGAATTCGGCTTGCTCGGAATCGATCCCAAAAGCCGCACCCGGCGGATGGAAGAAGCGATCGAAATCATGCGCCTTACCTCATCGCGCGAAAAAGTGGATTACGAAGGCAGGTACAACCGCTTCAAGGGCCTGACGGTCCTGCCCCGCCCGGTGCAACAACCGATTCCGATCTGGGTCACCGCCAATCCCAACACCACATCGATCCCCGACGTGCAAACCGGCTATCGGCGCGTGGCGCGGCTAGGCGACGGATGGATGACAACCGGCAAGACGCCCGAAGATCTGCGCCGGTCGCTCGACCTCATCAAAGGATTCGCCACGGAGATGGGCCGGCCGCTCGGCGACGACTTCGAGGTGGCGCTTTACTACAATATCAACGTGAATGAGGATCGCGACGCCGCGTTCGCGGAGTCGAAGAAGTTTCTCGATACCTACTATACGGTCAATTACGCTCCGGAGTACCTCAACAACTGGGTCGCGATGGGTTCGCCTGCCGAGTGTATCGAGCGAATCCGCGCGTTCACCGACGCGGGCGCGACGACGATCACGCTGCGCCTGACCGGCTACGATCAAAAGAAGCAGTTCCGGCGCGTCACCGACGAGGTTATGGCCAAGCTATGAGGCTTGCGCCGGGCGCAGCCGATCTAAATTCCTCTCCCGCGGCTTGTTGCGGGGGAGGATTAAGGAGGGGGTGACTGGAGCATGATCGCGAGCCGCGGGTTTACCTCAGCACCCCCTCTTTGGTCCTCCCCCGTGACGAAACAGGGGGGAGGAAAAGCTTAGCTGCGGCCGATTAGCACTGCGCGAGGATCGGAAACACCGCGAGCTTTGCGGCTATCCGCAAGCTTTACTCTAAGGCGCAACGCCAGGTAGCCGCGCACCGGATACTGCCCACGCTCACCTTCGCTCCCGTACCTGCCCGGCCGCACAGAGGTAAAAGGCCCTAGCCTCTTCCTGACATTCAGCGTAGCCACGGTCGATTTCCACCAAGCGTTCAGACGACAAGGATGGTAAATCCTCGGGTTGCAATTCCTTTTCGATGATGTGTTTGTGATAAAACCAAGCCGCCTCTTTTGCGACATCGAGTACGGGCACTTGAACCTGAGAGGCCGTGTCTGCGTGTGCGATGTATTCGTCTCGATATTTACGCATAGCCCTTATGCGGGCACCGAAGCTTTCTTCATTGAGTTCGAGTTGATGCAAAAGGTCACATCTGAATTCAGCAGGATCGGCGACAATGTTTTTCCAGCCATGCTTTTCCTTCCCCCCAAACAGCTTGCACCAGTCGAGCACCGCCATTTCAAGAAAGTTGCTATTGACCTGAAGCCAAAAGAGGCTGCTGGTGGGGTAGGCGGCGAGAGCGTGGCCGTCCCATCCGGCGCGGTAGTAGGCGAGGTTTCGCCCGAAGGAACAAGCCAGCACTAGCACTCGACGAAGCCGTTTAAGTCTTTTCGCTTCGGTTTTCACTTCCCCTCGCCGCCCCTTATGAGTATCAAGTGCATTAGGGTGAAACGTGGCGTCAAACCTTCGTTAGCTGCGGCCGATTAGCACTGCGCGAGGATCGGAAACACCGCGAGCTTTGCGGCTATCCGCAAGCTTCTGCATCAGGGCGCGTTCGTCGCTGGTGAGGTCGGCGGGCGCCAGAATCTTAAGCTCGTAGAGCAGGTCGCCGGCGGCCTCTCTGCCGCGCGCCGGGATGCCGCGGCCTCTAAGGCGCATCACCCGTCCGCCCTGCGACCCGGCTGGGATTTTTAGCGCGACTTTGCCGCCGCCCGGAGTCGGCGCGGTAACCTCCGCGCCAAGTGCTGCTTCGTAGTCCCAGATCGGCAGCTCGCATCTAAGGTCGCGGCCCGCGACGGTAAAGACCGGATGCGGCTCGATGCGAACGGTAAGGAACAGGTCGCCGTTGAACTCGGGACGCGGCGCGCGCCCGCCCTGCCCCTTCAGGCGCAGGACGCTGCCGTCGGTAACGCCGGCGGGGATAGTGACCTCAAGGGTTCGCGGCTGCGCGACCGCGCCCGCGCCGCCGCATACCGGACACGGAATCGAGCGCATCAGGCGCGACTTGCCCTGCCGCTGTTCGCTGGCAACCATCCCGGATCCGCCGCAGTTGAGGCATTCGTCCTGCGCGACGAGCTGAAGGCGCGCCTTGGTGCCGCCGATCGCGTCGGCCAGGCGCATATGGACTTCGGCGCGCATGTCGGGCGCGCGGGTTGCCTCGGAGTCGAAACCAGAACGGCCGCCGAAACCGCCGCCGAAGAACTGCTCGAAGAAATCGCTGAAGCCGCCGCCAGTAAACCTCTCAGGACCGCCGCCCGCGCGGCGGCGCGCGCTCGCCGCGGCGGCGGCCTCCTGCGCATAGCGTCGCATCATCTCTTCCTGCGAGGCGCCACGCTCCCAATCGGCGCCGAGTTCGTCGTACTTGCGGCGCTTTTCCGGATCGGAGAGGACCTGGTAGGCCTCGTTGATCTCCTTGAAGTGCTTCTCGGCGTCCTTGTCGTTCGGGTTTACGTCGGGATGGTACTTGCGGGCGAGTTTGCGGTAGGCGCTTTTGAGTTCGGTGTCGGTGACGTTGCGCTCAACACCCAGGGTCTTGTAGTAATCGCGAAATTCCATTCAGAGTTCCGGCTATTCGGTTAAAGATGCGCACGAAATCCGCGCGCGCAACCCTTACACGGGATTTCTCGCACCGGCAACCACACGCGGGAGTGAGTAGGCGGCGGGGCTAAGACTCGGCGGGAGGATGCTCCGGCGTGGCAGGATTCGCGCCGGAATTGCCGAGCGCGGCGAGCTTTGCCTCAAGCGCGCGAACCTCGACTTCGAGCTTGGATTGCCTACTCCACATGAACGCCACGTACAGGAAAATCGCGGCGAAGATGATGCTGTAGGCGGCGAACAGATACCAGAAATGGTCCATCAGATTATCGCAAGCTTATGCACGATTACCGCGTGCGTTGCCTATCTGTTTCCGGCGGCGACGCGATATTCAGCCGCGTCCGCCGCGCGATACTCAGCCAGTATAATCGCGCGCGCCAACATCCGAAGCCGCGTGCGCATCCTGAGCTCTCCAAACCTGAGCATCAGCATCCAGGCGAACAGGATCGTGAACGCAACCAGTCCGGCCAGCAGAGTGACGATCATCCGCGGGTCTTCCAGGCCGTGGCCGCCCTGGCGGGTGACAAGGACGGCGGGATGAATCGTGCGCCATAGCCGGACCGAGACGATCACGACCGGCACGTCGAGCGCCGCGACGATTCCGACCACCGCCGCCAGCCTGGCGACCTGCTCGCCCTCGCCGAACATCGCGCGCATCATCAGGTATCCGCCGTAGAGCAGCCACAGGACGAACGAGGTCGTAAGCCGCGAGTCCCAGGTCCACCAGGTGCCCCAAATCGGCTTGGCCCAGATCGATCCAGAAATCAGCATCAGGGTGCAGAACAGCATCCCGAGCTCGGCGGCGGCGTGGCCGAGATCGTCCCAGATTTGCCCGCCGAGCCAGAGGTAAAAGATGCCGGCGACCGCGACGATTCCGAACGCCGCGAACGAGACCCACGCGCACGGCACGTGAAAGTAGAAGATGCGCTGGACGATTCCCTGCTGCGCCTCGGTCGGCACCCACGCGAAGATCATCCACAGCGTGACGAGCATCGAGACGAGCGCCGCGACGCCGAGAATTTTCTGAAATCGGTTATTCATCTAAAACGAGCGTGCGATCTCTTTTTCTTCGGATCATGACCTGCTCCTTCGGAACTACTCGATGTTCGCGGCGTGCTCGAAGAGCAGAAATCCGGCGGTGATAAACAGGATATCAAACGCGACCAGGATACCGATCCAATCGCTTGCGGCGGCGAGTGGAAGGCCCGCCAGGGCCGCGCCGCTCGATTTTACTCCCGCAATCAGCGCGGGGGTGAAGATCGGAACGATCAGAAGGGGCAGCAGCAGTTCTCCGCCCCGCGCGCGAGCCGAAACCGCCGCAAGCAGGGTCGCGACCGCCGCAAAGCCAGCGATTCCGAGTATCAGGCTCGGCACCAGCCGGATAAGCGCGGAGGAAAATTCGAGATTGAAAAACAGCACGACCAGGATCAATCCGGCAACCAGCGCCACGCTCATGAAGATAACCGACACGGCGAGCTTGGCGATATAAACGGTTGCGCGGTCGAGCGGGCTGGTCATCAGCGCCCGAAAGCATCCGTTTTCGTTTTCCGCGCCGATTGCGCGCGACGCGCCAAGCATCCCGGCAAACACCATCGCGACCCACAGCGCGCCGGCCGCGGCCTGCGGACCGCGCACGAACGCCGGGTCGAACGAGAACACCAGCACCACCAGCACCAGAAGTGCGAGCGCCAGCATCGCAATCGTGCTTTGCCCGGTGCGGATCTCGAGCCGCAGATCCTTGCCGATGAGTGTCCAGAACCCGTTCATCAGTTCTGCCTGCCCAGAAATGCGCGCAAGCGGCCGCCGCGGCGCAACTCGCCCGACGGATCGGGCAGCGGATCGATTCGTCCTCGCGCAAGCTCATAGAGCTCCAGGTCAACTCCCGCCAGGTCAAGCGCCGCGTGAGCGGTCGCAATCAGCGCGCATCCGCGGGCAAGCTCGGCACGGATAAGGTCCGCCATAATCGCCACGCCCTCCGCGTCGAGCGCGCTAAACGGCTCATCCAGCAGCAGCAGCATCGGATGCGAGATCATCGCGCGCGCGGCGGCCAGCCGCTGCTCCATCCCGCGCGAGAACGATCGCACGCGCTCGCCCGAGAAATTCGATAATCCGACGCGGCGCAGCCACAAGTCGGCGGCAGCCAGCGGATTTCCAATTCCGAAGATGCGCGCGTAGAACTCAAGATTCTCGGCCGCGGTGAGGTTCGGATAGAGGAAACTCTGATGCGATAGCCATCCGATTTGACGCCGCAAATGCCGCGGCATCTGGCGTGTGTCGGTGCCGAGCACCAGCGCATGTCCGTCGGTCGGAGCAATCAGGCCGGCGAAAATTCCGAGCAGGGTCGATTTCCCGGCGCCGTTGCCGCCGATTATCACCGCCGCGCGCGCGGGTGCGACCTTGAATTCGATTTCGCGCAGGACAGGAACGATACCGAAGGTCTTGCCAAGCGCGTGAGTCTCGACAACCGGCGGCGGCATCAGTCGTTCCAGCCGGTCGCACGGCCGAGCGGACGCAACGCGACGCCGCATTCGGCACAGAACCGCGCATCGTTAATGGTGCGGGTCCCGCATTGCGGACAATAGGCGATATTACGCGACATCGGGCTCAGATGCGGCGTGATCACGGCTGGAGCGGCGGGAGCCGGCCGCGATCCCTCGGCGCGGCGCACCGGTGATTCGAAGCGGAGATGAGCGCGCGGCGCGCTGGCTGCCGCAATCTGGACTTTGGGAACTTCCGCGCGGGGAGCTTCCGCGCGCGGCTTCGTGCCCAGCTCAAGCGCCTGCAGCGACTTCATCGCGGAGAGCGCGCGATTTTCAAGTGTTACTTTAAGTTGAGCATAGTCGGCGTCCGAAAGCTTGCCCATCGCGCGGTCGAACTCTAGTTCGCGAAGCCCCTGCACAGCCAGCGCCCGATCGTGCTCGAGGCGCTTTTGGTCGAGTTCGGCGGTGCTCGGTCGGCGGAACGGAAGCAGCCCTCCCGCGAGCGGCGCCGCCACGAACAGCGCCACTCCCGCAACGATCATCGCGGCGGCAAGGGCTATCATCGTGCGATCGCGCTCCGGAGGTTCATTTGGAAGCTTCGTCGCGAAGCTCGCCTTCGAGTTCCTTTCGCAACTCGGGATCGAAGTCGTCGCTCGGTGGAGCGTCGCTCTGCGACGCGTCCTGGCCCCCGTTTTGGCGCGCATTTTGGCCCGATTCCGGAGCATCTTTTGCGCGATGCCACCTGCGGGCGGTCGCGGCGATAAAGACACCGCCGATTGCCAGGGCGATGAAGGGCATTGTCCACGCAAGGATATTGAAGCCCTGCGTGGTCGGCGAGGAAAGCACTTTCTCGCCGTACTGATGGCGGAAAAACGCGATTATATCCGGCGAGGATTTGCCCTGCGCGATCATCCGCTCTATTCGGTCGCGCGCGGGCACCGAGAAACTGCACGTCGGCATGTTGCAGTTGGCCACCGTCAGGCCGCATCCGCACTGACAGGTGAGTCCCTGCGCGACTTCGGAGACGGTGGGGCGAAGCGCTCCGCGCGACGGTATCGCGACGAGCATTGTCATCACCGCGGCGAGAGT
>JASHOJ010000182.1 GCA_030041155.1 Candidatus Binataceae bacterium | reverse complement strand
TTCCGGCCGCAGGCACACTTCCTGACCCGCCGGGTCCGGGAAAATGTACATCTGCCGGCGGATGTCCTCGCCCGACCGGTTGAGAAACGGCAAGGCGCTTTCCAGGATCGGCGGGTCGATCGCCGCGTAGGCGTAGCGCCGCAGGGTCGCGCCGATGGCGTCGCGCGCCGCCTGCAAGGCGACGGCGTCATCGCCGGCATAGTCGCGGGTGCCGGAAATGCTCGGTTGGGAGGCCTGCATACAGTACCTACAGTTCGGCTCGCGCCTTTAGCGCACCGCGAGCGCCGCCGTGCGCGCGCCTGCATATACCGGACCTCGGCGGCAATCCAGCGCCGGCATTGCCCGGAACGGGGCGCCCGGCCATGGCGTGGCCGCGCGACGAGCGGTGCAGAGCGGCCGCGCCCTGCGCTCGGCGCCGTCGTGACGACTAATTTCGATCACGTGTTGGAATGGGACTGCGCTTGGTATCCGTTGGCGTCAGACGACCTATGGACCTTACGATTTGGTTTATGGAACTATGCTGCAAATGAAGCTATGCATGAAATCGAGTAAGCAACTCTTCGACATGCCGCGGAACGACTCTTGGTGGACAGGCGAATAGGCGACCGCGAAGGCTTGGCGGCGGCGCCGCAAGGTTACGCCGTAACCCCGTGCGATGTTCATGTTTGGATGGGCCGGCTCGGCTCGGGCCGCGCCCACGTCGAGGCAATGAGCGAGATTCTTTCGCCCGATGAGCGCCAAAGGGCGGAGCGATTTCATTTTCAGGCGGATCGCGAACGTCTCGTCGTGGGCCGGGCGTTGGCAAGAATCGTTCTCGGTCACCTTCTCGACATCAGATCGGATGAGATCCAGTTCTGCTACAACGATTTCGGCAAGCCGTCCCTCGCGCCTGCTCAGAATAGCGCTGATTTCCAATTCAACGTTTCGCATTCCGGCGATATTGTCCTCTTTGCCGTCACCGCCCGCCGCGCCGTTGGCGTGGATGTCGAGCAAATTCGCGAAAATCTGGAAGTGGACGCCATCGCGGCGCGGTTCTTTTCCACGCGCGAGAGAGCTGACTTGGCCGCGGTTGCTGCCGATCAGCGGTGCGCCGCATTCTTTGCCTGCTGGAGCCGAAAAGAGGCGTTTATCAAGGCTGGAGGAGTTGGGCTGCTTCGGGGCCTCGATTCCTTCGACGTTTCCCTGAAACCGGACGAGCCGGCGATGCTGCTGCAGACCCGGCCCGACCCGACGGAGGCCGGTCGTTGGGTCATCCGCGACCTCGATGTCGGCCCTCGCTACAAGGCCGCCCTGGCCGTGGAAGGCTCGATCTGCGAGCTTAAAACCCTGGACTGGCGCCCCGATCCCGGCGTGCCGCCATGCAGGTAGGCCGCGGTTATGCGGCTTCGCCAACCGCGGTCGCTCGGCAGAAACGGATCAGGCGGGTTCATTTTCAGCGTCGGCGGGATCAAATCCGCCGGCGGCGGCCTCGTTGCGTCGTATGGCGACCGGCAGACATCAGATAGGTCTCTGGCGTGCCATGCAAAATGGATTCTCGATGAACTTGGCATCGCCGCTCCACGCGAATTCGACTGTATAAACGTTCAGCTCGACCGCAACCTCCATGTGAAGCCGTTGCGTGCTCGATTGGTCGATTTGGGACACCGTGAATATCGTACAACAATCGACTTGCATCTGCTCAGCTTGGTATCCGATCGTCCGCTCGGTTGGGGCGGGACACTGTTGAAAACCTCGATGGACTGGCTGCGGACGCCTGGAGCTTTCGCGTTGGATTCCGGCGTCCTCGGCCTCAGGCGGGTCTCCGATGAAATTGCGACGTGGCGGGAGCTAAATAGAAAAATGCCTTGGCCGGCTTGACCGAATTTAGTTGTCAGATCGCCAAGGCTATCGTCGAACGGAAAACTTCAAAACGGGAAACCGCTACCGCGGTCGACCATTTTGTAGATGCCGCCACCGCTCCAATCCGCGCGGCTTGCAGAAGCGATATTGTCAGTCTCTCTTTTCCTCCTGCGGCCGATGCGGGATTGTGGATGGGCTGGCCTGACGTCGGGTGTCAAGTGTAGGCAGTTCGGGTCTTGAAAGCTGGGCTGATAGTCTTTAATCGGATGAATTGCGGTCCGCCGCGTTGGCGTCCATCAATCTTGCTTTGGCCAAGGACGATTGAAGTCCAGTGCGGACCGGTGCTGGCTGCTCATGAACCGTCGGAAAGCTTTAATTACAGGAATTAACGGCCAGGACGGATCTTATCTGGCTGAGTTTCTACTGGCGAAGGACTATGAGGTGCACGGCATCGTCCGTCGGGTCGCCTTGGAAGATCCGGAACACCGATTGGATCGAATTCTTCCGATCAGGAGCAAGCTGGCCCTGCACACTGGTTCTCTGGAGAGCCTCTCAAGCCTCTATCGTATCGTGCGTCTGGTGAATCCCGACGAGTGCTACCATCTGGCCGCGCAGAGCTTTGTCGGTCATTCATTCGAGGATGAGTTCTCGACGTTAAACACCAATATAAACGGCACCCATAACATGCTTGCCGCGATCCGCGATGCGGCGCCGGAATGCAGGTTCTATTTTGCAGGATCGAGCGAAATGTTCGGCAGGGCCGAAGAGGTGCCGCAGACTGAGCGGACGCGATTCCATCCGCGATCGGCGTATGGCATCAGCAAAGTCGCCGGCTTCGAACTGACCCGCAACTATCGCGAGGGGTATGGTTTGCACGCATCGAGCGGCCTTTTTTTCAATCATGAATCGCCACGGCGGGCTCGTGAGTTTGTGACGCGTAAAATAACGTCGGGAGTTGCAGCAATCGTAGCCGGTAAGCAGAAGGAATTGCGCTTGGGCAACCTCGAAGCCTATCGCGATTGGGGCTATGCGCCGGATTTTGTCGAAGCCATGTGGCTCATGGTCAATCGGAAGGAGCCGGACGATTTTGTGATCGCGACGGGTGAAACGCACTCCGTGCGCGAGTTTGCCGAAATGGCGTTTAAAATCGCCGGGCTAAATTATTTGGATCACGTCGCCATGGACCGGGCGCTGTACAGGCCGGCAGAAGTTGATCAATTGCGTGGCGACTA
>JASHOJ010000181.1 GCA_030041155.1 Candidatus Binataceae bacterium | reverse complement strand
GCGGATTCCGCGGCATCGTCCGCGCATGGAAATCCGGTTGCCTACCTGGAGCTGACCAAGCCGCGCGTGGTCGCGATGGTGCTGGTGACGACCCTGGCGGGGTTTTATCTCGCCGGGCGCGGCGCTGAGTTCGATTTTCCGCTCGCGTTCAATCTGCTTTTGGGCACCGCGCTCTCGGCGGGAGGCACGCTCGCGCTGAACCAATATATCGAGCGCGACACCGACGCTCTGATGATGCGCACGCGTTATCGTCCGCTGCCGGACGGCCGCCTGCGTCCGCCTCAGGCGCTGGTTTTCGGCGCGATCGTTGCGGCCGTCGGACTTGCATACCTGGCGGCGACGACCAATTGGGTCTGCACCGCGGCGACCGCGGCGATCAGCGTCATCTATCTGCTCGCATATACGCCTCTCAAACGAGTGTCGTGGCTGTGCGACATCGTGGGCGCAATTCCGGGCGCGCTGCCGCCGGTTGCGGGGTGGGCGGCGGCTCGCGGACGAATCGACGCGGAGCCGTTCGTGCTGTTCGGAATAATGTTCCTGTGGCAGCTACCGCATACGTTCGCGGTCGCGCGCCTTTACCGTGAAGATTATTCGCGCGCGGGAATTCATCTCCTGCCCGCGGATGCCAAATGGGGAAATCCGTCCGATCCGGTGGTGATCGGCGCAACTGCGGCGCTCCTTTTGGTGAGCTTGGTGCCGTGGATTACCGGATTCGCGGGGCCTGCGTATGCGGTGATCTCGGGCGTGGCCGGGCTTGCGATGCTGGGGTTCGGGTTTGCGATGGTGCGTGCTCCGGAGCGCGCGCGGGCGGCGCGGGCGCTGCTATTCGCATCGCTGGTATATCTACCGCTGGTGCTGCTGATGATGGTTATCGACAAGCTATGAGAAACCATCCGCCAAGGGCGAGCAGCGAGCCGCTATTCTTTTACGATGCTGTCGTATTCGTCGCTGCCGCCGCTTAACGCGATTCTGAACTGTATCGCGGCGCTGCTCCTGATCGCGGGATTCGTCTTCATCCGGCGCAGGAACATTCCGGCGCATCGCGCGTGCATGCTTTCCGCGCTCGGCGTCTCAGTGGTGTTCCTGGCTTCCTATCTCTGGTATCACGCGCACGTAGGCGAGGTCCGCTTCAGCGGTATCGGATGGATTCGCCCGGTTTATTTCGGAATTCTGATCCCGCACATAATTCTGGCGGCGGTGATCGTGCCGCTGGTGCTGATCACTGCGTACATGGCGCTGCGCGCGCGCTTTCTGGTCCATCGCAAGGTCGCGCGATGGACCTGGCCGCTGTGGATGTACGTCTCGGTTACGGGCGTCGTGATCTATCTGATGCTGTACGTGTTCCACACCCCGATCATGCCGTGATTCTGCCAGGAGCCGTGCGGAATTCAAAAATGAAATCGAAAAAAGAGAGGCGGCCTGTAAGACCGCCTCCGAAAGCTTCGAGATGGTTTTGGCGCCTATGCTTTTGCGCTCGGGCGGCTCGACACGGCGTTATGCCATCGCTGTAGATTCTTCTGTTCCGGCGTAATCTTGATTCCGCTCACGCGTCCGAAATCGATTCCGATAAGCGCGGTGATGTCGGCGATCGAGTAACGCGAGCCGGCGATAAATTCGCGATTAGCAAGCTCCTGATCAAGCCACTCGAGCCGCTTGATCGCTGCGTTCTTGCAGATCTCGCCGTACTCGGGAACCTGAGGTATGCGGCCTTTGAAAAATTCGCTGGTGTTGCGAAATGCGCTGGCCGTCATGCTGTGGATTTCGAACTCCATGCGCCGATTCCACATCTCCACGATCGCGCGGTCCCTCGCGTCCACGCCCATCAGCGGAGGGTCGGGCTTCTGTCCCTCGAAATAGCGGCAGATCGCTACCGATTCAGCGATATGGGTGCCGTCATCGAGTTCCAGCACCGGCAGCCCGCCCATCGGATTGATCTTTAGGAACTCGGGTTTGCGATTTTCGGCGGTCGCGATATTCACCTGCTGATAGGGAACCTGGATCCCTTTTTCCGCAAGAAACACGCGGACGCGCCGCGGATTTGGAGCCTGGGTAAAGTCGTATATTTTCATAGCGGTTGCAATTTAAAACTGTTCTTGCCGACGGTCAAGCGCTATTCGTGTCATGTTGAGCGAAGGCCGCTGCGGCCGAAGTCGAAACATCCCTGCGCGATTTCTTTGGCGGATACGGTTCGGCATGATGAGCGGAGAGTGATCAGCAGACACCCCCTCCTTGATCCTCCCCCGCAACAAACCGCGGGGGAGGAATTTCAGGCGGAGGCGGCGTGGGCTGGAGTCCCTTCGCTGTCGGCTCAGCGGGCGATGCGCATTTCAGCGCTGTCGGTAAAAGGAAAAGTTGCCGACGGTAGAAGGCCGCCGGCGAACTGAAAATCATAGGTAACACTTACCTGGACCACGCTTCCGGGATTGTTGTTGGGCGACCAGGTGGCCGTCATCGAGAGATCGTTCGGATTGAGGCCCGTGGCCAGGCCGGAAAGATATGACTCAAGGGTGCTTTCGGTTGCTGGCGAGGAACTGCTGGAGCCGCGCACCGCCGCATAGCGCGCCGTCTCGCTGGCGGCGTAGGAAACAAAATCATACGCGTACATCGCGCTCGCAAATTCGGTCATCCCCAGCAGCAGAGTAAGGAAAACCGCGGCCACGATGGCGAACTCGGCGGTTGCCTGTCCACGATCTAGTTTGCCGCGCCGAGAATCGAGTCGCGAACGAAGGTGATACATCGGCGCCCTACTGGACCCTGAGGATTGCCTGGCCAGTCATCGTGAATGAGCCGGGCAGGCTCAAGTAGGAGACCAGGGTGGAGTAAGTCGCGCTGGTGTCGACTTGAACGAACACAACTTCCGGTCCTGTGGTGCAGGTGTCGTCGGTGCAGGAAGTGGAGGAGCCATCGGCGCACTCGCAGAAACTGCTTGCGGTCGCCGCGAAGTTATTCTTTGGATAGAGCTCGTTTACGAGACCGCTTGCGTCGATATCATCGCTGGCGGCGGCCTTCATGCCGGTGAAGTCCGAATCAGCGGTAACGGTAGCGCCGTACGCCGCACCCTCCATCGCAGCGTGCTGAAGCGCGATACTCAAGTACATCATGCGGCCCGCCTCGATGATAAGCAGCAGCACAAGCATCATCAGAGGCGCGGCGAGCGCCGCTTCAACCATGCTCTGTCCGCTCGATGCGGCGCGGACCGATGGCGCCGCGCGTTTATTCGGCGAGGGTCGCATTTTGAATCGGCGAGCCTCCGGACAGCGATGAATAGTCGTCATTCATCGTGGCGGTTCCGTTGATCGTCAGATCCTTGGCGACGATTATCGTGTAGGCAGCGTCGCTCCCGCCGTTGTAGGTCAGGCTGGTGCTCGGAAAATACAGGGCGCCGCTAAACTCGGCATTTACGCCGCCATTGATGATGCTGCCGGCGCCGTTGGTAATCGTTCGGTCCTGGAAGAACAGAATTCCTTTCAGCGAGCCCGAGGTCGGCGCGCTCAGATTTGCGGTCACGTTGCCGTTGAAGATGATCGGGCCGTAACTGCCGCAGGAAGTTCCGCTGGTGTTGTAAAAGGTGACGCCGGTTCCGTTCATCGTGACGCCGCCATTTGCGATCATCCCGCCGCACAATATGTACGTGCCGGAGGAGAATGTTACGTTCGCACCGCCGTTTAGAATGATGCCGCCGCAGTACACGCCCGGACTAAGCGTGACGCTCTGGTTGCCGTTAACGATCTCGTAGTTGTACTGGCACGAGCCAACATACGGCGCGGGCACCGACGAGAGTGGATCGGAAACCGGCACGATGCCGGTGACGGGCGTGGGGGTGAGAGTCGCGCCGCCATTGATCAGCGTCGAGCCGGCGACTCCAATCGCGGAGGCGGAAATCTGCACGTTGCCATTGGCGATCAGCGCCGTGCTGCTGCTCGAATCGTCCAGAATTCCGCACTCTGACGAAAGGCTCGCGTTGCCGTTCGCGGTAATCGCGCCGGAGCCCGACGAGTCGAGCACGTAGACGCATCCGCTGGCATTGGCCGCGCCCGCGACCGCTCGCGCGCTTACGTCGATAGTCGAGTAGCCGAGCAGACTCAGGAACCAGGTCGGCTGCGGCTGATCGATAATCGCCTCGACGTACTGGCTGTTGGAGGTGAAATCTCCGCTGAGCGGCGGATTGTTGATCGTGACGGTGGTTCCGGTTCCGCTGGTGAATCCGTTTAGCGAGGCGTCGTTTGCGCCCGCGTCGGCAGCCGTTTCCGCCTGTGTCAGCAGCGCGGATGCGCCCGCAATCGCAGCCGCATCCGCCGCCGCCTGCATCCTCTGCTTCTGACGCTCAAGATTTCCGACATCGGCGGAGATTCCTGCTCCGGCCATGATCATCACCATCGCGAGTGCGAGCCCAATCAGCACCTGCCCGCTTTGTTCGGCGAACGCGCGCGTGGTTCGGCCCTGATTCAGGCGCGATCGAGATTTGCCGTACATCAGATTCCCCGAGAAGACGATCTCTGGCGTCCCGATGAGCACGCAGCGTGCCGCGAAAAATCGATTATTCAGCACACATAGGGAACAGGAATTTAAGCATCGGCTGGCACGGCGCCGAGGCATAAGAGATGCGAAGTGTCTCAATTTGAGATTTCAATCGGTCGCGAAATCGGACCCTATGACGCGAAAATGATGAGCGGGAGGGAAATCCTGCACTCCCTCCTTAGTCCTCCCTCGCAACAAACCACGGGGGAGGATTTTGTAGGAAAAAGGGCCGCGGCTTTGAACCGAAGCCCTTTGTGATTCGAGCGATCGCGTCTGGTCAGCGCTTGAGAAAATCGCGAACTGCTTTTACGAAGGCGCCTTGCTGCTCGTACATCAGCATATGGCCGGCCTGTTTGATGGTTTCGAGTTTCGAGCCCTTGATGAGTTTGGTGAATTCGTTTGCATACACCGGTGGGATGAGCCGATCGGACTCTCCCCACAGGATTAGGGTCGGCGATTGGATGCGATAGGCGCGTTTTCTAAGACCCCGATCGGGAATCGGCCACAGGAACTTGCTTGCGGTCGCAAGCCGCTTCACGCGCTCGACGTACATCACTTCCAGCGCTTTGAAGTCCTCCGGAATCGCAGTCATCATTTTGGCCGCCGGAGAATTGGGATCATGAAACAGGAGCCCGGCGATCTCGTCGAGTTGCGCCGCGAAGAAGTCGGGAATCGGGTGCGCGTCGAGCCAGAAGCCGGCGGGAGCGGCGAGAATCAGCTTCTTTGCGCGATGGACATCGAGCGCGGCGACTTCCGCCGCCAGCATCCCACCCATCGAATGGCCGAGAATGTTGGCGCTCGGAATTTTCAGCTCATCCATCACCTGATGGACGAACAGCGCAGCGTCCTCGATGTCGTCGATATGCTCGGTTCCGGTCGATTCGCCGTAGCCGGGGAAATGCGGCGCGAAAATCTTGAAGTCGTGCCCCAGCTCCTCAAGGAACGGTTCGCTGGGCAACGACCCTCCCGCGCCATGCAGGAACAGGAGCGGCTCGCCGCCGCTCCCGTAGGTGTGCATCTCGAGCTCGAACTTACCGTCGAGAATTTTCTGCGTCGTAATCATTTCGCGCTGCGGGCCTCCGACTGACTGGAAGCAGCCGCGGTACGCGATGCTCCATTGGTCCTGGTTGAATCGAAATGCACCGGCGCGGGCACCGCGATATTCTGCTGCGGCATCCGCTTCGGCGACCACCGGTCTTCGTACTCGCTCCACAGGTCGCGCATGTATGGCATCACTTCGGTCGCGAAGAGCTGAGTGTTCTTGCGCACCAGCTCCGGCGGCATCGAGCCGATCTGCTGCAGGATCATCAGATGACCGCAGTGCAGATGCTTCATCGCCTCGCGCAGGCGCTCACGCACGGTCTTGGGTGAGCCGGCGATAACGTAGCCCTGCTCGACGAAGTCCTTCCACTTCAGATCCTGGCGCATCGCCGCCGCGCGCTCGCCGACCTGGCCGAGAATTCCGGCTTTGATCGTCTTCACGGTGCGATAACCCGGCGCATCAGCGAAGCCGTTATAAACGTGCAGGCATCGATTGTAGAAGTAGTCCATGTGCGGAGTGTAATCCTTCTCTGCCTGCTCGTCGGTTTCCGCGACCGAAACCACCTGCGCGAAGCCCATGCTGTATGGGTTCAGCTCCTTGCCCTTTTTCGACATCACGTCCCAGTAACCGTCGGCTACCTTCTTGCCCTGCAGGTAACCGAAGTACGACAGGAAGCTGTACTGATAATCGTGATCGGCGCAGAAGTCCCAGGTCTCGACCGAGCCGCCGCCTGGAATCCAGATCGGAGGACGCGGCTGCTGAATCGGCTTTGGCCACAGGTTGACGTAGCGCAGTTGGGTGAACTTGCCGTTAAACGCAAACGCGTCCTGCTCGGTCCACGCCTTCACGATCAGGTCGTGGGCCTCGTAATACTTCTGGCGCAGGAGCGCGGGAACTTCGCCGTAGCAGAAGTTCGTATCCATCGAGGTGCCGACCGGGAATCCCGCGACCAGGCGCCCGCCGGAAAGCACGTCGAGCATCGCGAACTCCTCGGCGACGCGAATTGGCGGATTATAGAGCGCGATCGAGTTGCCCAGCACGACCAGATTGGCGTTGCGCGTGCGCCGGGTCATCGCGGCGGCCATGATGTTCGGCGAGGGCATCAGGCCGTACGCATTCTGATGATGCTCGTTTACGCCCAGCCCGTCGAAGCCCATGCTATCGGCATATTCGAGCTGGTCGAGATAGTCGTTGTAGAGCCGATGCCCGACTTTCGGATCGTAGAGGTTGCGCGGAATATCTACCCACACGCTCCGGTACTTGTCCTTGAAGTCCTCCGGCAAGAACCGGTAGGGCATCAGATGGAACCACGTGAATTTCATGCGTTTTCTCCTTTGCGGGCCGGACGCTTAGATGGCGGAAGCGTCAGCGGCGCCGTCCTGCTCAAGAACCTTCGACTTAAAATTGCGCGCGCGTCCATTTGTGGGCGCGCCGGTCATTCCTGAACTCCTGCCCGAAATCCTGCCGCTTAACTCTGTTGCGCCGGCGCGATGCCCGTTGCCATTGGCGGCTGCCGCCGGCTGCGCGGAAACCAAGTGAGATTCCAGCGCCTCATCGATAAAGTGCGCTGGATCCAGGCCGGTCACATTATGAAAGAACCGGTCATTGCCCATCAGCATGAACGCGCCGTTGAGCGTCGCCCAGATGATCGCGGCGGTGCGCGTCACGCCCATCGGATGCGCGATCAGCCCCGCGTCGGAGGCGCGCCGGATAGTCTTGGCGTAAAGATCGAATACCTCGTGCCCGAGCTTGATCACGTTGCGGAAGTGGCGCAGCTCGGACGGACGTTTGAGCCGATCCTCGAGCCGCGCATAGCTGACCGATTGCTGCGAGATGAAAAGCTCGCGCGATTCGGACAGATACTCCAGGTACGCGGCAGCGATCGCGCGCAGTTCATCCAGCGGAGAGAGCACGCGCGCCTGAATTTCAATGTAGCGGCCGCGCAAGGTCTTTGTCCGTTCGGCGGTCAGGGTCAGATACAGATCGTCGCGGGACTCGAAATAAAGATAGATCGTGCCTACCGCTATCTCGGCCTCGCGCGCGACCATCTCGATCGTGGCGCCTTCCAGCCCATGACGCGCAAACACTCGCGCAGCCGCAGCCAGAATCGCCTGGCTGCGCGCCTCGCGCTCGCGGCGATGGCGCTCACGCACGCTCATCGAGTTATAAATGAACTTCCCTTCATATTCTGAATTCTAGCTCATACCGCCGATAGCCGAGGTTGTCAAATCGGTGCGAAAGAAGGCCGCGCCGCGGACCGATATCGCGCCGTCCGAATTGCGCCGGAACCCGTCGCACGCGGCTCTTTGCATTCTATGACGGAGTGCTAATCTTCTCGCCAGATGAAGCCCTATTGGGGTAGGGCTATTAGAAATGGGATACCTCGCAAGCGGCACGGGGGTAGAGACAATGAAGTCGAAACTGAGCATCACGGCGGTAATGGCGATCGCGGCGGTCGCGCTGGCGGTTATGATCGCGCCGGCAAATTCGCACGCGATCGAAGTCAAAAAAGAGCTGAACATGGGGGGCGGGAGTGAAGGCTCCGAGCGGCCGGTATCGGCCGGACCTTCGATGCGCAATCCGCTAACCTCGGCCCAGCAAAAAGCGCTGCAGAGCGCAGTCGCCGAGGACTCGGATTCATTTCTCGACGAGGAGAGCACAAAGAAAGTCAATGGCGAACCCTATATCGACCTCGAGCATGCCTCCTTCAGCTATATTCCGGCGAACAAGGGCGGAGCGTTGACGGTTGCCGCCAAGCTGACCGGCAGCGAATACAAGCGCGCCAAAGGAAGCGAGGGCAGGGGCCGGCCAACCGGTCAAAAGAAGGCGCTGGTTTTCAATTACAAACTCGAGGGCGGAAAATTCGTCGCGACTGAACCCGCAAAATGGGAAGATGTGGCGACCGCTTCAGCCAAGAAATAACGGCGCCATCCGCAACCAGGTTTGAAGAAGCAGCTACAGGATGATCTGAAGGCCGCGATGAAGTCGCGCGAGACGGCTCGCGTGATGACGATTCGCGGTCTTCTGACCGAGATCACTCGGCTCGAAAAAGACGTTCGCCGCGAGGCCAATGACGCCGAGATCGTTCAGATCGTCAAGCGCGAGCGCGCGCGCCGCGAGGAAGCGATCGAGTTCGCGCGCAAGGGCAACCGGACCGACCTGGTCGAGCAAAATGAAGCTGAGGCGAAAGTGCTTTCGTCTTACATGCCGGCGGAGTTGCCGCGCGAAGAACTTAGCGCCGCGATTGACGAGATCGTTGCCGGAGGCACGACCCAGATGGGAGCGGTGATGAAGGCGCTGCGCGATCGCTTTGGCGCTCGGCTGGACGGCAAGCTCGCAAGCGAACTCGTCAGGCAGGCAATCGCGCGCTGAACCTTCTATCCATCCACATGCGCGGTCGTCGAAACAGGCCAGCACCGCTGCGGGGCTTTGCCTTGACGCATCCGGGCATTTCCCGATAGCAATTTGCCTATCCCAACGAGGTACTACAGATGTCCATCGATTTCACGATGCCCCCGTATGTCACCGAGCTTCGCGACAAGGTCCGAGCTTTTATTCGTGAGGAAATCGAGCCGGCCGAAGCCGAGATGCAGAAGACGGGACGCTGGCGCGAAGGAATAATCGAGCTGCGCCGCAAGGCGAAGGAACGCGGCCTGTGGCTGCCTCATATGCCGCCCGAATTCGGCGGGCTTGGGCTCGGGCCTATGGGTATTGCCACAGTGTCGGCGGAATGCGGCCGCAATCGGCTCGCATCCTTTATCGTGAACTGCCAGGCGCCCGACGAGGGCAACATGCACACGCTGCTGCATTTCGCCACGCCTGCGCAAAAGGAGAAATACCTGCGCCCGCTATGCGACGGCAAAGTGCGATCGTGCTTCGCGATGACCGAGCCGGAGGTTGCCGGCTCCGATCCGACTCAGATTCGCACCAACGCGGTAAAGGAAGGTGACCACTGGGTACTGAATGGCCACAAATGGTTTATCTCCGGAGCGCACGGCGCGAAATTTGCGATCGTGATCGCGAAAACCGATCCCGACGCCGATCCGCCTCAGGCGCGCAACTCCGCCTTTATCGTCGACCTGCCGAATCCCGGCTTTGAGATCGTGCGCGACATCGACACCATGGCCGGCAAGGGAAACCACTGCGAGATCAAAATAACCAACTGTATCGTGCCCGCCGACGCGATGCTCGGTCCGCGCGGTCAGGGGCACACGCTCGGCCAAGTGCGGCTGGGGCCGGCTCGCCTTGCGCATTGCATGCGCTGGATCGGCAACGCCGAGGTTGCGCTCGAGATGATGGTGAAGCGCGCGATGGAGCGGCCGGTGCAGGGCGGGATGCTGATCGACAAGCAGGCGATTCAGTTCAAGATCGCCGAATCCACCATGGAGCTCTATCAATGCAAGCTGATGGTGCTGCACTCGGCATATCTGATCGAGAAGAAGCTGCCCTTTCGGCAGGAAGTCTCGATGGCCAAGCATCATGTCGCCAACACCCTATGGAGAATCTGCGACCGCGCGATCCAAGTTCACGGCGCGCTCGGCTATTCGACCGACACCCCGCTTGAATCGATGCTGCGGCATGCGCGCTCGGCGCGGCTGGTTGACGGCGCGGACGAAGTGCACATGACCCAGATCGCGCGCCACACGATCGAGGCTTACAAGCGCGAAGGCACGACCCGCGCCGCCACCGGCGGAGCGGAACTGCTGTAGTCGAAGCGCGCGCGCCGCGCATAGCATCACAGGAGACAGCGCGATGGCGCAGAGCGTCGAACCATTCAAGATAGCAATCGAAGATTCCGTGCTTGCGGATCTTTCCGCGCGGCTTGTTCGCACCCGCCTGCCCGGTGAGATTCCGGATACCGGATGGGAGTACGGCTCCAATCTCGCGTACATGAAGGAGATTCTTGAGTACTGGCGCACGCGCTACGATTGGCGCAAGCACGAGGCGCATCTCAACAGCCTGCGCCATTTCCGCGCCAACGTGGACGGTATCGGCCTCCACTTTATCCATCAGCCGGGCCGCGGCCCGAATCCCACGCCGCTGCTCCTTATTCATGGATGGCCGGGATCGGTTTACGAGTTCATGGACATCATCCCGATGCTCACCGACCCCGCGGCTCACGGCGGTAACCCGGAAGATTCGTTTACCGTGATCGCGCCGTCGCTTCCCGGCTATGGATTTTCGGATCATCCGCGCGCCCGCGCCATGAACATCCAGGCGATAGCGGATCTGTTTCATAAGCTGATGACCGAGGTGCTGGGTTTCCGCCGCTTTGCGGTACAAGGCGGAGATTGGGGCGCGGCGATCACCTCCCGAATCGGAGAGGTCTATGCGCCGAGCACCCACGGAATCCACATCAACATGGTCGCGATCGGCCCTGCTGAGGGGCGCAGCGCGCCGCAACTGACGCCGGAAGAGAAGGTGTTTCTCGGCAACGTGGAGAAATTCCGCACCTCTGAAACCGGCTATCAGTGGATTCAGGGAACCAAGCCGCAGACGCTTGCGTACGGGCTCAACGATTCGCCGGCCGGACTGGCGGCGTGGATTATCGAGAAGTTCCGCACTTGGAGCGATTGCAAGGGTAACGTCGAATCGCGCTTCAGCAAGGATCAGCTACTGACTAACGTGATGATTTACTGGGTGACGCAGACGATCAATTCATCGACCCGCCTTTACTACGAGGCGCGGCATCATCCATGGCGGCTCAAGCCCGGCACGAGGATCGAGGCGCCGACCGCGGTCGCGATTTTCCCGGCCGAGCTGATCGTTCCGCCGCGTCATTGGGCCGAGCGCGTGTACAACGTCGTGCGGTGGACGCCGATGCCGCGCGGGGGGCATTTTGCCGCGATGGAGGAGCCGCGGCTTCTGGCCGAGGATATCCGGGCGCACTTCCGCGAGCTGCGCTGACGGTTGCGCAGCACGATCGCGCTTATCTAGCCGGCCGCTGATTCTTCCGACTTCACCAGGTCGGCGTACAGCCGCTCGACATCGCAGCCCAGCTTCTCGTAGCGCGCGATCAATTCGTCCGCATCGTTGCGGGCAAGATAGAAGTTCGGGTCATTCATCTGCTCGGCCAGGCTTGCGCGTTCGGCCTCCTTCTTTTCGATCTCCGCCTCAATCTGCTCGCGCCGCTTCGCGGCCCGCTCGTGACGACGGCCCGCGTCCGCACCGTCGCGAGCGCGATGATTCCCGCCCGCGCGCTCGCGATGCTCGTTTGCGGCCGAGCCGATACGATCGCGATCCGTGGCCGACCGCGAGCCATCCTTATGCGAGGTGACGCCGCTGCTTTGCTGCTCCAGCGCCGCTTTCTTTTCCAGGTATCGATCGTAGTTGCCGAGATAGCGCACCGCCTGTCCGCGTCCGACTTCGATAACCTCGGTCGCGAGCTCGTTGAGCACAAACCGATCGTGGCTGACGATCAGCACGGTTCCGGGAAAACGCCTGAGCGCCTCCAGCAGCGAGTCCTTTGCGACGATGTCCAGATTGTTGGTCGGCTCGTCCAGAAGCAGGCAATTGTTGCGCTGGGCCAGCACTTTGGCGAGCGCCAGCCGCGCTCGTTCTCCGCCCGAGAGAACCGCGACCCGCTTGTCAACGTCGTCGCCCGAAAAGAGCATCGCTCCGAGCAGGCCGCGAATCTGCGGCGTGGTGAGCGCCGATGCAGAACCCGAAAGCTCCTGTATCACGGTCTTCTCGTAATCGAGCGATTCCGCCAGATCCTGCGCGAAATAGCCCATCCGCACCTTGTCGCCGATAACACGATCGCCGCCGGTGAGCTTCTCGACTCCCGCGATGAGCTTCATCATGGTGGATTTTCCGGCGCCGTTCGGCCCGACCAGCGCGATCTTCTGCCCGCGCTCGATCACCAGGTCTATCCCGTCGTACACCGTGAGCGCGCCGTACTTCTTGCTCGCGTGCTTGAGTTCGGCCACGCGCCGCGCGCCGCGCTCACACTCCGGGAAGACGATCGCGGGCGGCTTTTCCGCGCCCGCGGGAGATTCCAGGCGGTCGATTTTTTCAAGCTGCTTTTCCGACTCTGGACCAGCCGCGCCTTGCTCGCCTGGTAGCGGAAGCGGCTGACAAATGCCTCCATGTGTTCGATTTCGGCGCGCTGATTCGCATACGCGGCGATCTCGATCGCGTATCGCTCATCGCGCTGCACCAGGTAGCGCGAATAGCCGCCCGGATATTCGGTCAGATGACCGCGCGCCAGTTCGAGCGTCCGATCGGTGACTCGATCGAGGAAATAGCGGTCGTGCGAGACCACGATTATCGCGCCCTGATACGCGCCGAGATAATCCTCCAGCCAGTTGCGCGCCTCGATATCGAGATGATTCGTTGGCTCGTCGAGCATCAGGAAGTCGGGCGCGTCGAGCAAAAGTTTCGCAAGCGCGATTCGCATCCTGATTCCACCGGAGAACTCCTTTACGTCGCGCTCAAGATCGTCTTCCTTGAACCCAAGGCCGAAAAGCACCGCCTTGGCGCGCGCCTCGGCGCTGTAGAAGTCGCGCCGCTCCAACTCGTGCAAAACCTCGCCATACTCGGCGAGCGCGGCGTCATGGCTCGGCCCCGAATGCTCGCGCGCGAGCAAGTCTTCAAGCTCGCGTCCGCGCCGCTCCAGCTCGTGCATCCGCTCCAGCACCGAGAGTGTTTCGGCCAGCAACCTCCGTCCACCCATCTCGGGAGCGTCCTGCGCCAGATATCCGACGCGCGATTTCTGCGGACGCGCGATTCGTCCGGAATCCGGCGCGGTTTCCTCCGCGACCATCCGCAAAAGCGTGGTCTTTCCCGCTCCATTGAGCCCGACCAGCCCGACCCGCGCCGCGTCGTCCATCGACCAGCTCACCCGATCGAGAATCCTGCGCGCGCCGAACGACTTGCTTATGTCGTCAAGCGTAAGCATCGCCCAAACTGTTCATGGTACCAGCGCCGCATCCGCCCGCATAGATTGTCACTGGCCGGCCACGATGACTTCTGGCGCGAACGCTTTCGCCGTGTTCGTCATTATGTTAGTTATTTATACATTATGGCTACATCCGGTGCTGGTTATCCGCTGCCCGGAAGCGCGGAAGAGCTCGAGCGGCTCTGCCTCAAGCTTCTGCGGCGCCATTGGCAGATTCCTCAGCTCGAGCGGGTGCGTGATTCCGGCCGCCGTGAAAAGGGAATCCATCTGCTCGAGATCAGCGGCCGTCCGCGTTTGGCCGCCGTCCGATGCGAGCTGCGCGAGGCTCAGAATGCCCTCCAGGCGAAAGAGATAAAGGACGCCGCGGAGCGCGCTCTGAGTTTCGGGCTGCCGATCGGACGGTTCGTCATCGCAACCACCGCCGCACGCAGCGATAGCCACAAGCGCACACTTTACGATCTGAATCGTGCGCACAAGGGCGGCGTAGCGGTCGAACTTATCACTTGGAACGATATCCAGGAGCTGTTGGACGAGTATCCGCAAATCCTGACCGAGCTCGGCGCCGGCGCCAAACGCCAGGCGATCACCCGGGCCGATTGTGTAGTGCAGCTTGAGCCGCGCCCGGTGATGGCCGAGCCCAACGGCGCGCCGCCCGATGCGCTGGAGGCCGAAATCACGGCCGCCGCCGAAGCGATCGGCCGTCGCGATTGCCAGATGGCGCGGCTCGGGCTTCTACGGCTGCGTGAGCAGTGCTGGTCGGAGCTTAATCCGTCGCAGAAATTCCGGGTGCTGACCAATCTCGGCGTTGCCTGGATGGGCGAGGGAGAGTCGCGCCGCGCCGCGATGCTGTTTATCGCCGCGCGCTCGCTGCAACCCGAAGATGAGCAGGCCTGCACCAACGAGGCGCTTGCCCATGAGCTGCTCGGCGAGCGCGATCGCGCGCACGCGCTTGCCGACCGTCTCAGGAGTCAATTTCCGTCAAGCGGACGCGCGCTGGCGCTGTGGCTCAACAACGCGCCGCTCGCCACGGATGCGGTGGCGCTCGAATCCACCGTGCCGCCCGAGCTTGGCGCGGATCCAGAAGTCGCGATGGTGATGGCGCGGCGCGCGCTCGGCACTGCCGACTACCTTCGCGCCGAGCGTTACGCCCGCTCTGCTTCGCAAAGCATGCAGGGCCAGTCCGATCCGTGGCTGATTCTGGGGCAATCGATCCTGCTGGCCGACCTCTCGGGCGCAGTCGCGGTCGCGACAACGCCGGCCAACGCGGAATCGGGCGGTCCACCGGCCGAGCCGCCTGAAAGCTCGCGTCTGCGCGAAGCGGAGACCTGCTTCACTCAGGCTATTGAGCTGGCGCGCGCCGAATCGTCCGCGCAGAACGAGGTGCAGGGACTTATCGGGCGCGCCCAGGCGCGTATCGCGTTGCACGACGCCGATGGCGCCGGCAAAGACATCGAGCAGGCGCATACGCTCAAGCGCGAAGATGCAAGCGCGCTGGTCGAGTACGGAATCGTTTTGCGCGCGCGTGGAAGTTTGAACGAGGCGATTGCGGCGTTCGAGCGCGCGGCGGCGGTCGGGGGACGCGATGACGCCGAGTATCATCTCGCGATTACGCTGCGCGAGCGCGACGATCCGGGCGATATCCAGTCGGCGGCGGAGATGCTCACGCGGGCCATCGCGCGGCCCGAATGTGTTCCGCGCGACGAATTTCCATTCGCGCTTTCGGCCGCGATCGATGTGCTCGGAAGACTTGAGCGATGGCACGAGGCTGACGCGCTTCTCGCGAGTGCTTCCGACGATCGGATTGCGCCCGCCAGCCAGAAGCTGCTGCGCGCGAACTTGAGGATCGCGCAAGGCAAATTCGATCAGGCCTCGACTCTCGCCGATGAGGTGCTGGCCGCGCAAAACGGCGCCGCGACCAATGATTCCGCCACTTCGCCAGAGGAGCGCCGCAAGCTCGCCGCCCTGTTGCACGATCTCGGCCGCTATCGCGACGCGTTGCCGCTCTGGCAATCGCTCCAGTCGAGTGCGGGTCCGGCGGACATGCGCCGCCTGATCGATTGCGCGCTGCGCCTCGGGCGCGAGGACATCCTGACCCAGCTTTCGAGCGCGCCCGACGGCGCCGAGAATGCCCCGCCGCCGTCTGAAACCGATCTCGAACGGCTGGAACGCAACGATCCTGAGGCAGCCCTGCAGGTGATTCAGCAGCATCTCGCCCAGCATCCCGAGGACGCCGTGATGCGTCTGCGGAGATCGATCGTCGCGGATCGTATCGGCCGGCGTGAACTGGTCATCGCCGATCCCTCTTCGATGCCGTTTGCGAAGGCCGTTCCCCCCGCGCTCGGACGCGAAGCGGTGCGGATTATGCGGGAGGGCGGGCGCGCCAGCGAAGCGCTCAGCTATGCGTATGACATGCTGCGGCGGCGACCCAACGACATCGACGCGCATCGCGCGTTCCTTGGTGCACTCGGTCCAATCGGACCCGTGCCGCATATCGCCGATTTCGATACTGCCGCTCCAGGAGCGGCCGTCTGCTTCGCCGAACAGGACACCAACGTCGACAAGTGGATCGTTCTTGAAGATGCCGACGAACCCGATGAATCGATCGACGAGTACGGACCGGTGTCGCCGATGGCGAAGGCGCTCAAGGGCAAGCGTGTGGGGGACAAGTTTCAACTGCCCGAGGGCCGCTTCAGCCGCAAATCGGGAGTGGTGCGCCAGATCGTCAGCAAATACGCATGGCGATTCCAGGATTCGGCCGGCGGATGGAGCCGGCGCTTTCCGGGACAGCCGGAAGTCGAGATAGAACCGCCGCGCGCGGAGCCGGTGGATTGGAGCGCGTTGCCGGAGCGGCTTGACGACTTGCTGGGTTCCGCGACTCGCCGCGATGACGTGCTTAACACGGTGGATCGCGTCTACGCTGCAAATCCGATTCCGCTTCATGCGATAGCCGATCGGCTCGGCGTAAACGACCTGCAGACGATGTTTTTGCTCGCGCAGCGTCCGGAATCGACGGTGCAGTGCTGTTACGGTGCACCGGCGGAACTTGAAGAGGCGGTCGGGTTTTTCGATCGCGCAAGCGCGGTCGTGATCGATCTGACCGCGATCGCGACCCTGTGCATGCTCGGGCGTTTGCATCTGCTTGCGACATGGCCGCGCCAGTTCGTCGTCTCGCAGGGAACCCTGGCGGAACTGCGCCGGCTACAGTTCGAGGAGGCGCTGCTCAAACTGCCGCCGGGATTTTCCGCGTCGGTCAGCGGCAATCCGAACGACGCCAAGCTGCGCACCGATGTTCAGCTCAAATCGCTGGCCGACGGCATCCAATCCGTATGCCGGGTGCGCGACGGCGCCGCGCTTGCCGTGGTCGATGGGGACCGCCGAGAGCATCTGGTGCGGATGCTCGGGCGTCACGGCGCCGAGAGTGTGGTGCTGGCCGCGATGCCGGGGCATGTGCTGTGGACCGACGACCGGGTGCTCGCGGGGTTCGCGAAATCCGAGTTTGGCGTCAGGCGCGTATGGACCGGCGCGGCGCTGCAGTCGCGGGTGCGGGCCGGATGCCTTGATCCGGCTGAGCTCGCCACCGCCAACACCAAGCTCTCGGGATGGAGCTACTCGTTTACGCCGCCCACGATTGATTCGTTGCTGCGCGCGGGCGCGGTCGCGATGTGGAATCCCGACCAGTTTCCGCTGCGGCAGGCGCTCGATCATTTCACCTCGCCCGCGATCGGACTTGCCGACGCAATGCGGCTAGGAGTGGAATTGATCGTCAGGACCTTCAATGACGCGAACCTGCGCGGCGCGCGCCGCGCGCTGACGATGCGGCTGATCGATCGGCTGGCCAGCCGGCCACAGGGACGCGAGGCAATCGAAGCGCTGCCGCGCTCGCTGCCGATTCGCTTCGGACTCGACCTTATTCGAGCGCGCGAGTTGAGCGACGTGATTCGCGGCTGGATGGCGTCGTCGGCGGCGCAACCGGCGTCCGCGCAGAATCAGCCTTCGCGCCCACGCGAGGTTCACGCCAGCGCCTGAGGCGCACCGCTTTTGCGGCGGGAATATGGCGGCCGACCTTTCCCCGCGGGAAGACCGTCATATTCCCGTTCTGCAAACCACCTCCGTGCAAGCCCGCTTATCAACGAAGCGTATTGCGATGCGAACACGCGCCCGGTGGTGTAAATTAACTAGCGATGGAGAGATCGCGGCCGTTACGCGCGACAGGTTCACGACAACCGGATGAGCTGAGTAGGGAGGAAAACGAGATGCCGATAATCCGCGAAGGCGACCGGATTGTGGTTATCGACAAGCGCCTGTTCCGCGACGATAACACCCGAATCTTTGTCGCCATCGTCGAGGAGGTTGACGAGGGCGCGATTCGCGCGCGCGGTTTCAGCTATCACGTCAGCCCCTACGAGGTTGCCGGCACCGAGCGCCGCGGCGATGAGCGCGTGCGCGTCGTCTCGATGGCGGCCGGCGACATCATTTATGTTCTCCCGCGCGAGCAAGACATCAGCCGCCTTCAGCTCAAGCGCTCACCCAAGTCGATGAGCCTGACTGACGGGCAATTCGCGATGGACCTGAGCGACTTCCTGCTTCGCGCCTGATCGTCCGCGCGTCCGAAATCTGTCATCCCAGGCGAGGCACGCTTTCGCCGAGCCAAGGAATCGGCGCGCGGCGACTTACAAGCTTTCGACAAAATCGACAATCGCCGCGGCCGTATCGCGCGGGTTGTCGAGCGGTACGTGATGGTATGCGCGCGGTATCTCCTTGTAGATCGATCCGCGGATTGTGCGATGCATCCGGCGCGAAGGCCGCGCACGCATCAGGGTGCTCTGCGCGCCGCGCAATATCAGCACCGGTATCGCGATGTCTTTAAGGCGCGGCTTGCGCCCTTCGCGCTCGAACTTGCGCCATGCGCGCGTGCGCGGATCCACCCGAAACGCCCAGTTGCCGTTGTCGAGCTGCAAAGAACCGAGCTCGGCAAGCCGCTCCAGATCGGCGCGGGATAAATAGGTCTCGGGCGGCGAGAGCCGGAACTTGCCTTTGATGTCATCGAAGGTCTTCAGTTCCGGCCGCGGTCCTCCGCGTGCTCGCCGGCGCCATCGCCACTTAAGCCGTCGCAGGAGCGGCGGTGGTCCGTTGGGCGAATCAATCAGGATGAGCGCTTCGAGCTTCTCGCGACACTGGGTTGCGACCCACTGCGCCACCGCGCCGCCCATCGAGTGCCCGACCAGGATCACGCGGGCCTTCAAATGCTCGAGTATCCCTTTCACGTCGCGTGTGTACCATTGCGGTCCGTAATGCGGCGGATCGGCCCACGCGCTGCGTCCGTGACCGCGAAAATCCAGCGCGATCACTCGCCCATATGGCACCAGCAGCGGTGCGACCGTGTCCCACCAGTGAACATGCGCCGCCCCGCCATGCAGGAGTAGAAAGGTGTGCTTGTCCGGATTTCCGCCCCAGTCCAGGTAATGAAGCTTGATGCCTTCGACTTCAACAAACCTGCTGGTCGGCTCCGGTGCGTCGGTAGCCGCTTGGATTTGTGCCATCGCGCATAATAATAATCGACGCGGCGCTTCGAGCATATAGAAATCACGCGCTCGGGCGCGGCGCTGGAAGCCTGCGCTCGCAGCGTGATAACAATCGTGTTGAGTCGAAAACCGCCTGCTGGCGCACTCGTCGAACATCAACGTTGCGAATGACTACGGGAGCAAGCCCATGAGTCTCAGACTGGAAGGAAAATCCGCGCTCATAACCGGCGGCGCAAGCGGAATCGGCCGCGCCACCGCGATCAGGTTTGCGGAGGAAGGCGCAAACGTGTTCGTTGCCGACCGCCATCTCACCGCCGCGGAGGAAACCGCGCAGAAAGTCCGCGCGCTCGGCCGCCGCGCGCACGCGCATCAGGTGGATACCAGCGCCGAACAGCAGGTAGCCGCGATGGTCGAGCGATGCGTGCGCGAGCTTGGCGGTATCGACATTCTGGTCGCCGCCGCGGGCATCTCGCACGCGCGCTACGGAGAGGAGGGCAACCCGGCGATGGGACCGCTTTCCGAGAAGCCGCTCGCCGACTGGAAGAAGGTCATCAGCGTCAATCTGGACGGCGTGTTTATCACCGACCGCGAAGTCTCGCGCGCGATGATCAAAGCCGGCAAGGGCGGCAGGATCATCAATATCTCCTCCGGCGCGGCAAAGCTGCCGACTCCGGGCGTCGGCGAATATTCGGTCAGCAAGGCCGGAGTCTGGATGCTCACCAAGGTGCTCGCGGTCGAGCTGGCTCAGTACGGGATTACCGCCAACGCGATCGGGCCGGGCTTTATCAACACGCCGATGACGGCGAATCTGCAGAACACCGAGGGATTCATGAAGCAGCTCCTCGACCGGGTGCCGCTAAAGCGTATCGGCGAGCCGCTGGATGTCGCCAACACCGCGTTGTTCCTCGCAAGCGAAGAGGGCAGGTATTACACGGGGTCGATCCTGCATCCCGACGGCGGGGTCGTGATGCAGTGAGTCGCCGGCGCATCTCCGCGCGAAAGGATGTTAAGAAAAGCGGCTCCTGGATCCAGTCTGGCACCGCCGCGGCCGCACTTGCGGTACTGATCGCAATCTGCGCCGCGGCGCTGTCTCCGCGGTCGGCGGCATTCGGACAGGAGTCAGGCGCCTCTCCCGAAGCGTCCGCTACTCCGCAAATCCAATTCCCGAACATACCGCGCCTTACGCTA
Source organism: Candidatus Binataceae bacterium (assembly GCA_030041155.1). Classification (GTDB taxonomy): domain Bacteria; phylum Desulfobacterota; class Binatia; order Binatales; family Binataceae; genus JBARDN01. Next base: position 11,724 of record JASHOJ010000181.1, on the reverse strand, counting down.
CAAGTTGTGCCCGGCTATGGGGCCGCGCCGCTGGAGGTGGGATTTTTCGTGAATAACGCGAATCCCGACTCGGCCCCCTTCGTCAGCTATCGCTTCAGCTTTGGCGACGGCCAGATATCAACGATGCCGCCGACGGTGCTCTACCACACGTACACCAATCCGGGCACCTACACGGTTACGGTCACCGCCGAAACCAGCGATGGGCAGGCGGCCTCGGCAATCGCGGGAGTAACCGTCGTTGCGGTGCCTCAGTAACGGCGCGCTACCTACTTGGTTGAGGAATCTGTACCGAGAAGCGTGACCTTGCCGGTATCGATGTCATAGACGGCGCCGACAATTTTGAGTTTTCCGCTTTTAACCATCGGCGCAAGCGGCCCTTCGGTCGCAAACGCTCCGGTCACAAGTTTCACGTTCTCGCGCACTGCATTCTCAACGGGGTCGCCCGGCATCGATTTCGAGATCGTTACCGCCGGACGCAGCTTGCGTAGCATCTGCCCGAGATCCTCTTCCGCCGCGGCATAAGCCTGCACCGCCGCCGTTACAGCGCCGCAATGGGTATGCCCCAGCACCACGATCAGGTTGGTTTCGAGATTGGTCACCGCGTACTCAAGGCTCTCGACCACTAACTGGTCGGCGACATTGCCGGCAACGCGCGCCACAAAAAAATCGCCCAAGCCCTGGTCAAAAACGATCTCGGGCGCGGTGCGGGAATCCGAACATGCCAGCACGGTCGCGAACGGATGCTGCCCTTTGGCCGTTTCCGCGCGCCGTTCGGGTGTCTGGCGCGGATGCTCCATCCCGCCGGCAAGGAAACGCTGATTGCCGTCGAGCAGGCGCCGCAATGCATCGGCGAATTTCACGACATTAGCCTCGCTGCCAGGAGCTGAAGCGCCGGCAGTTGTCAGGACCGATAACCGGGCTGGCGGTGCCGCGCGCTTTCAGAGAATCCATCCATCGCTTTCTTCTTTAAGGAAAGCATCGCGAGTTCCCTTGTGTAGCGCATTTGCGCAGGCGGGTGAAAGCTCCACTCCGCCATTGACATCGCGCCGAGTGCAAAGGTTTATTGCTAGCTGCCCGCGCTCAAATGCCCGAGCATCGGAAGTGAGGGGATGAAGCCGCACAACTTGATCTCGATTTTCCACGATCGATTCGCGCTTATGTTTTCTGTGGCGGCGGTCGCGGCCGCTCTTGTCCTTGGCGCCGCCGGATGCGAGAGCGCTGCGCTCAAGTCGAATCAGGCGCTGGTTCAGCAGCAGCAAAAGCAGATCGAGCAGAACCAGATGCAGATTCAGGAGATGCTTGCGGAGCAGGCTTCAGGCACATCACCGGGCGCGGCGACTCCAATCGCATCGATGTCATCGAATTCGTCGGCGGGCGGGTGCGACATGGCGGTTATGTCGGAAGCGACCCGCCACGGCGGCGACAAGATGGCCGCCGGCGATAGCACGCGCGCGCTAGGCTATTATCAAGATGCGCTTTCCGCATGCCCAGGAAATCCGCGCGCGGAGTTAAACGTCGCCCGCGCATACGAGGCGCTTAACAATCGCGCCGCCGCGATTCAGCATTTCAAGGCCGCCGCCGAATCCACCGATCCAAGCGAATCCGCCGCCGAACAGGAGGCCCGATCGGCGCTGGCTCGATTGGGCGCAAGCTGAAGCGGCGCGAGTTTTCTCATCCGCGGCGCGATGCCATAAAAAGTCGCCTGCGGATCGTATCGATTCACTCGAGGAGGGTTTTCAACTTGAAGGATCCATTCAGTATCGAAGGCAAAGTTACGATCGTGACCGGCGGCGGCACCGGTATTGGCGAGTCGATCGCACATGAGTTCGCAAAGCGCGGCGCGCCGGTCCTGATCGCGAGCCGCAAAGTCGAAAATCTCGAAAAAGTCCGCGACCAGATCCGCCGCGAGGGCGGCAAATGCGAGATGACTCAGTGCGACGTGCGCGACTCGGATCAGTGCGACGCGATGGTGGCGACGGCGGTCAAGCATTTCGGCCGCCTCGATGTCCTCATCAACAATCATGGAGCGAGTATCGCAAGCTCTTCGCTCGACCTCAGACCCAACGGATGGAAGGCGGTGGTTGCGATCAACCTTGACGGCGTGTTTTTCTGCTCCAAGGCGGCGGCGCGCCAATTCTTCGCGCAAAAGTCCGGCGGATCGATCATCAACATCTCCTCGACCGCCGGAATCGACGGATCGTCGCATATGCTTCCGTACGGCGCATCCAAGGCCGGCGTGATCAACCTTACGGTTTCGCACGCGAGCGAATGGGGAGATCGTGGCGTCCGCGTCAACTGTATTGCGCCCGGGCCGATCGACACCGAAGGCGCCGCGCCGCGGGTATGGCCCAATCCGAAGGTGAAGGAGGCGGTCGCCAGGTCGCGCGCGCTCGGGCGCTTCGGCACGGTGGACGAGATCGCGTACCCGTGCATCTTTCTTGCGTCGGACGCGTCGAGCTACATGACCGGGTCGCTGCTGGTAATCGACGGCGGCACCTCTCCCCGCGCCATGGAGTAGCGCCGCTGCCGCCGGAATGATCTAGCCGAAGCGCTCGTCGTATTTCCTGGATACGCGGGTGAGCAGCGCGCCGTAGATGAGAGCGGTATTCTCCGGGTCTACCCACGAAAATGGGTAAGGCGGGAGGTTGGTTGCCGTAAATCGGAGTATCAGGAACTCGTCGAACTGAGGACGCACATCGCGGTCGAGGTGTTGCTCGGCACTTTCAGCCTCCGCCGCCGGATGCGGCTTGGACGCTCGACCGGTGGTGTCGTATTCATTCTTTCCTTCGAATGAATGATATTTTTCGGCGCGATTTATCCCGACGATTCCAATGCAGATCGGCTGGCCGCCGGCTTTTTTAAATTCTGTAACTTGGCCGGTCAAATCTCGCTTCACTCGATCTATCTGCTTGATCATGGATTTCGCGAGGATCTTGACTTCCACGCCGATTTCTACCGTGGCGATATTGCCCCGCTGTACAGCGAATCCTTTGTCTACAATCGATTTGCTGCCAGGAACCAGTTCGCCGAGTGTGCCGTCACCACGCCTTGCGCTCACACCAACTCTAAGATTGCGGACGTTCAGAACTACCTCGCTGTCTTCAACCCGGCGCTTAAATGTCTTCGATTTTCCCAGATGATAGAGATCTTCGTAGATCCATTGCGCTATGTTGTCGCCAATCGTCGGATTCCTATGAACGTACGGTTTCCCCTCGAACGCGCTTCGAAAGGACTCAAGCAGACGAAATTCCAAAGCCGCTGCCCTTAGAACTCTTCGCGCCGAATGTCAGCGAAGGGAGAACCAAACAGGCGTCGAGCGGAGGCCGCTTCCCTGAGCCGCTTGTATGCCATTTGTAGGTATCTTCGCTCCACGTCCAAGCCGACCGAGTTACGTCCGCTGCTGAATGCCGCGACCGATGTAGTTCCGGTGCCAACGAATGGGTCCAGAACGGTATCGCCTGCGAATGAAAACATCCGTACCAGGCGTTCGGCCAACTCAACCGGAAAGGGCGCCGGATGTCCGGCGCGCGTTGAAGCGCCCTTTACGTCAGTCCAAAAGGGTCTAAACCATGCTTTCATCTCGGTCGGAGCGAGCATCGATAAGGCCTTTTGAATCGTGGTGACTGAACGGTAGCCTCCCGGTTTTCGGAGAAACAAAATGTGCTCAACGTCGTTCTTCACTACCGCTCCCGGCTGATACGGCTTGCCATAGAAGCCGGCGCCGTTGCCCTGAACCTCCGTTACGCCGTTTGAGATCTTGTGCCAGAGGATCGGGGTAAGACAGTCGAGGCCAAGCTTTCGGGAACGCACCTGGATGTCTGCGTGCAACGGCATCACGTAATGTCTGCCCGATTTTTTGCGGGGGACACACACGTCGCCGACAACGCAACAAATGCGCCCTCCAGGAACCAGAACCCGAACTGATTCCAACCAGACCTTATCCAGTTCGGTCAGAAATTCTTCGTAATCCTTGATTTCGCCCAGCTGCCCAGGCGACGAATGATATTCTTTCAGCACCCAGTACGGCGGAGACGTTACGATGAGGTGGACGGAATTTTCTTTGAGCCATCCTATATCTCGGGCGTCACCCAATCGGAGACGATGAGTGGTTTTATCGAAGGGTTTTGGCCAACGATTGTGACGAAGCACCTCGTTCGCTCGGCGCAAACCGGCCAGCCCTTCTGGAGTATTATCCTGGTCGGGCAAGAAGCCGACCTCGTCAGGTACCGCCACAACAACCCCCGCGTCGATTAGTCAAGAATCTTATATCTCATGGATAAGCGCGTACGCCACCGGCCTGTCGGTATTCGCCACAACCCTCCGAGCGCTTGGCAGGAGCGGGCGCGCCGTGGTACGGCATCTGCCAGTCGGTCTCGGCCGCTGCGCCGGAGCCGCCAAAAACCGGAAGCTCTTTTCGCAAGCACTTCCGTCATCGAGAGGACCATTTTCTATGGCCGACAAGAGTATCGTCGGACGCACCGGCAAGCCCTTCAAGATGCCCATCGAATGGAGCAAAGTGCGCGAGTTCGCCCGCGCGATCAAAGATCCTAATCCACTGTACTTGGATCCCGAAGCCGCCAAAAAAGAACTCGGCGGAATTCCGGTCCCTGTCACCTTCCTGCAGACCAGCGCGTTCTGGACCGACGAGTCATCCAGCCCCGGCTTCGGTGGCTTCGATCTGAGGCGAATCCTGCACGGCGAGCAAGAGTTCGAACTGCTAAAGCCAATCTTCGTCGGCGATGTGCTGACTGGCGTCAGCAAAATTGCCGATGTGATGGAAAAAGAGGGCGGTCGCGGCGGCAAAATGACGCTGCTGGTCAGCGAAACCGAGTACACTAATCAGCGTGGGGAGAAGGTTGCGATCGCGCGGTCCACGCTTATCGAAACCGGCCAGGCGGTAAAAGCCTGAACTCGTAACACTCAATACCAGACGGAAACTTGTTCCCGGTTTACACGCGGAGATTTCACGATGGCGAAGAAACTTAAATTTGATTCGGTCAATGTTGGTGACGAAATTCCCAGGTTCGTGGTCGAGGGCGTGACCCGTCCCGATTTCGTCCGCTATGCGGGCGCGTCAGGCGACTTTGTGCCGCTGCATTACGATCAGACCTTCGTCGAGGCGGCCGGTATTCCCACCGTTTTCGCTCAGGGGATGTTCACCGCGGGCCTGCTCTCGAAGGCGCTGACCGATTGGGCGGGAATCGGCAACGTCCGTAATTTCAAGGTTCGCTTCGCGACCCGCGTATGGCCGGGTGACCTGGTGGCCTGCACCGGAAAAGTCACCGGAAAACGCGAGCAGAACGGCGAGAAAATCGTCGAAGGCGAGCTGATTGTGAGCAATCAGAAGGGTGAAGCCGCGATTCGCGGATCGTTTCGCGCCGCGGCCGCATAGACTAAAGTCTCGCGTCCGCCTTTTGTACCGAGTAACCCGAGTTCTCGTTTCACGCCAGTGGGCTTAAACCCGAGGCCCTCGCGCGCTAAATTCTACTTACGATGAGCGAACCTCGTTACGTCATAATACACGGTCATTTTTATCAGCCGCCTCGCGAAAGTCCCTGGACCGGTCTTATCAGTCCCGAGCCGGGTGCGGCTCCCTTTCCCAATTGGAACGAACGGATTTTGAGCGAGTCGTACACCGCCAATGCCCATGCGCATACGATGGAAGGCACGGTCGTTCACGTCCGTAACAATTATGAGACGCTGAATTTCGATCTCGGACCGACCCTCGCCCAATGGATTGAGGCGCATGGCAAGGCCGCCTATCGCGCGATGGTCCGCGGCGATGCGCTCTCGCGCGAGCGGCAGCGCGGCCATGGCAACGCGATGGCGCAATCCTACAATCATTCGATTCTGCCGCTCTTAACGCAGCGCAGTCGCGACCTGCAGATCGCGTGGGGAATCGAGGACTTTGTCTATCGATTCGGGCGCAAACCAATCGGTATGTGGCTGCCCGAATGCGCCGTCGATGATGACACTCTCGGCGCAATCGCGGCGGCGGGAATCTCCTTTGTGATTCTGGCGCCGCAGCAGGGCCGCTATCACGGCGAGGGCGCGAATACCCGCGGCGCGGGACCGTTTCGATGGTCGCGCGGCGCCCAGCAGGTCTCAATTTTCCGCTTTGATCGCGAATTGTCGCAAACCGTCTCCTTCGGCAAGGGGCTTGAGGATGGCGCGCGGCTTGCCGAATGGATCGCGGCGACCGCGCTTGCACTGCCCGAGGGCGCGGCGCTGATGATCGCGACCGACGGCGAGACCTTTGGCCATCATAAGAAAAACGGCGCTGCCGAGCTCGCGCGGGCGCTTATCCAGCTCGATCGGCGTGACGATGTGATCGTGACTAATTGTGAGCAGTACCTGGCGGAGCACGGCGCTCGCGGCACGTTCACGATCGACGCGCCCAGCGCATGGAGTTGCGCTCACGGCGTCGAGCGATGGCGCAGCGACTGCGGATGCCGCCTCGATCAGGCGACCTCGCAGGCATGGCGCGCGCCGCTTCGGATGGCGATGGAATTCGTTAGTAATCACGTCGAGGCGGTTTACGATCGCTTTGCGCCCGGCCTGGTGAAAGATCCGATCGCCGCGCTCTCTGGTTCGATGCGCGTGCTGGTTGACTCGAACCCCGCCGCGCATGAGGAGTTCTTCACCCGCTTCGGCGTAAGCGGCGAAGTAAGCCGCGAACGGCTGCTGCGGATGTTCGAAATGGTCCGCGCCGGACAGGCGGTGCTTACGAGCTGCGCCTGGTTCTTCGACGATTTCGGCGGACCCGAAGGCCGGGTGGTGCTTAGATGGGCTGCGCGCGCGGTCGAGCTCGCCGCCGAACTTGCGCCCAGTGTCGAAAGCGAGCTTTTGGACCGCATGCGCGCGATCCATTCCAATCGGCATGAGATCGGCGACGCGGCGACCCTGTATTTGAGCCTCAAAACGCGCGAGGCGCGCGGGAGGGTTTAGCTGTGGCCTCCGATGCCGGCATCGATATCGAGTCTCTGTTGAGCGAGGCGCGCAGCTTTGCGCCCCCGGATGATTTTGTCGCGCACGCAAATGTGCACGGACGCGCCGAATATGACGCTCTATGCAAGCGCGCCGCGGATGACCCGGAAGCGTTCTGGGGCGAATGCGCTCGCAATCTGGACTGGTTCGCGCCGTTCAGCAAGGTGCTGGACTGGCAGTTTCCGTTCGCCAAATGGTTTATCGGCGGAAAGATCAACGCCGCGTACAACTGCCTCGACCGCCATCTTAAGGGCCCGCGCCGCAACAAGGCCGCGATCATCTGGGAGGGCGAGCCCGGCGACTCGCGCGTGCTGACCTATCAGATGCTGGCCGATGAGGTCGCGCGCGCCGCCAATGCGCTTAAGGAACTGGGGGTAAAAGACGGCGATCGAGTCGCGATCTATATGCCGCTGGTGCCCGAGGCGGCAATCGCGATGCTTGCGTGCGCGCGAATCGGCGCGATCCACTCAGTTGTGTTCGGCGGATTCTCAGCCGAGGCGCTCGCCGACCGGATTATCGATGCCGAGGCGAAGGTCTGTATAACCGCTGACGGCGGATGGCGTCGCGGCGCTCACGTCGATCTGAAAGCGAATGTCGATGAAGCGCTCGCTAAATGCCCCTCGGTAGAGAAGACTCTGGTCGTGCGCCGAGTCGGGTCCGATATCAAAATGAAATCCGGACGCGACGTGTGGTGGCACGAGATAGTGCCGCGCCAGAGCGCGCAATGCGCCGCGGCCGAGCTCGACTCGACTCATCCCCTCTATACGCTCTACACCTCGGGCACCACCGGCAAGCCCAAAGGAGTGCTACACACTATCGGTGGTTATCTCACCCACACCTTGATGACGATGAAGTGGGTGTTCGACCTGAAGGATGACGATATCTACTGGTGTACAGCGGATATCGGATGGGTTACCGGTCACAGCTATACCGTCTACGGACCGCTTGCCGCGGGCGCGACCGTGCTGATGTACGAAGGCGCGCCGAACCATCCTGAGAACGATCGCTTCTGGCGCTTAATCGAGAAGTATCGAGTCAGCATCTTCTATACCGCGCCGACCGCAATCCGCACCTTTATCAAGTGGGGCGACTCGTGGGTCAAAAAGCACGACCTGTCGAGCCTGCGGCTGCTTGGATCGGTCGGCGAGCCGATAAATCCCGAGGCCTGGATGTGGTACCGCAAGACGATCGGCGCCGACCGATGCCCGATCGTCGATACCTGGTGGCAGACCGAGACCGGCGGAATCATGATTAGCCCCGTCCCCGGAGCGATCCCGACCAAACCCGGTTCGGCAACCCGTCCGCTGCCCGGAGTCGCCGCCGAAGTCGTGACCCGCGAGGGCAAACCGGTCGAAGCCGGACAGGGCGGGATGCTCGTAGTCAGGCGGCCGTGGCCCGGGATGCTGAGCACGATCTTTCGCGATCCGGATCGGTACAAGAGCAGTTATTTCAGCCAGATTGAGGGATGCTATTTCACCGGCGACGGCGCGCGTCGCGACGCGGACGGTTATTTCTGGATCATGGGCCGTGTCGACGACGTAATTAACGTCTCGGGCCATCGACTCGGCACGATGGAGATTGAAAGCGCGCTGGTTTCGCACGCAACCGTCGCGGAAGCCGCGTGCGTCGGCCGCCCGGACGAGATGAAAGGGCAGGCCGTGGTCGCTTTCGTTACGCTCGAAGGCGGACGCCACGGTGACGACAAGCTCAAGGAAGAGCTGCGCAAGCACGTGGTCAAGGAAATCGGCGCGCTGGCGCGGCCCGAGGAAATCCGCTTCACCGAGGCGCTGCCGAAGACGCGCAGCGGCAAGATCATGCGCCGCCTTTTGCGCCAGATCGCGTCCGGCGACGAGACTCTTGGCGATACGTCGACCCTTGAAGATCTCTCGGTGCTCGCCCGCCTGCGCGACGACGAGGAGTAAACCGCTCAGCGATGACGTGGCGGCGATGCGCGCCGTGCGCCTTCACCCTCGCGTCACGATCCGAAAACGCTGTTTGACATGAAGTGAACAGGTCACCTCCTATCGGTTGACTTCGACCTCCCGTGCGGTGTGCCGCGATGGGACCTATGCAGGCGCTCAGGGATGGCCCGTGGATGGCCCTGGAAGGCTCCAGAAAGTGTTGCCAACGCTTTTCCGGTGCTTAGGGACCAGGGTGGATGAGTTTCGACGCGCCACGGGCTTGCAAACCCGCCTTTCGCTTTTCTATCGCTTTTATGCCAAAGTGGCGGGTCTCAGCCAGAAGCCGCTACTTCGAATAGCTGCACGATCCGACCGCCGCTGATTATCTCCGTATAATCGGCGAAGCCGGCGAGCACGCGGCGCCAGAATGCGATCGCTCCGGCATTCGCGGTGAACTCAGACAATTCCCACTTTCCGGGAAAGCGCGCGAAGATAGCACGAGCGGCGAAAAGCCCGATTTTTCCGCGGCGATGCGCTGGCTCGACGTAAAACTCCGCCATCTCTATGCGAGCCTTTTCGCCAAGCTCTTTTTGCCGCCGGACCATCGCAAACCCTGCCGTTTGTCCGTCGGAGCGAATCCATAGCGGCCATCGCTCGGCTTCATGCCAATAAGCGTCGAAGTATCGATAGGGATAGACCCCATCTAGCGGGCCGTCGCCGCCGAGGGTCGAAAGCTCGGCGAGATAGCTCTGCAAAAGCTTCCATAGAACTGGTTTTTCCGATTCCGAGACGGGTATCAGCGAGATAGACGGCAAGGGCTTGCTCCGCGCTCAAATTATGCTGCGCGTTTTGCGAATTGCCAAATGACGAGTAACTGAACGACGAGTAACGAGGATGGCAGGCGATAAAATGTGTTGCGATGGATCGCAAGGCGCTGCTTGCCGGGCGCGTGCGGACGCGGTATCCTTAATGGCGTTGAGTGGGCCTTTGCCCACTTTTTTGTTGGTGCCGCCGGAAGTTCCGGATAAATCCCTAAGCTTCATCCCAATTGCCGGAAGGGGGCGTGCACAATGAGAGTGCTGGCGCTAAACCCGGTATCGGCCAGGATTGCGGAGTTGCTTGAACCGCATATCGAGCGCCAGGGATTTGAGCTGGTTGCGGCCGAGTATCACAAGGGTAATCGCAGCTCGATACTGCGGCTTCTGGTCGACAAGCCCGGTGGTGGGATTGCCCTTAGCGATCTCGAGACGCTGAGCCCGACGCTGAGCGACTTGCTCGACGTGTACGACCCGATTGCCGAGAGGTACACGCTGGAAGTCGCGTCACCGGGGCTTAACCGGCCGCTTAGCAAGCTTGAGCATTTCGAGGCAGTGCGGGGCGGGAGAATAAAGGTGCGAACTTTGCGCGCGCACGACGGGCAGAAGTCGTTTATCGGCAATCTGGCCCAAGTGAATGCGGATGGAATTGAGCTTGACGACGAAACCAGTCATCGCCGGGTCGCAATCGGCTTTGGCGAGATGGAGCGGGCGAATTTCGAATACGATTTTGGAGACTCTGGCAACCGGACTGGAAAACGTTGAATCTCTAATCGGCCCCGGCCGCGCAGTGCGGCGCGGGGTTTTGCCGCGCGCGCCGTTGATGGCGCCGCGCCACATCGTGCGGGCGCCCGCGTTGCCCGCGGAGGCGGTATGCAGGTCGATCTGAACCGGGTTATCGAGCAGGTCTCGAAGGAAAAAGGCATCGACAAGACGATCGTCATCGCCGCGGTCGAGGAGATGATGCATTCGGCGGCGCGCCGGACCTTCGGCGCCGAGCGCAATATCGAATCGCGCTTCAACACGGAGCTTGGCGAAATCGAGTTGTTCGAGATCAAGACCGTGGTCGAGAACGTCGGCAATCCCGCCGCCGAGACCACACTTGAGGAGGCCCACGCCAAGTACGATCCCGAAGCGGCAGTCGGCGACGAAATCCTGATCAAGCTCGACACGGCCACAATGGGCCGCATCGCGGCGCAGGCTGCCAAGCAGAACCTCATCCAGCACATCCGCGATGCCGAGCGCAAGCAGATCTACAACGAGTTCAAGGATCGAAAGGGCGAGATCGTCTCCGGCATCGTCCAGCGCTTCGAACGCAAGAACATGATCGTCAACCTCGGGCGAACCGAGGCGATCTTGCCCGAAAAGGAGCAGATTCCGCACGAACGTTATCGCCAGGGTGACCGAATCCGAGCCCTGATCCTGGATGTGGACTTGTCCGAAAAGGGACTTGCGATCGTGCTCTCGCGCACTTCCAACCTGTTCTTGATGAAACTCTTCGAGCAGGAGGTGCCCGAGATCTACGAAGGCATCGTCGAGATCCGGCAATGTGCGCGCGAGCCCGGCGGCCGGGCCAAAGTCGCCGTCTACTCGAAGGACAGCGACGTCGATCCAGTCGGCGCCTGCGTTGGCATGAAAGGCACGCGGGTCCAGTCGGTGGTGCAGGAGCTGCGCGGCGAAAAAATCGATATCGTGCCGTGGACCGACGACCAGGCCGAACTGGTGTGCCGCGCGCTCGCGCCGGCCAAGGTCTCCAAGGTCATCATCGACGAGGACGAGCACGCGATGGAGGTCGTAGTGCCCGACGACCAGCTTTCGCTGGCGATCGGCAAGCGCGGCCAGAACGTGCGCCTCGCCCATCGGTTGTCCGGATGGAAGATCGATCTGCGTAGCGATTCGGAAGCCGAAGAAGAGGCGCGCGCCGCGCGGGCCTCGCTCAACGCCATCCCCGGCATCGGCGACATCAACGCCGAACTCCTCTACCAATGGGGATTCCGCACCGCCGAGCAGCTCGCCGAGAC
>JASHOJ010000180.1 GCA_030041155.1 Candidatus Binataceae bacterium | reverse complement strand
TCGGATGGATTCCGGAGACTCGCGGCCGTTCGCTGGAGGAAATTTCACCTGGCGCGTGACGCGGCCGTGCGGCGCGAGGACGAGGCGCGCGGCGCGATCTTTTCCGTGTCGGGAACCAGTTCCAGCGCTTTGAGCCACGCGGTCGCCACGCTGTCCGAAGGAGCGCGATAATCGCCGCGCGGCGAGAGCGAGCCGCCTGATCCGACCTTTGGCGCATTGGGGATGCACGAGCGTTTGAACTGGCTCTGCTGGAAAAAGCGGATCAGAAAAATTTTCAAGTAATCCTTTATGTTCTTGATCGTGTACTCATTGTGCGCGATTGCCACTCCGTCATCCGGCCATCGCCCGCGCTTGCGATCGTGCCACGCGAGATAAGATAGAAACGCGATCTTCGGCGGGGCAAAGCCGAACCGCAGCGCGTAATAAAGATTGAAATCCTGCAGCTCGTAAGGCCCGATAGTCTCCTCGCTGTGCTGCGAAGGTCCGCCGTCCTTGCTGTCTTTGCCGGCGCCATTCTCTGCCGCGCCGGGAATCAGTTCCGGGCTTATCGGCGTCGTCAGAATCTCCTCCAGCACCGGTCCCACTTCCTGGCCGAGCCGCCCGGTTTCGGCGACCCATCGCACCACGTGCTGAATCAGGGTTTTGGGAACGCTCGCATTGACCGCGTAATGCGACATCTGATCGCCGACCCCGTACGTGCACCATCCAAGCGCGAGTTCGCTCAAGTCTCCGGTGCCGACCACCAGCGCCGCGTTCAGATTCGCGAGCCGGAAAAGATGGCTGGTGCGCTCGCCGGCCTGCACATTTTCGAATGTCACGTCGAACACACTCTTGCCGGATGCGAACGGATGATCGATGTCGCTCAGCATCTGGCGCGCGCTCGGCCGGATGTCGATTTCGCCGACCGTGCATCCGAGCGCCGCCATCAATCGCCGCGCCTGCACCAGAGTTCGCGCGCTGGTCGCGAATCCCGGCATCGTGTAGGCCAGCACGTTCTTGCGCGAAAGCCCCATACGATCGATCGCCTGGGCGCACACCAAAAGCGCGTGGGTGGAATCGAGCCCGCCCGAAATTCCGATCACCACGCGCTCGAGCCCCGCGTATCGCAACCGATTGGCGAGCCCCTGCACCTGGATTTCATAGACTTCGGCGCAGCGCTCGCCGCGCCGATCGGGATCCGACGGCACGTAGGGAAAGCGCTCGTAATCGCGCTCGGGCAGCATCCGTTCGGACAGCGGCAGATCGAACGAGAAATCCACCGATTCGAAGTTCTTGAGCCTCTCGCGCTCGCGGCGCACCGAATCGCCAAAGGTGGTCTGCCGCATCCGCTCCTGCATCAGCCGATCGAGATCGATCTCCGAGCAGATGAGCTGCGGCTCGTCGGCAAAACGATGCGACTCGGCGAGGATGTTCCCGTTCTCGCAGATTATCGCGTGGCCATCCCACGCGAGATCGGTGGTCGATTCGCCCGGGCCGGCCGCGGAGTAGAGATACGCCGCGAGGCATCGCGCGGATTGGCTGGTGACCAGTTCGCGGCGGTAATCGGCTTTTCCGACCGTGATATTCGACGCGGAAAGATTAAGCAGCACGGTCGCGCCCGCCAGCGCCGCGAAAGAGGAGGGCGGAATTGGAGTCCACAAGTCTTCACAGATCTCCGTATGGAGCGCGAGGTAGGGCTGGCCGGAATGACGGAATATCAGGCTGGTGCCGAACGGCACGCGCGGGTGACCCGCAAGATCGATCTCGGACACAAGCGCGGAGTCGGCCGGGGCGAACTGCCTGAGCTCGTAAAATTCGCGATAGTTCGGCGGATACGTTTTGGGAACGACGCCGAGAATCTTTCCGCGCGAAATCACAATCGCGCAGTTGAACAGCGAATTACCCGCCCGCACCGGCATCCCCACCACCGCGATCAGGTTGAGATCCCTGGAAGCGTCGGCGACTTCCGCAAGAGCCTCCTCGGCGCCGTCCAGGACCGCGCGCTGCTGAAAAAGATCGTCGCAACTGTATGCGGACAGCCCAAGCTCCGGGAACAGTGCAACTATCGCGCGCTGCTCGGCCGCTTTGCGCATCAGCGCGATTGTTTGCGCTCCATTGAAGGCCGGATCGGCGACCCTGAGCGCGGGAACGCCCACCGCGACGCGGATGAAATCATGATTGTAGAGGTTGAAGAAATTGGCGCCGGTCTTCACAGCGAGTCCTTGAGTTAGAGTGCCGCCTTGTCGCGCGTGACTTTGCGTATTTTAGACACAACCACGCCCGCCTGTCATCGGACCCGGGCCAGATCGCTTCTGAGCAGGCTGTGGAGGTCGCGGCAGGCAGCGGCGAATCGCCGCGACGATCTGACGCGGTGTCGCATCGACATTCACCCGCATTACGCCGCGGGGCGGCTCAAGATCGGCAAACTGGCTTGCCAAGAGCTCCCGCGAAGCGAAATGCCCGATTCGAGCCGCGATCCGCGTCGCGATCACCTCGCGCCTGGCGGTAAGCCATATAAGCTTGACGCCCGCGCGATTGCATCCGAGCGCCTTTCGGTACGACTCTTTAAGCGCCGAGCACGCCACAATCGCGTATCGCCCGTTTTTCAGGCTCCCGTCGATAATCGCGCGTATGCGCTTCAGCCACGGCCGCCGGTCGGCATCGGTGAGCCCGATTCCGTGATGCATCTTCGCGCGATTTTTCTTGCTGTGCAGATCGTCAGCGTCGTGAAATTCCCAGCCGAGCGAGCTGGCGAGAAGCTTTCCGATAGTGGTTTTTCCCGCGCCCGAGACCCCCATCAGGATGACGACGAGCGCGCCGTCCTGCGAGGCTTTGAATTCCTTGAGCCGGCAGCGTTGACGATAATCGCTTCGCGCCGATCCCTCGGCTCGCGCAGCGCTCGCTCTGGATGACAGCGGAAAGAGTGATTGGAATTGGTGATCCAAGTTGCAACTACGCGCTTTCTTTGAGGTGATCCCGAGCGAAGGCATTCCTTTGCCGAAGTCGAGAGCCTGCCCTGAGCCTGTCGAAGGGGATCGTCGCGCAGCGCATCTCTAAAACTTGGCTCAAACTAATGACTTCGCATGCCTTGCCAATTCTCCGCGTTCTAAACGCGCCCACCCACTGCACGGTCCTATTGGAGCTGAGTCGCAGCGGTGAATCTTACTGCGGTGCCGGCGCATTCCCAGTAACCGGTATGGCTGTGCGGCTCATAGACGCTGCTGGTTTGATCGCCAACATCCATATACCAGGCGTGAGCGCCGATAATCGCGTCGACTCGCCCGCCATATTCGCGATACGCGGCGAGCTTCATGCTGTCGCCAGGAATTGCCTGGGTGTCACCATGCGGATCTTTTTCGCAGTAGCCCTGCGCGGGTCCGAGCACCGAATAATCCGGATGTCCCGGAATCTGGGTGCCGCGAATCACGATGATTTTTCTTGCGGCGGCGCTAAGCGCCGCGTTATCCGCCCGAATATCCGACGCGTCTGTCTTTAACTGGCTGCATCCGCAGACCGCGATCACGAGCGCCAGCAGCACCAGATTTCTCATCCGCCTATTCCCCCCCCCCGCACGTTACTGCCGCACTTTACCAGAGCTCGTCGGGCATTTACTCTTCTTGGTAAGCGGCGGGAAGAGGGGAGGAGGCGGATGCACTTTTTTCTCGATTTCAGTACCTCCATACAGACGTTACTCGTGATCGTGATCTTCGGCGGCGGCAGTATCGCCGGCCTTTACCTGGTTCGTAAGTGGGTTCCCGCGCAGATTCTGCGCGAGGATCACGAAGTGGCCGGGTACACCTTCGGCGTGGTCGGCGCATTCTACGGCGTGGTGCTGGCGTTCGTGATTGTGGCGGCGTGGCAGCGTTTTGAACGCGCCAACACCAAGGCCCAGGCGGAAGCACTTGCGCTAACCAACCTGTACAGCCTCTCCCGCGCGTTTCCCGAACCGATACACGATGAGCTGGTTTCCGCGGTCCACTTCTATGCCGATCAGGTGGTGCATCATGAATGGAATCAGATGGCGAGCATGGAATTCGAGAAAACGCTGGACGGTGAAGGACGCCTCTGGAGATTGCTTCTCTCGTACAATCCCAAAAACGCGGTTGAAAGCGCGGCGCTATCGAAGTGTATGGACGAGATGGACATGCTGAGCGATGCTCGGCAACTGCGATACGTCTATTATCACGAGGATCTGCCCTCGGTTGTATGGCTGGTGATTTACGCCGGCTGCATCATCACGATCGGCTTCTCGTATTTCTTCGGATCACGCCGATTCCGGCAGCAGGCGCTGATGTGCGCGACATTCGCGGTGCTGATCGGGCTTACGATCATGGCGATCACCGAGCTGGCCGACCCATATCAAGGAGCGGTGACGGTAACCAACGAGCCATTCGAGTTCGTGCTGACGATGATTAACTCAAAAGAGCCGCTGGTGCACTGGGCGCCGAGCGTAAGCACCGGAAATCAGGCGGCGGGCGCAAGCCCGGGAAATCAAGCAATGATAGCGGCGCCGCAGGCCGCTACTCGCGAACCAAACCGATCTCCCTGAGCGCGGTCGGAGAGACCTGATGGACGAGCGCGATTTCGATCGCGTCCAAGAGAGAGAGTTTCTGCCCCGGCATCAGACCGCGAACCTTTTCCACCAGCGCGGTGCCATCGACCTTGTATTTGCGATCTAATGCGTCGCTGCGGATTGCGTCGTCAATTCGCGCCCACACCAGTTCATAGCTGTAAATGTCGAAAATCCAGCCTCTAAGCGCCTCGCACAAGAGCCGCGCCTCGGCTTCGCTGAGCGATATGGTTTCGAGCCCGCGCCGCAGCATCGCATAGTAGCGTTCAAGGTCGCGCTTGACGGTTAGTCCGGCCGAGCTGCCGAGAGCGCGGCGGGTAATCTCCGGAATCAGGGTGCCGCCGCGAAACGTGATGCGATCGCTCTGTTCTTCATGATTATGATTGATTCTCTGTGCAACCCGGGTGCGGTTTGACATTTCAGTCCACTGTTCCTTGTGATTGCTCCGGGATGCCTCCGCTGCATCCGTAGCGCATATCTATGCACGCCTGCTGCGTATCTATGAATGAGCGCCTCGCTGGATGAGCCGATTTCGAAGCTCGGCGTCCGCAGCCGCGTCCGCGATCGTGAACGCCATCGCCATCGCACCGTCGAAGACCGCCTGGTCGGCGTCTTTGGTCACACAATGTGCGGTAAATTCCGGCTGATGGTTAATCGCTGGCAGCGAGTTGATCCCAATCATTGGATGGATAGACGGGATTGCCAGCGAAATGTTTCCCATGTCGGTTGATCCTGCTGCTCGCTCCATCCCCGGTATATTGAGGAAAACGCGCCCGATTTGCTCGGCATTCCGCTTATAGATTGAGGCGAGAGAGTGGTCGTGAACCATCTCGGCATAAGGTTTGCTACCGCCGCGAACCTCAAGCTTCGATCCTGTCGCCAGTGCTCCGGCCTCGAAACAATTCATCACCCGTCGGCGAATTTCCTCAAGATCTTTCAGGCTTTTTGCCCTGACCATGTACCTGGCGCTGGTATGCGCCGGCACGATATTGGGAGCCTCGCCACCGTGCGTGACGATGCCGTGAACGCGATCGGTTCCATGAATATGCTGGCGCAGGAGCCCGATAGCGGTCTGCGCGACGGTTAGAGCGTCGGCGGCATTGATGCCGGCTTCCGGAAAGGCCGAGGCATGCGCTTCTTTTCCCGTGTAATGCACGTCAAAGGTCGCGATCGCGATAACCGGCGGTTCCACCATGTCCATTGGCGCGGGATGCACCATCATCGCGGCGTGCACGCCGTCGAATGCGCCGCGCTCCAAGAGGAGAATTTTGCCACCGTTGTCGCCGATTTCCTCGGCCGGGGTTCCAATCACGCTGACCGTCACGCCGATATCGTCGGCCACTCTTGCGGCGGCAATTCCCGCTCCCGCCGCCATCGCGGCGATCACATTATGGCCGCAGGCGTGCCCGATCGACGGCAAACAGTCGTACTCGGCGCAAATCGCGACGTGCAGCGGACCCGATCCCGTGCGCGCGACAAACGCAGTCGGCAGCCCGCATACCCCGCGCTCGACCTTAAGACCGCCGTCGCTTAAGAATTCCGACATCCATGCCGATGCTTTTTCTTCCTGAAATCCGAGTTCCGGATTTGCATGGATACGATGGCTTAGCTCGATCAGGTGCGCACGATCCGCTTCAACCCGTTCGCGTATTGCAGCTTTAGCGTCCACCGATGTTCTCCTTTGATTTCAGGTGAAGTGTTCCCTGAATATTTGCTCATGCTGAATATATGCTCTTGGACGCGTCTGCGTGAACGACCGCCAGATGCGCTCGGCAAGCGACTGCGCCTGCCGGATCGATCAGATCGAGCGCGCTTCGCGAATCGCCGCGCGACGCGCTGTCTGCCTTTCGGCTCCTGTGGCTAATGAGAGATGATTGGAAATCACGCGGCTTTTTGCCTAACAGGTGTTCGGGAGTTGACTTGGTGTGCAAAAAAGCGAAGCATATAGTGCGAGATGGGACGCGTTTGTGCTGATGCGCTCCATAGCGCATCAGATTACATCCGTGAATTCCCCGGATGACCGGCCGACAAATCACTGGAGCGGAGCCGCCCCAAGCGGGAATTCAGGGGCGAGTCCAATTCAGGGGAATCCTGGATGCCTTTCCGGTCCGATGGCTCTGGGCGGTTTAACTGGAGCGAAACCCGTTTGGGGGCTCGATGGGAGCGGAGCAGCGAATTCGGTTTTTCACGACCGCTCAAGCTGTTCGAATTGCATATTCGGTTACAGGTGACGGTCCACCGGTCGTACGCACGCCGCCCTGGCTGAGCCATCTCGACTTGGAATGGCAGGCGCTACCGATTCGCGATTTCTACGAATCGATCGCGCGCCATCACGCGCTGGTCCGGTATGACTCGCATGGCTGCGGCCTTTCCGATCGCGAGCGCGACGATTTCTCACTCGAATCGGAAATCCGACTGCTGGAAGCGGTGGCCGACAATCTCGATCTAGAGCGCTTTGCGCTGTTGGGAATCGGCGCCGGCGGCCCGGTCGCAATCTCCTACGCCGCGATGCATCCGGAGCGAGTATCCAACCTGATTTTGTACGGCACTTTCTGCCGCAGCCTCGATGTGGCGATCGAGCGCAAGATCCCGGAGCCAATCGAAACCCTGATGTTCGAATACTGGGACTTGAGCACGCGTTTGCTCGCCACCATGAACGCCCCAAGCGCTGACGGCGCCACGCTCCAGGTGCTTGCGTCGATGTATCAGAACGGCGCGTCAGGGTGTAACGCCGTCAGAGCCACTCACGGACTCCTTTACGGGATCGATGTGACGCCGATGCTCGCGAAATTGCAGGTGCCGAGCACCGTGATTCATCGAATCGGCGATCCTGTCTTTCCTTACCAGGCGGGACGCGAACTTGCCGCGCGGATGCCGTCAAGCTGGTTCGTACCGCTGGAAGGCGACGCGCACGTGCCGTTTTTTGGCGACAGCGGAGCGGTTCTGGCCGCGATAGCTCGCGCGCTCGGCGACACGCCAGAGCAGGTCGGAGCGGACAGCGCTGAGCCCGGGCGCGAGAATCGGCCTAATCAGGCAGTTACGCCGGAAATAGATGCGTCTTCGATTGAACTTCCGTGGACGCTGGGTAGCGAGGTCGGTTCGGGCGCGGCGGCGCTACACGCGCTTGCGCCGGTCTCCAGTGTGGCCGATCGAATCGAAAACGGCGTCATCTTCCGGCGCGAGGGCGAGTACTGGACCATCGCATATCGTGGCGACACTTTCCGGATCAAGGATTCGCGCGGGATGCGTTATCTTGAACAACTGCTGCGCTATCCAGGCCGCCAATTTCATGCGAGCGAGCTCGAAATTCGCAGCGAAGCATCCGACGTTTCGGACCTGGCGCGTCGCGGTACCACAACTTTGACCAACGAGGAACTTAAGGGCGCTGGTCTGCATTCCGATAGCTCCGCCGACGCGGGCGAAGTTCTCGATGCGAACGCTAAGAAAGCTTATCGGCGCCGCTTGGATGAACTGCACGAGGCGCTGCGGCATGCGAAAGAGCGGGGCGACGTGGAACAAGGCTGCGCAATCGAGGAGGAAATCTCGTTCATCGCGCATGAACTCGCGCGCGCGGTCGGCCTTGGCGGACGCGACCGCCGGGCAGCATCCGCTACTCAAAAATCGCGCCTGAACGTTACGCGCGCGATCCGCCGCGCGATCGACAAGATTCAGCATCACAGCCCAGCGCTGGGCGGTATCCTTGCAGTCAGGATCAAAACCGGAGTTCTGTGCCTCTATCGCGAGGACAGCCGCAATCCGATCAAGTGGCAGTGGTGAGCAAGCGCGGCGCAGATGAGTTCTTGCTGACGGCGATCAGCAAAGACCCATTCCTGAACGTCAGTTCATGGTTCTGCCGTCGCAATTCGATGATTCCGACGTTCCGTGCCGCCCTCGAAACGTGGAACATACCTGTTCCACGTCATTGAACCCCTAACATTCACGAGGACCCGACTAGGGTTCTTGCGTGCGCCCTTGTGCCGCTCGTTCGGGCGGTCTCCGGGAGTTGCGCACGTCAGCCATGGGAGAGCGTCCGGCTCAAGGGGAAATCGAATGACGATTCGGGCCGGGTGGAGGAGGACTTTCATGACAGGCAGAACCGTGGGTTCGGACCGTCGAACCCGATGGCGCAATCTTGCCATCGCCGCGGTAGCTACGGTCGCGACCTTGTGGTCGACGGCGGCGATGGCGACGATCACGCAAGGCGACTTTTCAGTATTCGGATTCTTCGAGACCCGTGAAGAAGGGCGATGGGGCGAAAATTCCAGCAACCTCAACAGCACCCCCACCACGCTTTCTCATCCGACGCCGACCACCACCACCGCAACCTTGGGAACCGCAGCGACGAACCACGGTGGCAGCTTCGACTTCAACCACTGGGATCTGGATGAGATGCGGCAGTTGGGCGACATTCGGCCCGACTATCATTTCGTCAAGAACTACAGCTTCCTGGGCCGCTTCGATACCCTGTTCCTGAAGGACGCGGACTTTTTCGCGTTCTATCGGCCGTGGTACGACGCGGTTGGAACCCTGAAGGACAAGGGCGTCGCGCCGCCGGATCACGACTGGACGCCGTACACTCAGTCAGAGTTGCAGCAACAGTACTTCCAGAACAATCTGCACGAGTACTACGCGCAGCTCAACTTCACCGACAACTTCTCGATGCGCATCGGCAAGCAGGAAGTCATCTGGTCGGAAGCGGACGCGTTGTCGGGCACCGAAATCACCAACCCGATCAATTACACCTGGCATGGGGTTTACGGTGCGGAAGCAACCGAAGACGTGCGAACCAATCTTCGGATGATCAAGTTCAACTATATCCTGCCCGACTTTCTAAAGACCGCGAACAACGAGTTCGAGTTCTTCGTGATCCCGGGCGACTTCGAGGGCGATGGAGCTTCCGGTATCAGCAACACCACCGATTCGCGCAGCCCGTGGGCGATTCCAGCGGCGTCGGCCAAAACCACGATCAATCAGAACGGCCAGGTGGTTAGCGAAGGAACCTATGGTGCGCTCGACGCCAAGCCGATGCTGTACAGCGGCGGCCTGTTCTTCGACGAGCCGACCGAGAACGTAAGCCATTACCCGTCTAACTCGATCAAGAACAGCGAATTTGGCGCGCGCCTGTCGAGTCTGTTGCCGATCGGCAACGGCCTGCAGGCAAGCTTCATCTATCTGTACGAGATGCGTTACGACAAAGAAGGACTGTGCACCTCCTGCAGCGCGGCGCAGGCCGGCCCGGGCTTTACCTATCTTGGCGGCGGCGCGTTCGAGAATCTGGGCCACTATGCGTACGGACCGCCGCGTCCGGGCATCCCGAAGGCGGGAACCATCAAGATCCTGCTCTCGCAGGACTTCGATCGCCGCAGCTTCTTCGGTCTGACCGGCACCTACTACGACAAGGACGTGACCGACATCGTCTACCGCTACGACACGCTGTTCGCGCCGAAAGTCGACGTGAACACCACCGAAACCACGGGACCGGCATACACGCTTAATCCGGTTGCGTCGGAAAGCGAGATGACGCGGTTTATCGTCGCCGGCGACCGCCCGACCTACATTCCGTGGATCTCGAAGCAGCACACGTTCCTGACGTTCCAGTACGTCAACACCTGGTATCCTGATCGTCCGGACAATGCGATCCAGAACCTGGGCAACGTGTACGGCAAGCTGCGCGAAGACAGCAACTTCTTCTTCGTGGATGCGGTCAACTGGCTGATGAACGGACAGCTCACCAGCACCAATGTGTTCGAGTGGGATATCGACGACGCTTGCGGCGCGGTGACGACCACCAACGTGTATCGCTATTCGCGCAACGTGCTGGTCGGGATCAACTCGGCATGGTTCCTGGGGCGCAGCGGCCGCTATACCGACCCGTTCCTGTACAGCCGCTCGCAGACTCAGAACTTGCTCGAATTCACGCTCACCTACGAAATCTGATCGACGCTATCAGATGATTCATTACGACGGCGGCCGGGGCGCGATGCGCTCGGCCGCCGTCGTGCTTTGATCTTGCGCGCGAATGCACGCGCGTTCCGCGACAAAAGCTCCACCCGTTCCATGCTTTTGAACGCCTAACAGTCAGAGGTTGATCCGCAACGGCTCATCCCTCTGCCGGACGGCAAAAGAACTCACCGATGATTCCCGTTCAGCCGTTGGTGAGTTTGGGCCGCCCCGCCCGGACATCCGCCGACTACGAACCTCGCGACCTGATCCGGGCTTGAAAGTACGGCGGCTGCGGTACGACACAACCGCAGCCGTCTTTTTTTGTGCATATTTTCGGGAGCGCTCCGCATCCGTTCCACTCCTACTGAACCTTGTTAGCGCGTAGATCCGTTCAATTGCGTGATGCCCGATCGCTCCGGTTCCGACTGCGAACGAAATCCCTGGCTCGGGGAGAACCCGAAATATCGATAGGCAGAGCACGAAATGCTCGGGCGGTTGCGTGGCGAGAGGCGGGACCCTAGGCTGCTGCTTGAGGACGCATGCGCTTTAGCGTGCGTCTCGAGGGGCCGCGATGTATCGGAAATTTGAGTTCGAACCTTTCTTTCAATGCGCGCCCGATTGCGTGCCGATGGCGGCGCGGCGCAAACTCGACGCAATCGCGCTCAAGGTCAGCCTCGCGCAGTGGCGAAGGCTCGGCCAAGGCGAGCGCTTGATGATCTGTCACGCGCCCATCGAGTCGGCCGACGAGCGCGAGGCGCTCAGGATCTTTGTGGAAGAGGCGACGATTACTAGATGCGGCGAGCGGCCCAAGGAACTTCCCGATTCGACGCGTATCGCAGCCGACCCGGCGCCGATTCCGCCCGTGCGGCTGGTCGCCAACGCGAAGGCGGCAGGCGTGGCGCTTGCGCAGCGCGAATGGGACTCGCTCGACGTGGACGAGCGTTACGCGCTGACAAAGCTCGGCGACACCGATGCTCCCGGCCCCAAGCTTGTGGCGGCGCTTAAAGAAATCCTGCCGCGTGCCGGACTAAGGTAAGGCGGCCAGCATACAACTCTAACGGTTTCCAAACCAAAACAGCGGAGTACGCGATGGAGAACATCCGGTTTGATGATGTCGAGAAACTGCGCGGGAAGGTAAGCCAGGAGTTTGGTCCGTGGAGCAAGCCGATTGCGGTGACGCAGGAGAAAATCAATCGGTTCGCCGACGTTACGGGAGACCATCAGTGGATTCATATCGATGTGGAGCGATGCAAGCGCGAAAGCCCGTTTGGCGGACCGGTCGCGCACGGATTCTTGACGCTTAGCCTTCTGCCGGCGTTCGAGACCGACACCGATTGGAAGGTGATCGGGCAGCGTAACGTCGTGAACTACGGCGCGAACAAGCTGCGCTTCATCTCACCGGTTCCCGCCGGAGCGAGCGTGCATGCGCGTTCGCGAATTATCGCGGTCGACCCGCGGCCGCAGGGCACTCAAGTAACGCAAGAGACGGTGGTGCACGTGGTGGGCAACGACAAGCCGGCGCTCATCTGCGAGGGTATCTTTTTGTACGTAAAGTAAGCGAACGGAAATGTATCAGTACACGCGGGACTTCATGAGATAGCGGGGACGCATCCACGATGGCGGCGCGGGAAGTCAAAATGTACTCGGACTATAAGAGTCCGTTCGCGTTCCTAGCTTTCGATCCCGCCTTCGCGCTCGAAGAGCGCTACAACGTGCGCCTTCGATGGATTCCGTTTCAGCTTCGGATCAAAGGCAAGGGCGAGCGCAGCGTCTATTCTGAATACAAGGCGCGTTATTCGTACCTGGACGCGCGGCGGTGGGCGAAGCCGCGCGGAATCGTGATCCGCGGCCCGCTGAAGGTTTATGACACGCGCGTGGCGCTTGTCGGCGGCCTGTTCGCCGAGTCGCGTGGGCGCCTGATCGACTACAGCCGCAGGGCGTTCGAGTTGTTTTTCAAGCGCGAGTTTGAAGCCGACGATCCGAACGCGGTGGCGAAGCTTATCGAGAGCCTTGGGATGAATGCGGCGGAGTATCGCGGTTATCTGGAAGGCGAGGGCGCTGAGGCGTACGACCACGCGCAGCGCGAAGCGGCGGAGGACCATATCTTCGGAGTGCCGATTTTCGTGTTCGAGGGCGAGCCCTTCTGGGGACACGATCGAATCGGCGTGCTTGAGAACCGCCTCGACGCCGCCGGACTGCGCAAGCATTAGCAAAGGCCGCAACCTCTGCAAGGCAACTCGGTTTTGTCATTCCCGCGCGTCTGCCTTGTCCGGCGCGCGAGGAATCCTGAAGTTACAGGAGCAGCCAAATGAACAAGCGCAATCAGATTCAGCTCACGCCGGAGGAGCAGGCCGCGTTCCTGGCCGAAGCGCGCAAGGTTTCGCTCGCCACTATCGATCAGCACGGATATCCGCATCTGGTCGCGATGAACTTTATCGCGCGCGACGGCGCGATCCTGATGAGCTCTTACGGGAAGGCGCAGAAGGTGATGAATATCCGGCGCAATCCGAAGGTGGCGGTGATGGCAGAGGCGGGGCGCAACTATTCGCAGTTGCGCGGCGTGATGATCCGCGGCGAGTGCGAAATTATCGACGATCCAAAATCGGTGAACGAGATGATGAAGGCGATACGCGGCCGCGAGACGGCCGGCGATGTCGAGATTCCGGAATCGATCGTGAGCAAGCGAGTGATTCTCAAGGTGGTGCCGAAAAAGATCGCCACCTGGGATCACAGCAAACTGGGCGGCAAGTATTAGGCCTTTCCTTGCGCGGCGACCCACTCGCGGACACGCGGGAATGACAACCAGCTCGCTCGCGTGAGTGAGGTGCGGGAATGACAAAAAGGCGATAGGGCTAAAACGCGTGCAGCGCGCTTGCGTTGCCGGTCACGGCGACCGGAGGGCCGAAACGCGCCTTGAATTGCTCGGGCGAGAGATTGGTATGCGCCGCAAGCCGCGAGAGCGCCGGTTCCTCGAGATCGCCGGGTTCGAGCCGAATCATGTATGAGCGCGCGACCTGGTAAGACTCAGCCGACACGTCAACCATCCGCACCCTGACTCGTCCGGTTGCCGGATCGACGAGATCCGCGAAGTTGACCGGAGTGACATGTCCGCCCGCGATCGCGATAAGGGCGCCCGAGCCTCCGCGCAATAGATAGCGCACCGCCCCGTACCCAAGGGTGCGCGTATAGTCGGCGTCGAATGGCACCGGCTTGGCGCATCGCAACTCGTAGCCGATATCTTTGCTCACCACCGTGATCTCGGCACCGATATCGAGCAGCGCGGACCGCACCTGCGCACGCAGCAGGGTTCCAAACGAGAGATCGCGCAGCCGCACGTGGCCGTAAGCGTCATGCTGGAGATTAGGGCCGTCGACCAGCGCGTTCGGATCGATTCGCTCCGCGACGCCCTCGGCGACCACGGCGACTCCGTCCTCGCGTCCCGCGGCGCGCCGCTTGATGATCGCGCCGACGATAGTGTCGACCACGGTGGCGATTTCGAGCTGCTCGCCGCGAAATTCCTCGGGGATAACCGCCAGTGTCGCGCCGGCGGATTTGCAC
The DNA here is from genome assembly GCA_030041155.1 of Candidatus Binataceae bacterium. GTDB lineage: Bacteria > Desulfobacterota > Binatia > Binatales > Binataceae > JBARDN01. The sequence continues at coordinate 49,948 of JASHOJ010000180.1, read as the reverse complement.
ATGCTGAGCGCGAGCGAACCCGATTTCCGGCCCATCGTGACCGCCAGATACCATCGGCGGGTCGTGCGCGCGTCTTCCATCAGCGCCTCGATAATCGAGGTGCCGACCGCGCGCGCGGTTTCAAATCCGAAAGTCGGCGCGTTATCGGGTAGCGGAAGATCGTTGTCGATTGTTTTTGGGACGGTGGCGACGCCGATTCTGCCGCCCGAGCGCTCGGCGATTCTCGCCGCGCCATAAGTCGTGTCGTCTCCGCCGATACATACGAGATAGCGGACCCCCATCGTATCGAGCGCGCCGATAGTGCGGTCCAGCGTTGCCTCGTCGCGCGCGGGATTTACTCGCGAGGTGCGCAGGATCGAGCCGCCGGTGAAATGAATTCTGCTTACGTCGGAAATTCTGAGCGCCGCGGTGTGGCCGGTGTCGCCCTCGGCGATCCATCGATAGCCGTCGCGCAGGCCGAGCACGGAAAGGCCGCAGTTTATAGCTTCAATCGTGGCGGCGGCTATAACGCCGTTGATTCCCGGCGCAGGACCGCCGCCCACAAGAATCGCCAAAGTTTGCTGTTTGCCGTTGTCGCTCCGCATTAATGAGACCCCCGGCTGCGTAAATCTTAGCATTCCCCGACAATCGAGGCAGGTAGGCGCGCCGGCGCCCGCCGCGGGTCTCCGGTCGGTCGTATCGCTTCAGGCGGTCTGCGGCGACGTGCAGAATTTGCATCGCTTGGCTTCGATCGGAATTTCGCTGATGCATTCGGGACATTTCTTGGTGGTCAGATCGGCGGGCGGCTGGTGATGCATCCGCGAGACCAGCGTATTGACCGGCAGGACAACCGCGAAGTAAACGGCCGCGGCGATCAAAACGAACGAGACGATCGCGTTGACGAAGTCGCCGATTAGAAACTGACTTTTGTTGATCGTAAACGCGATCGAGGAAAAATCGGGCTTGCGTACAATCGCGGCAAGAAACGGCGTCAGAAGATCCTTCACGAACGAGGACACCACGGTTCCGAACGCCGCTCCAACCACGATTCCGACCGCCATATCGACGACGTTGCCTCGCAGCAGAAATTGTTTGAACCCTTGCATAAGGCTTCCTCCCCGGGTTTGCGGACGATTCTTTTAGCTCAGCGCGTCCGCAGAGGCGGCAGTTTAGCGCATTTATGGGAGAGTGTGGCGCGGATGCGAGCGGCGATCAGCGCGCCGATGGAGTTTTGGTATCATCGCTGCGCATTGAAAAATCGAGTTTCCATTCATCATCGCCTGCCGAGGCGTCCAGATGAAAGTGAGTGCCCGGATCGAGTTTCGCCGACTTTAGCTGGCCGGAACTCGCCCACTTGAGCATCAGGGTCCAGATAATCGGGTTTTTCACAATGAAATGAAGCGGGGTAGGCGATTCTTTGCTGGAAAGATTGAAAGAAATAAAGCTCGCTTTCATCGCGTACACGCTCTTGGCGGAGATCGAGATATCCTGATCGCCGCTAAGGAAGATCAAGCGGGAGTTGGTCAGATACAAGTCCCCGGTTCCGAGCAGAGAGACGGTGGAAGCGCGCCGTTCCTCCCATTTTGCGGGTCCGAATCCGAGCTGCGGGGGCTTTTCGCGGCCCCGATCATCGACCGCCACGTGAACGGTTCTGAAACCCGCTAGCTTCACCGGGGATTCTCGAAGGGTGACGAACTCGCCGGACTGAAGGTTTAGGTGGAGCGCCTCGACCTCGGGAATTGCGCCGTCATACTCGATCTGATCGAAGAACTTTCGCGCCTCATCGATCATCTTCTGCGCGCGAGCGGGGCGCGCGGCGATCTCAGCCTTGTTTTGTTGAGCTTTCCCGAACGCGCTCAGGATAATGAGCAGAACGAAAACCGCTACGATACCAATCAGGATGTGCAATCGGGTCAGGACCTCAGATCGCCGGTAGCCAATGGCAGGATTAGGCGTCGGAACATGGCTGCGGAGATGCAACTGCGCGCCATCGATAGCCGCACAAGAGCCATCGCTCGGAGATGCAGATCGTCTATCGTGGGGTCAGAATAAAGTCAAAGAGCGCGGCTGAACTGACTGCTGCTCGTTAAAAATCGATCAGGTCTGAAGCTGATGACACCTCTTACGGACACGAGCGGTGGGAAGACGGAAAAAAGATTGGTGGGCGGTGCAGGTTTCGAACCTGCGACCCCCGACTTGTAAGGCTGATGCTCCGCAAATTGCCCGATTCTGTACGTATTAGCCACTTGACAATACAGCTCTTAAGTGCTAGATGCCGACTTAAAAAGTGCAATACAGCACTAAAGTGAACGATAGTAGCAACGTCTCTACCAGTAAGCAGGAGATGTCTGGGCTTCATCGACACACCCTACAAGCGCTTTGGCAATCGACTGGGTAGCGATGGGTCGTCGCACGTAGCTCGGCTGTTCCCGCGCCTTTAATGCTCGGAGGAGGCACATGAGGGGAGTGAGGAGCACTAATCGCGGCACGGTTTATGTGGCCAGGGTCAGGTGGATGAGCAGCACGGTTACGAAGCTGGTCGCGTGTGAACACGTGAGTGCCATCGCGCGATCGCTTTTGTGCCTGAGCGTGCTGCTTTTCGCGACACTTCCCGCAGGGCGCGCAATGGCTCAAACGTCCGCGGTCTGCAATGACACCGCAGGGAGTAATTTGCCAACTACCGGCACCGCAACCACCAATCTAGTGGTCACTGGACCGTGCGAGGTCAAGGGCGGAACCATGGGCGCGCCTGCCACCAGCTACACCTTCCACAACGTCAATATTGTCAGCGGTGGCAGTCTAAACTTCGACGATGCACTAATCAACTTTTACGCCGAAAATATCGTGGTCGAAAACGGCGGGACCCTGCAGGCGGGTTCCACAACCGCACCGATTGGAACCAACGGCGGCTTGGTGACAATCCACCTGTGGGGCGCGCCAGGCGATCCCGGGGTCACATGTCAATCCGCTAACTGCGGCATCCCGTCCCCTCCTATGGGAACCAATACCTACGGCTCTAGTCCGACCTCCTGCACCTCTTCGGCGCTGCCGGGCGGCGTAAACGATTGCTTCTATAATTATGACACACTGGATCAGGCGGATGGCACGAACCCAGCTTATTTCGGCCACAAAGTTCTGGCGGTGTCTTATGGAGGCAGCTTGCAGCTGTTCGGGAAGAAAGGTGCGACTTATGCCAGCACCGCGCTAACCGGTTGTCAGGCAAGTAGCCCTTCCTGCACCGGGACGAGTTGGGTTCGCCTGAATAAGGATGCGATGCCCGGCGATATGCAACTGCAAGTGTCGGGGCAGGTTGATTGGCAAGCTAACGACAATATCGTGCTTACCACCACCGACTACCTACCGGACCACTCGGAGCAACTGACTATCAGCAGCGCCGGAACGAGTTACGATAGCAGTACCAACGTGACCACGATCAATCTTTCCAAAGCTGTCCAGTATCCGCACAATGGCCAGACATTCGATCTATCAGCGGCTTCGTACCCCGGCATTACTCGCCTCGGCTTGAACATAACCTCAGCCGATACCCGCGCCGCGGTGGGACTGCTGACGCATAGCATACGAATCATCTCCGACGGGGACACGCCTGGAGCGCCCTTCGCGGTAAACCCCGGAAACCCCGACAACTATTTCGGAGGTCACACCATCGTGCGCCAGGGCTTCCTGCTCTACCAGGTGCAGGGCGTGGAATTCTATCAGCTCGGCCAGGGCGGCAGCATCATGCACTATCCGGTGCACTTTCACATGGCGCGCCAGACTTTACCGACTGGGGCAACTCAGCCGGTCGCTTTCGTACAGGACAGTTCGGTATGGGATTCGATGACTCGCTGGATCGTGATTCATGGGACGCAAGGAGTGCGGTTGGCGCGCAACGTGGGCTATGAATCTATCGGGCATGGCTACTACCTCGAAGATGGCACCGAGACCGGCAATCAGCTTTACGCCAACCTCGGAGTCTTCGCGCGGGCCGCGGTTGCCAATGGCCCTTCAACGCCAAATCCGCAGAATCCCCGCATGGTCCCGGGTATCCTCACGTCCGTTGACTCAGATTGCACGGCTCACGATGCCAGTTGCGCTATCGGCTACGACAACTTTCCTTATTATTCGGACTCGAACCACCCGGCAGTGTTCTGGATCATGAACGGGATGAATGACTTCGAGTACAACATGGCGGCCGGCGCTGGCACTTGCGGGGCGTGCTACTGGTTTGTTCCCGCCGGGATAAGCGGTCCTTCGCAAAAGGAGGCGTGGTACGGCTATGCTGGGGAGCAGAATGCCGGGACCGACGCGGCCGCTGAGGGTACGACCCCGTTGCAAACGTTCCTGGGCAACTCCTGCACCACTGCGATGGAGAGCTTCATGGAGGTGGGAAACAGCAACCCCTGCGGCGGTGTCAACTTTATGTACCCCAGCAACCTGACATCTAAAACCTCTACGCTTCTGATGTTGAACTCGCCAACAGCTCCTGCGACCTCCGACACTAGTTACTGGCCAATCGTCAGCGGCGGCTCGCGTGCCGCTACGCGCTGTCCAGCGGTCGATAGTAATCCTTCTAGCACCACGGCTAATTGTGCGGTGACGACTGCTACCGTCTGCTCTCCAGGTAACGAAGCTAACTGCGACGTTGTGGTGCTCAATGGATATACTACCTCATTCAACTGGGCGACGTTTAACTTCGCCGCGATCTGGATGCGTCCGTTTTGGTCTTTGGTGGTTAACAGCGTCATCAGCGATGTGCAAAACGCCGGAATCAATTTCGTGTCAGGCGGCGGCTACGACTTTTCTTCTGTTCCACCCGGATTTTGGGGCTTAGCGCGTAAAAGCGCATTTATCGGCAGTACTCAATGGCGGAATTCAAGCAACACCCCCCTCTCTGATAATCCGCTGGCGTCCAACGCAGGGCCTTTTAATCCATTCAAAAGCAGTAGCGGAGTCGCGGGATTGACCTGCGCACCCACCATTCAGGACACTCCCAACAACGCGTACTGCCTGTCACAAAGTGATCAGATAAGCATGCAGTTCACCGCTTACTCGGACTTTCAACGTATGTTCAGCGTTTACGATGGACCGGCGTATCAGGATTCCAACGCGTATATCAACATTCATCCGACCTTTCTAACCAGCGACGGAACTGTGACCGGAAGTCCCATATGCAAGCCCAGCGACACGGATCAGAATCCATGTCAAAATTCAGGATTCGCGAACGCCGGAAACCTGGGTCTGCTCGCCTATCGATCGCCCGCCGGCGACACCAGCAAGGACCGATGCTACTTTCCTAACGCGGCGATCGGATGGAAACAGCCCAATGGCTTCTACTATGCGCCCGCCTTCCATTCGGCTAATCTCTTCTTCAGCGGCGTCGATATCCGCCACTTTGTTACCGAGCCGCTCTTCAAGCCCGGTCTCACGAGCTTTCTAACCGATACGGATAAGACGAAGGGGGCTTACTGCTACTGGAATCCTGGAGCCTTCGACGGCTTTACTGACATCGACCGTGAAACCGTGTTGAATGACGACGACGGCACTCTTACAGGACTGGGGAGTACAATTTCTCCGCCCTCTTCAACGGCGACGCCAACGCCCAGTGGCGGCTCTACCGGGTCCGAGACCATCTCGGTTAATAAGGAAAGCTTCTTCGATGCTCCGACCGAAGCTTGGGAATGCGCTTCCGATTATGCCGCCAACGAGTCAAGCGACGCCAAGTGCCTCCCGGCCACAGCGAAGACGAGCCCTTATGAATATGTAAGCACTGTGATCTATCCTGAATGCGCGAAAGGGGCGATTATTCCTGCTTCAGGACTAGGTTTCTGCACCGGCACGAATGGCGAAAACTGGGGGAGCACCTGCACCAACTCGCCACCGGCGAATAACGGCTGCCTGGGGGTACCGCTTTATCGGCAGCTTCTGGAGTCAGGCGAGGTAGAAGATTCGAGTCAACAACTGAAGCGGATGATGGGTCAGAACAACTTCCAGCGCAGCGGCCTGACCGTCAATCATGGCATTTATTACATGGATACCACGGTTTCCCCCGCGATCACCTATACCGATAGAGATGGGAACAAGTTTACATTCGCAAGCAAAAGCGTTTTTACCGGCGGAAATGTATATGATCTCTTTTTTCTCTATACGAAAGCCGATACCGAACAGACCTACCAATTATACGTGGGCAAAGGCCAGAACGCCGACTTCGGTTCGACTAACGTAAAGTTTGGTTATGAGGATCGGACACTGCCCTTTACATTCACGCCGGGGAACGGTGGCGCGATGCCGCAAGGATGGAAGAGCGAGTATGATCCGGACTCCGGCATTCTGACCCTGCAAACCAATATGTCGGGAATCAGCGCTGACTACAGCTTGAGTTCCAACGTTGTCGTCAGGGGCACGTCCACGGGTGTGACGCTCGGGGCGGAACTGTGTGAACCCAAAACCCTGTGCAGTTGGAGCTCAAATAGCTGCCAGTGCAACTCCGGCAGTCCCTATTTCAGCCTATGTAGTCAGCTCAATCCCGCCGGCCAGACCGTTTGCAGTTGGTCGGTTAAGGATCTCGATTGCCCTGCCCAGGGTTGTCCGGCCTTTCAGATCACTTTCCCAGCGAACTTTGTGGCCGACGATACGGACCACAGGCCGCCGCCGAAAACCTTTGGCCTCAGCACGATTGACCAGTTCAATTGGCACGTCGATTTCAGTCTCGAAAATTCTGACATATCCGGGCAACAGTGCTATTACACGAAACAACCGAATACGAATACCGCATGCGCGGCCGAGAGCTCGAGGAGATGACGCTGGAGAGGAGATTCGCCACAGTCGATAGCGACGCGGAGATTGACACCCAGAACAGAAATCTAGCCACGCGCGATCAAAGTTGAAATCTCGTGGCGTTTTCGAACGCGTCATTCCATTGGTGGGCGGTGCAGGTTTCGAACCTGCGACCCTCGGCTTGTAAGGCCGATGCTCTACCGCTGAGCTAACCGCCCACCGAAAGAAAAAGCCCTGCCGATTCGGGCAGGGCTGATAATACCAAGCGCATGCCGCCGCGTCATCGCGAGGGCCACCGGCGCGATCTCGCGTCAGGCGGAGGAACTTGAATCGGTACGGGCGCCCTCCAGTCCCTCGTTGAGGGAATCCTTGAGCTGCTTGCCCGGCTTGAACTTAGCCGACCGGCTTGCGGAAATCTGAATCGTCTCGCCGGTCTTGGGATTGCGTCCGGTGCGCGCCTGGCGGGTGGAAACCGAAAAGGTTCCGAAGCCCGAGATATTGACCCGATCGCCGCTTCTAAGCGCGCCGATAATGTCGTCGAGCACGATGTTGACGGCGCGTTCGGCGTCGGCCTTTGGAAGAGGAAGCTTGTTTGACATTGCTTCGATAAGTTCGGCCTTGGTCATGGCTCTGCTCTCGCGGCTGATGCCGCCGTTTAGGCTCGTCCCGCGCGCGGGATTCCGCGCGCGGGGCCGAGGGCGCAAAAGTTCCTCTCGCTCCCCTTAGGAGAGGTTGGTCGGCGACGGCGCCGAATCTTCGTCGTCATCCGTGATAGTCGGGTCGGTCGGCGCATCGCTGATGAATGCAGGATTGATCGGCGTCGCCTTGGCTTTAAAAAACGCTTCCGGATCCGTCAGCACCAGCGCGTTGCGCAGCACATCATCCATGTGCTCGACCTGGACCAGCTCGACTCCTTTCAGGATTTGAGGCGCTATTTCCGAGATATCCTTGCCGTTTTCCTTTGGAATAAGGACGGTCTTGATTCCGCCGCGATGCGCCGCGAGCACTTTTTCCTTAAGCCCGCCGATCGGCAGCACCCGGCCGCGAAGCGTTATTTCGCCGGTCATCGCCAAGTCGTTGCGCACCGACGTGCGGGTGAGCGCGGAGACGAGCGCGGTCGCAAGGGTGATTCCCGCCGACGGCCCATCTTTCGGAATCGCGCCCTCGGGAATGTGAATATGGATGTCGATCTTGTGGTAGAAGCTCGGATCCAGCCCTAGCATCTCGGAGCGCGAACGAACGTAGGAGAGCGCGGCCTGCGCCGACTCCTGCATCACATCGCCGAGCTGCCCGGTAATAGTCAGTTTGCCGCGTCCTGGAACGATGGTCACCTCGACGCTCAGGAGTTCGCCGCCGAGCTCGGTCCAGGCAAGACCGGTGCTGACGCCAACCTGAGGCTCGGTCTCCGCGATTCCGTAGCGGAACTTCGCGGGGCCGAGATAGCGCGCTAGGCTCGACGCGGAGACTCGGACGTGCGCGTTGCGATCGCTCTTGACCACCTCGACCGCGACTTTGCGGCATATGGAGGCCATCTCGCGCTCCAGATTGCGGACGCCAGCCTCGCGCGTGTAGTAGCGGATGAGGCCGAGCAGGGCCTTGTCTGAGAATTCAACGTTCTCCGCCTTGAGACCATTGGCGGCGATCTGCTTTGCGAGCAGATATTTCTTCGCGATCTGGAGCTTCTCAACCTCGGTGTAGCCGGGAATCCGGATAACTTCCATCCGGTCCTGGAGCGGACGGGGGATGCGATCGAGGGTGTTGGCGGTGGTCACGAACATCACTTTCGACAGATCGTAATCGCAATCGAGGTAGTGATCGTTGAAAGTGCAGTTCTGCTCGGGGTCGAGAACTTCGAGCAGCGCCGACGACGGATCGCCGCGGAAGTCGGTGGACATCTTGTCCACTTCATCGAACAGCAGCACCGGATTGGACGATCCGGCTTTTCGGATCGATTGGATTACCTTGCCGGGCAGCGCGCCGATATAGGTGCGCCGATGGCCTCGGATTTCAGCTTCGTCGCGCACGCCGCCTAGCGATACGCGAACAAACTTGCGTCCGGTGGCGCGTGCCAGCGATTTGCCGAGCGAGGTTTTGCCGACTCCCGGAGGGCCGACCAGGCAGAGGATCGGCCCTTTCATCTGGCCGACCAGGGTTTCGACCGCCAGGTATTCGAGGATACGCTCCTTTACCTTTTCGAGTCCGTAGTGATCTTCCTCGAGGATGCGTTCGGCTTCCTTGATATCGAGCTTGTCCTCGGTGTACTCGAACCAAGGCAGGGCGAGGAACCAGTCGAGATAGTTGCGCACCACGGTCGCCTCGGCCGACATCGGCGACATCATCTTGAGCTTCTTGATTTCGCGCTCGCATTTCTCGCGCGCTTCGGCCGGCATCTTCTTTTGTCTGAGCTTTTCTTCAAGCTCCTGAATTTCGTTCTTGAATTCGTCCTTCTCGCCGAGCTCTTTCTGGATCGCGCGCATCTGCTCGTTGAGGTAGTACTCCTTCTGGGTCTTCTCCATCTGCTTCTTGACCCGGGAGCGGATGCGTTTTTCGACCTCCAGGATTTCGAGCTCCGAGCGCATGTAGCCGAGGATCTTTTCCAGCCTCTCAGCGGGATTGATCGACTCGAGCAGCGCCTGCTTGTCCTCGAGCTTGATGCCGAGATGCCCGACGATCTTATCGGCCAGGAACGCCGGATCCTCGACCGCGGAGATTGACGCGACCATCTCTGGCGGAATCTTTTTGTTCAGGCGCGCATAGTTGTCGAAGGTGGAGATGACCGAGCGGACCAGCGCCTCGATCTCGGTCGAATGATCGGTGATTTCATCAACCTCTTCGGCCTCGACCTGAAAATATTCATCATCGGAAACGTAGCGAATAAGGCGGGCGCGCCGCTTGCCCTCGAGCAGCGCTTTCACGGTGCCGTCGGGCAGCCGCAGGAGCTGCACTACGACTCCGAGCGTCCCCATCGAGTAGAGATCCTGCGGGGTGGGCTCGGCAACATTGGCGTCCTTCTGCGCCACCAGCAGGATGGGCTTCTTCTGCGCTTCGGCGGCTTCCAGCGCTTTGATCGACTTCTGTCGTCCGACGAAAATCGGATAGACGTCGTGCGGAAAAACGATCATTTCGCGCAGCGGAAGGAGGGGTACCAAGGCGGTCGGCGCGTCGCGATTATCTTTTTTATCGTTGCGAAAAAGCATCTGAATCGATCCCGAGTCTCCCTGGTTTTCAGGCGGTTTCAGCCGTCTTTTGATAGACCAGGAGCGGCTGCTCCTTCTGCGTCACCACTTCCTCTGAGATCAGAACCTCCTTGATGTTCGGTTGGGACGGAATTTCGTACATCAGGTCCACCATGATGCTTTCCATGATGGCGCGCAGTCCGCGTGCTCCGGACTTGCGCTTGAGCGCCTCGCGCGAGATCGCCTTGAGAGCACCCTGATTGAACTTCAGATGCACGTTTTCCATGTCGAACAGTTTCTGATATTGGCGCACCAGCGCATTCTTGGGCTCGGTCAGGATGCGCACCAGCGCTTCTTCATCGAGCTCACCCAGCGTCGCTATCACGGGCAACCGTCCCACGAATTCCGGAATCAAACCGAATTTGAGCAAGTCTTCTGGCTGCACCTCCAAGAGCAGTTCGGAAACGGTTCTCGGATCGCGATGGGTCAGGTCGGCGCGAAAACCCATGGTTTTGCCGGCGATCCTGCGGCGAATGATATCGTCGAGTCCGACGAAAGCGCCGCCGCATACGAACAGGATGTTGGTGGTATCGACCTGCAGAAATTCCTGCTGAGGATGCTTGCGGCCGCCCTTGGGCGGCACCGAGGCCATCGTGCCCTCGATAATCTTGAGCAGCGCCTGCTGGACGCCCTCGCCGGAGACGTCGCGCGTGATCGAGGGATTGTCGCCCTTGCGGGCAATTTTATCGATCTCATCGATATACACGATCCCGCGCTGGCATCGCTCGATGTCGTAATCGGCGTTCTGCAGCAGCGAGAGGATGATGTTCTCTACATCTTCGCCGACGTAACCGGCCTCGGTAAGGGAGGTCGCATCGGCGATCGTGAATGGAACCTGCAGAAATCGCGCAAGGGTCTGCGCCAGCAGGGTTTTGCCGACCCCGGTCGGGCCGATGAGCATTATGTTGGATTTCTGGAGCTCAACATCGCCGGTCACCATCTGCGAATCGATTCGCTTGTAGTGGTTGTGGACGGCGACGGAAAGGATTTTTTTCGCGCGTTCCTGGCCGATTACGTACTGATCGAGAACTCGTTTTATCTCGGCCGGTTTGGGAACCGCCGATGATTGGCTGAAGGCCTCCTCGTTGTCGGTCTCCTCGGCGATTATGTCGTTACAGAGGTCGATGCACTCGTCGCAGATGTATACCGTGGGGCCGGCGATGAGCTTGCGTACTTCGTCCTGACTCTTACCGCAAAACGAGCAAACCAGATTGCCCGAACGGTCATCATGCTTGGCCATTACTGCCTCCCGCGGTTCACTTGGAGGTCCTCCGGCTAACGATTACCTCATCGATGACGCCGTATTCAACCGCTTGCGCCGGCGCAAGGATGAAGTCGCGATCGGTATCCTTTTCGATCTTGCGAATATTCTGTCCAGTGTGGTGCGCTAAGATTCCGTTTATCTCTTCGCGCGCGCGGATGATCTCGCGGGCATGGATGTCGATGTCGGTGGCTTGTCCCTGCGCGCCACCATGCGGCTGGTGCATCAGGACTCGGGAATGGGGCAGTGCATAGCGGCGTCCTTTCTGTCCTGCAGCCAGCAGCACGGCGGACATGCTTGCCGCTTGCCCCAGGCAGAGGGTGGCCACCGGCGGTTTGATGAACTGCATCGTGTCGTAGATCGCCATCCCAGCGGTGATCTCGCCGCCGGGAGAATTAATGTAGAAATTTATTTCTTTTTCCGGGTCCTCGGCTTCGAGGAACAAAAATTGAGCGGTAATCAGGTTGGCTACGTCGCCATTAACTTCGGTACCCAGAAAAACGATTCGATCGTTTAACAGGCGTGAATATATGTCATACGCCCGCTCTCCGCGCCCGGTTTGCTCAACTACGATCGGTACCAGGTTACTCATAATCGGAGCCGCGTCGCAGCCCGCGCGCTCCAAACCAAAGACGGGCGCTGACGCCATCAAATTGTATCCGCTCCGCAATATTTGAGCAATGTCCTGCGGATTTTACAGCGCAAATACGGGCTTGACTCAGGTCTCAGATGCTGGCTGTTCCGCAGGTTCTTCGACGCGCGTGGCGCGCGCAAGAATAAGGTCGAGCGCCTTTTCGCGGCGCATCGTGGAACGCAGACTCTCGCGGTTTGCTTCGTCGCGATAGAACTCCGCCGCCCGGTCTCGCTGACGTCCCGATTGGGTGACGACCTGTGCGACCCGGTCGCCAAGCTCTTCGTCACTGACCTCGATTTTCTCCTGATCCGCGATCGCGTCCACAATCAGCGCGGTGCGCGCGCGCTTCTCCGCCCTTTGACGGAGGTCGCCAGCGGCTTCCTTCACCCTCTGCTCAACCTGATCGTGCGCGATCCCGCCCGCTTCGAGCGTATTGTGCAGTTCCTGTTCCATCGCGCGCTGTTCGCGGATAACCAGTGACTCGGGCAGCTCGACCGGATTGCGCTCGATCACCAGGTCCAGCAGACCCTGACGCGCGCGCGCATCCGCCTCTAGCCGGGCGCGTTCCTGAAGGTCGGCGCGGACTCGATCGCGCAACTCGGCGAGATCTTTACAATCGCCCTGATCTTTAGCGAACTCATCGTCAAGGTTCGGCAGCACGCGCTCATAGATCTCTTTGACGTTAATCCGCCATTCGACGCTTTTGCCCGCCAACTCCTTTTCGGAATAATCCTGACCGTAGGTTTTGACCCCACGCGCGGTCGTTCCGATTTCGGCGCCGATCAGAATTTCGTCGACTTGATGAGCAAGCGCGGTCTTCGAGGCCTGGAGCATCCGGTCCTGTGCGGCGACACCGGGGAGCGGCTTGTCGCCGTCGTAGCCCTCGATCGAGGCGAGCACGAAGTCGCCCTCTTCGACACGGGTGCGGCCATCGATTTTTTTAAGTGTCGCCTGCCTTTCACGCAGTGCTTCGAGCGCGCGATCCACGTCTTCGTCGCGCAGTTCGGTCTTGAACTCCGGAATTTTCAATCCTTCGTAGTCCTTGACGACGAGTTCGGGGCGAAGATCGAAGGTGGCGCTGAACTTGACCGATTTTGCGAGGTCGGTTTCCTCGGTTACAATCTCGGGAGCGACCACCGGCTTGAACTCGTTCTCCTCGAGCGCCTTTTCGGTATATTCGCGCACCAGTTTCTGCAGCACCTCGCCGCGAACCTGGTCGCCGAAGAATCGCTCCAGAAGATTGCGCGGCGCCCGTCCGGGGCGAAAGCCCTTCAGGACAACTCCGCGCTTGAGCTCGTTGTAAGCGGTATCGAGCTCGCGTCTGATTTCGTCGGGCTCGACTTCGATGGTCAGTTTGCGCCTGAGTGCGGAAGGAGTCTCAATGTTTACTTGCATGATGTCCCGAACCTTACAGATAAACACATGGACGCCGTTCGATTCAACCATATTGACGCTATGGTGATTGAACGCGGCGAGAGAAGCCCGATTTTTTGAATCCATCAACGTCGCAACAGCTTTTCCGCTTGACTTCGAGGCGCGCGGACGGGCGATCTGAATATTGGAATCGAAATTGCTGGACTTGGATTCGCCGAATATTTAAACTGCGCCAGTTATGCTCAGTGAACTGAACTCACCAGTTATCCCTGTCGAAAGTTAGTGAGCGGGGCGGACCCCAGACCCTCACAATCGGGAGATCGTAGAAAAGATGAGTGAAGCGAATATCGTTCTGCCGTCGCTCAGCAGCGGGCAGGTGATGATCCTGTGGCTGATTCTTATCTCAGCCATTATCGGGCTCGGATTCGGGCTGGTCTTGATGCGCATCGTGCTCAAGGCAGACCCAGGTCCAAAGCAGATGAGGGATGTCGGGATCGCTATAGAGCAGGGCGCGATGGCTTATCTGCGGCGTCAGATTTCGACCATGATCTTCTTCGTCGTGGCGATATTTATTGCGCTGTTCCTCATGTACCGCGGGGTTTATCACGACCTCTGGCTTTCCCTTGGTATCGCGGTTGCGTTCCTGATGGGCGTCAGCGCGTCATATGGCGCGGGCTTTGTCGGAATGTGGCTGGCCGTCAAGGGCAACGTCCGCAGCGCGAACGCGGCCCTGACCTCCTTTAAGTCCTCGATGGAGCTTGCCTTCAAGGCGGGCGGCGTTTCGGGAATGTTCACAGTCGGCCTGGGCCTTCTAGGCGCGACCATTATCTTCCTGGTTTATCAGCAGAACGCGATGAAGGTGCTGGTCGGCTTTGGGTTTGGTGGATCGCTGGCGGCACTGTTCATGCGCGTGGGCGGCGGAATTTATACCAAAGCGGCTGACGTTGGCGGCGACTTGGTCGGCAAGGTCGAGCAGGATCTGCCGGAGGACGATCCGCGCAACGCGGCGACGATAGCTGACAACGTTGGCGACAATGTTGGCGACTGCGCCGGCATGGCGGCTGACGTTTTCGAATCATACGAAGTCACACTGGTGGCGGCGATCATCCTTGCCGCCTACGCGGTGAGCGAGCCGGATTTTAGAGCGGCTTACGGAGCATTCACAGGGATGTTTGCGATGAAGATGATCATCTTCGCGCTCATCCTGCGCGCCGTCGGAGTCTTCTCTTCGATTCTGGGCATCCTTGCGGTGCGACTGCCCGCGGGAACCGGAGCGCGCGATCCGATGAAGCCGATCAACAATGGATACCTGGTGTCGGCTATCGCTTCGGTCGCTGGCTTCTTCATCGTCGATTATTTCTACATGAAGGATCCGCGGACCGGGGCGACCGACTGGCGTTTCGCCTGCTGCGCAACCCTTGGCATCGTGCTCGCCGTCGTGACGTTGTGGTTAACCAACTACTTCACTCATCCCGATAAAGCTCCCACGACCGAGACTGCGGTCGCGGCGCAGACCGGCCCTGCAACACTTATCCTCTCGGGACTCGCCGAGGGCCTCGAATCCTCAGTCTGGGCGCTGATCGTGATCGCCGGCGCGATTATCGGCGCGATGCTGCTGTTCCGCGAATCGCTTGCACTGCAGTTCTATGGAATCGCGCTGACCGGCCTCGGACTACTGACGACCACCGGTTTCATCCTCGCGATGGATACCTACGGACCGATCACTGACAATGCGCACGGCATCTTCGAGATGGCGGGAATCCATCAGGAAGAAGCATCGCGGACACTGTCCTGGATGGACGCGATTGGCAATACGACCAAGGCGCTGACCAAGGGACTCGCGATTGCGACCGCGGTAATCGCGGCGGTGTCGCTCTTCCGCTCGTTTATCGACGAGGCGCATCTGGGCCTGCTGGGTGTGCAGATCAACATGCCGACGGTCTTCGTTGGCCTGATGATCGGCGGCGCGGTGCCTTTCCTGTTCAGCGCATTCGCAATCAAAGCGGTCAGCCGCGCGGCCTATCAGGTCGTGTTCGAGGTGCGCCGCCAGCTCCATCTGCATCCCGGAATAATGGAGGGCAAGGAGCTGCCCGATTACGCGCGATGCGTTGATATCGTAACTGAGACCGCCCAGCGCGAACTGCTTGGTCCCGGAATCCTCGCGATTTTCGCTCCGCTGCTGGTTGGCTTCGGGCTCGACGCGGGAGCATTGGGTGGCTTTCTTGGCGGCACCATCCTGACCGGCCAGTTGCTGGCGGTCTTCATGTCGAACACAGGAGCCACTTGGGACAATGCGAAAAAGAAAGTCGAGGACGGATTCCTGGGCGGCAAGGGCACCGACATCCACAAAGCCGCTGTGGTGGGCGACACGGTCGGAGACCCATTCAAGGACACGGCAGGACCGGCGCTCAATCCTATGATCAAGGTCATGAACCTGGTTGGAATTCTTGCCGCCCCATTCTGCACCGTCTCAATCAGCAATCTCACGCTCGAGCGGATAATCGTGGTGGTGCTCTCGATCGTGCTGCTGGGTATCGCGGTTGCCCTCTCGAAGCGCGGCTCGATTAGCGGCGAGACCACCGAATCAAGCACTGCGAACAAGGCCGCAGCCGCTTAGAATCTAAACACTACCGCGTCAGATAGGGCCGAGGCTTTCGAGCTTTCGGCCCTGTTTTTTTACACCACCGGCGGGATTCTCAGTCACGCGCGAGTTGTTGAAGCATCTTTTTCAATTTTGGCGCTTTCGCGAGCGCCTGGCGTATTTTTGAAATCTCGCCCGAGTCGACTATCAGCGGCATCCGCTGGAAGCGCCCGTGATGGTCATAGACGCAGAAGCGAATCTCGTAGGTCCCCTTTGCGCTGCCGTCGGTGAACTTCAGCAGTTGGATGGTGGGAAGATGATAGGGCGTGGATACCTGGACCTCCTCTTCCACGATTCCTGAACCCCAGTGAAGAGAGAATGTCTTCGGTCCGTCGGGTTTAGCAGCCATCACGGTTCCTCCAAAGTGGCTCCGTCGATTCGGCGACGGGCGGCGAAATCGCTCTTTTGCGACTGATCGCGGCTGGATAGATTAATTCAATGCCGATCGAACGTCGCCTGCTGGGCAGAACCGGAATGAACGTAAGCGTGGTCGGGTTCGGCGGTTCGGAAACCGGCTACGGCGGCACTGCGCCAAAAGTGCTCGCGACAATTCTCGGTCAGGCGATGGACAATGGGCTCAACATGATCGATACCGCGGCATGCTATGGCGACGGAGAAGCGCAGCTTGGGCGCGCGCTGGCGGGGCGGCGAAAAGACGTTTACCTGATGACGAAATGCGGTCACGCAACCGGGTTTCTCGGCAGGGACTGGGATCCGAAAACAATCGCGCGAAGCATCGACCGCAGTCTCAAGCTTTTGCGCACCGACTATGTCGATCTGATGCAGTTGCATAGCTGCGATGCTGCAACGCTTCGAGATGACCGCGTGCTCGGCGTGCTAATCAAGGCGCGCGATGCGGGAAAGGTTAGGTATATCGGTTACAGCGGCGACAGCGACGACGCGCAGTGCGCGGTCGAATCGGGAGTTTTCGACACGCTGCAGATCTCGGTGAGCATCGCGGATCAGGAGGCGATCGAAAGAATTCTGCCCGAGGCGGCGAAGCGTCAGATCGGGGTTATCGCGAAACGTCCGCTGGCGAACGCTGCATGGCGCGCTGACAGCAGCGACGGATATTCGGCCCCATACCGCGAGCGGTTGAAGAAACTCAATTATGAATTTCTGAGCACCCCGGATGCAGCGGCGATCGCGCTCCGTTTCACGCTTTCCGTGCCGGGGGTGGCGACCGCAATCGTCGGTACGACCAAGCCGGGGCGCTGGGAACAAAATGCGGCCGCGGCGGCTGCTGGAGCTCTATCCGCTGCGGAATACGATTCCATTCGCGCGCGCTGGCGGTCGGTCGCGGACGCGAGCTGGGTGGGAGAGCGCTGACTGATCGATCGCGCGGCGCCGCGAGACGCGGCGCATTCCGCGTGAGGCTTTTAGCGCAAGCTGATCTACAATCCTGCCATGGAAATCGGATGGATCGGCACCGGGATTATGGGTGCGCCGATGGCGCGGCGGCTGCTCGCCGCCGGCAATCGTGTGCGCGTCTTTAATCGATCAAAGGAAAAGGCGCAGGCGCTTGCCGCGGACGGCGTTACGGTGATGAACGATGCGCATGCGGCGGCGGAGGGTGCGGCGGCGGTTTTCATCATGGTGCCCGACACGCCTGATGTCGAGGCGGTGGTCGCGAAGATCGAGCCCGGTCTGAAATCCGGACAGCTCTTGATCGACATGAGTACCATCGCGCCGTCAGCCGAAAGAACGATTTCCGAGCGCCTCGCGGCGCGGGGAGTTGCGTACCTCGATGCGCCGGTGTCGGGCGGCGACGTCGGCGCGCGAGACGGAACTCTCACCATCATGGTTGGCGGCGACGCCGGAGCGTTTGCGCGTGCGCGGCCGCTCTTCGAGCATCTGGGGCATCGCGTCACGCACATGGGAGCATCCGGCTCCGGCCAGATGACAAAGCTGTGCAATCAGGTCGCAGTCGCGGTGACGCTCGAGGCGGCCGCCGAAGCGCTGAAGCTGGCAGCCGCGGGCGGACTCGATCCGCAGCGCGTGCTCGATGCGATTGGCGCCGGGGCGGCATCGTCATGGCAACTAAAGGGGCTCGGCCCCAAAATTATCGCGCGCGACTGGCGTCCCGGATTTTTTGTGAAACTCGTTCGAAAAGACCTGCGGCTGGTCGAGCAGGCATCGCGCGAATGCGGGATCGCGCTGCCTGGGCTTAAGCTTGCGGCGTCGATGTTCAACGTCGCCGCGGCGTTGGGCCACGATATGGACGGCACTCAGGCGATCGCGGCCGCACTCGACAGTTTGGCTGCTGTGAAGTAGTAGGAACCTCGTACCCGCACAACAAAGTCTATCTCGCGTTTCCGGAGGCGATAATGGCGACTGAGCATCTTCTTTCCGAACTTAAAGACCGGGTCCTTTATCTCACGATGAATCGGCCCGACAAATTGAACGCGATGAGCGGTGAAATGATGTCGGCGCTGGTCGAGAACCTGTCGCGCGCCGCGCAAGACTCGAAAATCGGATGCGTGGTCCTGACCGGCGCCGGGCGTGGGTTTTGCGCAGGCGGTGATATCACGGCGATGCGGGCGTCGAATGAGAGCACCGGTCCCGGACCAACTATCGAAGATCGGGTGGCCAATCTCCGCCACGGCGAAGAAGCCTCCCTGATGCTGCACGAGATGCCCAAGGTGACGATCGCGGCGGTCAACGGACCGGCGGCCGGCGCGGGTCTGAGTCTCGCGATGGCGTGCGACATCAGGATTGCCACGGATAACGCGCGTTTCGGCACCGCATTCGCCAAGGTCGGATTCTCGGGCGATTACGGCGGCACCTGGTCGCTTACCCGCCTGGTCGGCTCGGCCAAAGCGCGCGAGCTGTATTTTACCGCGGATATCATTGACGCCGCCGAGGCGCTGCGCATCGGTCTGGTCAATCGGGTGGTGCCCGCGGCCTCATTCAAGGAGGAGGTTCAGAAGCTGGCTTCTCGGATCGGCAATGGTCCGGCGGTCGCATACACCTACATGAAGGCAAACCTGAACGACGCGATTAGTCACGACTTCCGGCATCTCCTCGATCGCGAGGCGTTGGGACAGACGATGACCGGCCGAACTGAGGACCATCGCGAGGCGGTCAAGGCTTTTCTCGAAAAGCGCGAGCCCACCTTCAAGGGAAGGTAGAGAAGAAGTTGCGGAACGGAAAAGAAGTCAGGCACTGCTTCAAGTCAGCCAAAGACATAGATCGATTCTGGCACGACGTACGCAAAGTTCCGCTGCGCCGCAAGCGTGCGAAGCGGGATGAGGAACGATACTGCGTCGGCCTTCTGCTGCTGGCCCGCGCGACACGTGGATTGCTCCAGTATCCGATCATAGTTGCAGAAGGAGAAAGCCCTGATTTCAGGGTTATTGAACCAGGCGCGACCACTAAGGGACTCGAGATAACGAAAGCCACTACGCCGAATCTTCAAAAGCAGATGACGCTCGCAGAAGACGAATTTGCTCGACGCCAGAGCGATGCTGAGAAAACCGGTATCCCTCCCGAGCCGGTAGCGATAGCGGCTGGGACTTGGGTTGGCGATCAAGCCGAACGTGAGTGGGTTGAAAGCTTCAAGGAAAGCGTTACCAAGAAACTCGGGAAGCTGTGCGGGTACGCGGACCTGTTGCGTCATGACCTCCTTATCTACGACGACACCCCGACAGGTGATGTAACACGCGGCTCCGTCTTGCCCACTCTCGCGGCGTGGATTACCGATCAACGCGCTCGGAATCCGCTTCTGGGAACAGTTTCGATAATCATGTCGCTAGACGTGGTCTACGATATCGACGGAGTTTGCGAAACTTTACCGTATTTGGATTTGGCGCACCCGGAGAGAGAACGAGATCTTGGAGAGCGTCTTGAACATGCGGCTCAGGTCGCCGTCAGTCGGGAACTCCACAGATCCGCTCGCTGATGAATAGGGTTCCGTGGCTATGGTTGCTCGCGGGTCCTAACGGCGGCGGCAAGAGCACGACGGCGCGCGAGCTGCTGGCGGATGTTGACGAAATATTGAACCCTGATGAGATAGCACTGAGCCTGAATCCATCGGACCCTAGAGAAGCCGCACTGCGCGCTGGGGCCGAAGCGATCAGGAGGACACGTTCTCTGCTGCAAGCCCGGAAAACATTTGCTCGCGAGACCACGCTGTCAGGGCGAACCATCTTTAGTACGATCGATCATGCGCGCGATGCCGGCTATCGCGTGGGCGTGATCTACGTGGGCTTGAGAAGCGCCGAATTGGCAATCCAGCGGGTT
Organism: Candidatus Binataceae bacterium; assembly: GCA_030041155.1. Taxonomy (GTDB): domain Bacteria; phylum Desulfobacterota; class Binatia; order Binatales; family Binataceae; genus JBARDN01. Next base: position 29,807 of record JASHOJ010000180.1, on the reverse strand, counting down.
CATTTAAGGGTCAAGAAGGGCGGGCACGATGTCCCAGTAGCGGACATAAGCAGGAGATATAGTCGTAGTCTTACCAACCTCCCCAGGATCGTAGCTGTTGCAGATCGGATGTACTTTTTCGATAACTCACGCTCGCGTCCGATCATGGTAATGGAGACTCGCAAGGGAAAAGTCACTTATAGAAACCGGGTTCCCGCTTGGCTAAATCGAGCCTTGAATCCAGCCGGCAAGCGAACGCGGAGAACAAGACGGAGGTGAAATTATGGAATTTCGCACGATCATTTACGAGGCGCGCGACCGTATTGCCAAAATCACCTTGAACCGCCCCGAACGGATGAACGGCTATAGCGAGCCGGTGGTCAAGGAAATGGTTGCTGCCATCGATCTCGCGCGGCAGGACGATGATATCCGCGTGCTGATCATCACTGGCACCGGACGCGCCTTCTGCGCCGGCGGCGATATCAGTGGCCAGCCCGACGCTGCCTCGCGCTTTCATGGGCATCCGATGGGCCATCTGCTGGAGATGCGCGAGGGGTTTCATCAGCTCGTGCTCTCGCTGAATCGCTTCGATAAGCCGGTCATCGCCTCGATCAACGGTGCTGCCGTGGCGGGCGGATTGACCCTGGCACTGTGCTGCGATTTCCGTATCGCGTCGGACGAGGCGCGCATTGGAGACACTGCGCTCAAGTTCGGCCTGTTGTGTGATGAGGGCGGCGCGTACCTGTTCCCTCGATTCATGGGGATGGATCGCGCGCTCAAGATGACGATGCTCGCCGAGGTTTACGACGCAAAGACGGCACTGCAACTCGGCCTCGTAACCGAAGTCGTGCCGCATGCGAAGCTGGAAGAGCGCACGATGGAATTCGCGCGCGATCTTGCTTCGGGCCCGCCGCTGGCGATTAGGATGGCGAAGCGCATGATGTACAAGCAGCAGGAAATGACGCTCGCCAACGCGCTTGAGGATGCCGCGCTATCGGTCATGATCACGAATCCGTCGGAGGATGTGCGCGAAGGCACGCGCGCATTCCGCGAGAAGCGCAAGCCATCATTCAAGGGAAAATAGAGAGCAATCCCTCGGCTCAAAGCCGGATGTTCGCGCGCTCACGCTACGATTCCTTTCCTTCGATCGAGGAATCCGCGTAACGTGTGACTCCGCTTTATCGAGAGGACGATCCAGCCGTGCCGATGAAGAAAAACGCGATCGAGAAACTGCTAAAGGAACCCGAGATCGCGGTGATCGCCGTGACCGCGCCTGACGGTGCTCCGCACGCGGTGCCCACCTGGTACGAATATCGCGGCGGCGAAGTCGTATTTCATACCGCGGCGAGCGCGTTCAAATACAAATGTTTGTCGCACGACCCGCGCGTCACGATGGTAGTGGACACCCGCAAGGCGCCCTACAAAGCCGTGGTGCTGAAAGGCAGCGTCACCCTGACCGAGGCGAACGACGACGCCCGCCTTAAGCGGATGGCGGTGCATTATCTCGGCAAGAAGAACGGTGAGCGCTACGCAAACTCGATGGGCGGCAGCCCGGTTGTAATCGTGCGCTTCAAACCGTCCCGTATTATCTCGTGGGATTACGGGCAGGAGCGTCCGTGAGTGAGAGGAGCGTCCGTGACAATCGATGAGCGCGTGCTGCCGAATCTTGCACACTGGAACGAGCGGGTTGCGATTCATATGGCGGCGCGGTCGTATCGCGTTGCCGAATTTCGCGCTGGTGCGAACACCCTGTTCCCAATAGAGCGCGAGGAACTGGGAGATGTGTCCGGCAAATCGCTGTTGCACCTTCAATGTCACTTCGGTCTGGATACGATGTCTTGGGCGCGCCTCGGCGCGTCGGTAACAGGGCTGGATTTCTCAGACACGGCTATCGCTGCGGCGCGGAAGCTGTCTACCGAACTCAAAATTCCCGCGGCGTTTGTCTGTTCGGATATTTACCGGGCGCCGGAGGTGCTCAAGCGCCAGTTCGACATTGTATTTACCTCTTACGGTGTTCTTTGCTGGCTGCCCGACCTGAAGCGCTGGGCGCAGATCGCGGCGGATTTTGTCGAACGCGGCGGCGTTTTCTACATCGCGGAGTTTCATCCGCTGACGCAGAGCTACGACAACGACAATCCGCGCGAATTGAAGTCCCGAATCTCCTACTTCGAAACGGCCATGCAGGAGTTTGGTCCCGGACCGGACTATGCCGACCATTCCGTGACATCATCGCACGGCTCGCGCGAATGGATGTACACGACAGGCGGCGTGATAACCGCGCTTATCGATGCGGGTCTGCGGCTCGACTTCGTCCACGAACATCCGGTCTGCTGCTTCCAGATGTTCCCGTTCATGGAGCAGTACGCGGACGGATGGTGGCGCATCAAGGGCGATCCGATTCCGCTGACTCTTTCGATCCGTGCGCGAAAGCCATAGCCGAGGTGATCCAGTGCTGCACACCAGGATTTGCGACCTGTTTGGAATTGAACTGCCAATTGTATCCGCCGGGATGGGTGCAGTGGCGCGCGCGAGGCTTGCCGCTGCGGTTTCGGAGGCAGGCGGGTTGGGCACAATCGCGCTCGCGGGGCTCTCGCCGGAAGCGGTCGCAAATGAAATCGCTCGCGCCCGCGCGCTCACCAGCAAACCTTTTGCGGTGAACCTGCTCATTCCGTTTATGCGACCAGGTGTGCTCGAATTGCTGGCGCGTGAGAAGGTTTGCGCGGTCACTCTGTTCTGGGGCGATCCTACCGAACAGATTCCGCCAGCCAAAAAGCTTGGTCTAACGGTGATCTGGCAATGCGGTTCTGCGGAGGAAGCCGCATCAGCCAAGGCCGCTGGCGCTAACGCGATTATCGCGCAGGGATTCGAGGCTGGCGGTCATGTGTGCGGCACAACCTCGACGCTTGCTTTGATTCCCGCGGTGCGCGACACGATCGGCGATCTGCCGATGCTCGCGGCGGGAGGTATCGCGGATGGCCGCGGTCTCGTTTCGGCGCTTGCTCTGGGCGCGGATGGCGCGGTTTTTGGCACTCGGTTTGTTGCATCGCACGAGAGCGCCGCGCATCAGCAGTACAAGCGCTGTCTTCTGTCCGCAAAGGCGTCCGACACGCTCCATACGCAGCTTTTCGACATCGGATGGCCCGGCGCTTCCCATCGCGTCTTGCGCACGCCATTTGTTGACCGATGGGAGACCGCCGGCCGTCCCGCTTCCGGTAATCGGCCCGAGGAAGGAAAAGCGGTGGCTCGACTCGTCCGCGACGGCATTGATGTGCCACTGCCGTCATATTCGGTATCGCCGCCCACGGAAGATACCGAAGGCGATATCGGCGGACTTGCGTGGTATGCCGGCGAATCGGTGAGCATGATCAGCGAGATCGCGTCGGCTGGAGAGATTGTCCGCCAAATCGCGGCACAAGCGGGCGAAATTATAGCGAAACGCCAGCGGCCGCTTCGCAGCTAGAGGGTTGCTCTAGCGCGACACTTTCGAGCAGCTAATGCATCTGCGATAATTGTATAAGTGGCGCGACAGGTCCCAATTGAGGCAGTTTTCGAAGCGCTTGGTCGGATAAAATATCCGAGCTACGACGCGGATATCTCTACGCTGGGATTTCTCGAGGAAGTTAAGCCGCTCCCCGACGGCGCATTTGCCGTGACGCTCAGGCAAGCTACGGCGAGTGACGAGCTGATGCGAAAAGTTGCCGAATCGGTGCATCATGCGCTTGCTCATGACCTCCGCGTGCCTCGTGTTGATCTTCGAGTGCGGCGCATCGAAGCCGAGCTCGGCGAGAAAACCGGCCGGGTGCGGCTGGAAGGAACCAGGCACATCGTCGCCGTCGCGAGTGGCAAGGGCGGAGTCGGAAAGTCGACGGTCGCCGCCAATCTCGCGTGTGCGCTCGCACAATTGGGCCTGAGCGTTGGCCTTCTCGATGCGGATGTCTACGGGCCGTCGATGCCGACTATGTTTGCGGCCTCCGATGAGCACCCGAAATCCGCTGGCGGACAGAACTTCTATCCGATAGAAAAATACGGGGTTAAGCTCATCTCGATTGGGTTTTTTCTCGGCGAACGAGCGCCAATTATCTGGCGAGGCCCGATGGTGATGGGCGCCGTACGGCAGTTCCTGAAAGATACGCTCTGGGGAAGTCAGGATTTTCTGATCGTCGACTTGCCGCCCGGCACCGGCGATGCGCAGCTTACGCTTGCGCAGCAGGTGTCGATTGATGGTGCGGTAATCGTCACCACTCCGCAGGATGTCGCGGTGCTCGACGCGATGCGGGCGGTTAAGATGTTCCGGCAGGTGCATTGCCCGCTGCTCGGGGTGGTCGAGAACATGAGCTACTTCGAATGTCCGGATTGCGGCGAGCGCGATGACTTATTTGGCGTCGGCGGCGGTGAGAGGATCGCATCCGGCGAAAATATTCCGGTGCTTGCGCGAATTCCTATCTATCCTGACCTGCGGGGCGCGGGAGACGCTGGTATGCCGCTGGTGGTCGCAAGTCCGAAGCATCCCGCCAGCCGCGAATTTATCGAGCTGGCGCGCCGAGTCGTAGCCGCGATGCCGTCTGAAAGCGATGCCCTTGCTCGCGCAAATGAGCGCCGATAACCTTGCGCTTCGCGCCTTGCGAGTTTTCCACGCGCACGTGCGATCGATTTTCCATAGGCCCGGGAGCAAAAGATGTCTACGCTGATTACGGAAGAGTGCATCAATTGCGGTGCTTGCGAGCCGGAGTGCCCAAACACCGCGATTTACGAAGGGGGTGCGCAGTGGGAGCTGGACGGCGCGATGAATCCCGCGATCAAGGAGGACATTTATTACATCGTCCCCTCCAAATGCACCGAATGTGTCGGCTTCTTCGACCAGGAGCAGTGCGCGGCGGTTTGTCCGGTGGATTGCTGTATCCCGGACCCTAATATTCCCGAGACCGAAGAGGTTCTGATCGAGCGAGCGCGCAGAATGCACCCCGAGCAGACATTTGGCGCCGACTATGCCTCGCGCTTCAAGAAAGTGTGATGACTCCTCCCGACCGCTGGATTCGATCGCTTAAAGCATCGCGCGGCTCGCAGACTTGCGCAGGGGAGCTGAAGTTGGCAGACAGTGTGCGAATTGCGCCCGCGGAGGGAAAGCTCGGTGTCCTGACCCCGGGCATCGGCGCGGTAAGCACGACTTTTATCGCGGGAGTTGAGGCGGTCAAACGCGGCTTTGGCGCGCCTATCGGATCGCTGACCCAGCTTGCGACTATTCGCCTCGGCAAGCGAACCGAGGGACGCACGCCGCTGATCAAGGATTTTGTGCCGCTCGCATCCATTGCCGACCTGGAATTCGGCGGATGGGACATTTTCGAGGACAGCGCCTACGAAGCCGCGCGCAACGCCGCTGTGTTGGACGCCGCGATGCTTGAGCGGGTGCGCGAACCGCTTGAGAAGATCCGCCCCATGGAGGCCGTGTTCGATCAGGATTACGTGCGGCGAATCCACGGTCCAAATGTGAAAGAAAGCCGCACTAAGATGGAAAAGGCGGAGATGCTGATGGACGATATCCGCCGCTTCCAGGAACGTACCGGAGTTGCGCGCACCGTGATGGTCTGGTGCGGATCAACCGAGGTCTTCCATCGGGTAGCCGAAGTCCATCAGACGCTCAAAGCTTTCGAGGCCGGACTTGCGAAGAACGATCCCGAAATCGCGCCGAGCCAGATCTATGCTTATGCCGCGCTGAAGCTTGGCATTCCGTACGTCAATGGCGCGCCGAATCTGACCACCGACACTCCCGCGCTTCACGATCTCGCCCGCGACAGCGGAATTCCGATTTGCGGCAAGGATTTCAAGACCGGTCAGACCTTCATGAAGACTTTGATCGCGCCCGGTCTGAAAGCGCGGATGCTCGGGATGTCAGGATGGTTCTCGACCAACATTCTCGGCAATCGCGACGGCGAGGTCCTTGACGATCCCGGATCGTTTCGCTCGAAAGAGGAAACCAAGCTTTCAGTGCTCGGCCAAATCCTCCAGTCCGACCTCTATCCGCAGCTATACGGCGAACTCTACCACTCGGTGCGCATCAACTATTACCCGCCGCGCGGCGACGCCAAGGAAGGATGGGACAATATCGATATCTTCGGATGGCTCGGCTATCCGATGCAGATAAAGGTCAATTTTCTCTGCCGCGACTCGATCCTCGCTGCGCCGCTGGTGCTCGACCTGGTTTTGTTTATCGATCTGGCGCATCGCGCCGGGATGCGCGGGATTCAGGAGTGGCTGTCTTTCTATTTCAAAGCGCCGATGCATGCGCCGAATGTTTATCCCGAGCACGACATCTTCATTCAGTTGATGAAGCTGAAAAACACGCTGCGCTGGATGCGTGGCGAAGATCTGATCACGCATCTCGGCCTCGAATATTACGATTGATCGCGCGTCGGTGCGCGCTCCGGCCCGGCGATGACTCGCGTCGCGCAAACCCGCGCTAGCGGAGCGGTTGCTTACTGCTCTGGCCGACGCTTGTTTGAGGGGGCTTTCGCGGCTCTCGCGACGCACCATAGAATCGGGTCGCGATGAGCGCACTTTCCGGCAAAACAATCCTGCTCGGTGTGAGCGGCGGTATCGCGGCTTACAAAGCTGCGGAAATTGTCAGGACGTTGGCGCAGCGCGGCGCGTCCGTGCGCGTGATGATGACGCGAAACGCTCGGGAATTTATCACGCCGCTGACCCTGCAGACGCTTTCGCAGAATCCCGTCGCTACCGATACTTTCAGCCTCACCGAGGAGTCGCAGATCGGCCACATTCGCCTCGCTGACAGCGCCGACGCGGTGCTGATCGCGCCCGCAACCGCGAACGTGATCGCGAAGGCTGCCGCCGGAATTGCCGACGACATTCTAACCACTGTGCTCCTCGCCACCCGCGCACCGATTGCTTTCGCTCCCGCGATGAACGTGCATATGTACGCTCATCCCACGGTGATCGAAAATCTGACGCGGCTGCGCACCCGTGGCGCCATCATTATAGATCCGGCAGAGGGCGAGCTTGCGTGCGGCTATGAGGGCAAGGGCCGTTTGCCCGATCTTGCGGCTATTGCGGGTGTGCTGGAGCGGCTACTCAGCACTCACGATCTGGCAGCGGAACGAATTCTCGTAACCGCGGGACCGACCCAGGAAGCGATCGATCCGGTCCGTTTTGTGTCGAATCATTCGTCGGGAAAAATGGGATTCGCTATCGCAGGCGCGGCATGGCGCCGCGGCGCTCAAGTGCGATTGATCGCCGGACCCTCGGCGCTTGCTACGCCGTTTGGCGTCGAGCGGATTGACGCGACCAGCGCCGCCTCGATGCTCTCCGCCACGGCGCAGAATTTTCAGTGGGCAACCGTGCTGGTGATGGCGGCGGCGGTCGCGGACTTTCGTCCTGCACATCCCGCGGCGGAAAAGCTCAAGAAAAACTCTCGCGGACTCGAACTCAAGATGGCTCCGATTGCCGACGAACTGCCCCGCCTTGCGCTCAAGAAGGTAACGCGGCTGATAATCGGCTTTGCTGCCGAGACCGAGAATCTGGAGGCAAATGCGCGGGACAAGCTTAAGCGCAAACGCCTTGATCTGATCGTCGCAAACGACGTTTCCCAGCCCGGCGCCGGCTTCGGCGTCGACACGAACATCGTGACGCTGTACGGAACCGATGGTATCGCCGAGAGCCTTCCCAAAATGAGCAAGGATGAGGTCGCGGATAAAATTCTCGACCGGCTTGCGGTGCTGCGCGCGGCCAAGTCAAAGCGCCTGCGCGCGGTGAGATGAACTTGTCTGCTAACCCGCCCCAGATCACCCGAAGGAGGTAATCCCGATGGCGACCATGGCAGCGTCAGCTTCAGCAGAAGCGCGCCCGCGGACCGACTGGTTCATGCGCGCGATGACAGTATTATTTGCTGTACTCGCGATTTCAGATTTCACTAAGCCGCTGCAGCATCACAGCGCTCCGCAGCTTTACGGACTCGTGATCTTTGGGCATCGGCTTTCAACCTTTGCGGCCAACGCCGTAGGCGGACCGATATTCGGCATTATTCTGGCGATCTATGCATACGGATTGGCCACGCAGAAGCGATGGCTTCAGCCGCTAGCGATCATCTACGCTTTCTACGTGCCGACCAATCTTGCTCTGTTCTGGTCGTTGCATGCCAATCCGCGTCCGACGGTGCCTTTTATTGTTGTCTACCTGATTTTCGCGCTCGGCGGGTCCATCGGCACAGCCCTGTATCTCGCGTATCATCGCAATCGGCTCGCGTGACGAAAGCCCTGCAAGTACAAGTTCATCCAATGAGCGAATTCAGGACACCGAACAGCTCCAAGCTCGCCGCTTCGCTTATCGATTACGTGGAGCAATTGCGTGAGGAGGGTATCGACGGTCTGCCTCTTAAGCCGGTGTCTGCACCGCCGGCTGCGGCGCGCTCCCCGTCCGACACGCCCTCGCCGTCATCGCGAGCGGGCGCGGCGCCGACGGCGGTGCGCGGCTCCATTTCGCAGCCAGCCGAACTGTTCTCGAAGTATCCGGGGCTGGAGAAAACCGATTCGCTCGAAAGCGTTCGCGAGTTTATCGGCGATTGTCGCCGCTGCAAGTTGTGGGGACTCCGCAAAAATATTGTTTTTGGCGTGGGAGATCCCAATGCCGAATTGATGTTCGTCGGAGAAGGCCCCGGAGCTGACGAGGATCGGCTCGGCGAACCGTTTGTCGGAAGAGCAGGGCAGCTACTGACCGATATTATCGAGCGCGGAATGCGAATGTCGCGCGCGCAGGTTTATATCTGCAACGTGATCAAGTGCCGTCCGCCCGAAAACCGCAACCCTGAGCCCGACGAAGTTGCGTCTTGCGAACCGTTCCTGCTGAGGCAGATAGAACTCGTGCGACCGCGAGTGATAGTCGGCCTTGGCACCTTTGCGGTCCAGACTCTTCTTAAAGTGAAGACACCGATTAGCCGCCTGCGCGGCACCTGGCACGAGGTCAGGGGAATCAAGATGATGCCGACGTTTCATCCCGCTTATCTGCTCCGAAACGCCGGCGACAAGCGCCTCGTCTGGCAGGACATTCAACTCGTCATGAAAGAGCTCGGTCGGCCGATTCCCGGCCGCGGTGGATCGTGAAGCGAACCCGCCGCGCGCCAGAGAGAGTTTTTCTTGTGGCGCTTGGCTGCTGGGTGATTTTGTCGTGCACGCTCGTGGCTCCTGCCGTTGGCGACGACTCGCAGCGGCCAAGTGTGGAGCTGATCAAGGTTGACGGCACGATCAACCCGGCGGTCGCAAGCTTTATCGATGACGCTATCGATTCCACCCTCCGATCGGGTGCGAGCGCTCTGGTGATAGAGCTCGACACGCCCGGCGGGATGCTGACCTCCGCGGAGCACATTGTAAAAAGCCTGCTCAGCGCGCCGGTTCCCGTCATCGTTTATGTCACGCCATCGGGAGCGAGCGCCGCGTCCGCCGGAACATTTGTAACCGAAGCCGCCAATATAGCGGCGATGGCGCCGGGGACGACGATCGGCGCGGCGCATCCAGTGGAGGCGGGCGGCGGCGACATCAAAGGCGTGATGGGCGAGAAGGTCGAAAACTTCACAGTGAGCTTCGCCCGCAGCATCGCTCAGCAGCGTGGCCGCAACCAAGACTGGGTCGAGCAGGCGGTTCGTCACAGCGTGGCGATCGGCGAGCGGGAGGCGCTGCGCAAGAAGGTCATCGACATAATCGCGCCGGATTTGCGCAGCCTTCTGACCCAAGCATCCGGACGCAAAATTGATCTATCCGGCGGCCGCACCGTGGTGCTCAACCTCTCTGACGCGCTGGTCCGGCGCGAGAAGATGACCGCCGGCCAGGTTTTCCTGAACGCACTCTCCGATCCTAATATCGTGTACCTGCTGCTGATGGCGGGGCTGTTGGGCGTGTATTTCGAATTCGCGCATCCGGGAGTTTTTCTTCCGGGAGTTGCTGGCGCGATTTGCCTGCTGCTATTTTTTGCTTCCTTCCAGGTATTGCCGGTCAACGTTGCCGGTGTCCTGCTGATCTTTCTGGGAGTCGGGATGCTCGTGGCGGAGGCGTTTGTCGCGAGCTACGGAATTCTCGGGCTTGGCGGAGTGGTGGCGTTCATATTTGGTTCGCTGTTTTTGATCGACACTTCGAAAACGAATCTCAGAATTAACGGCGGCATCATTACTGGCGCCGCGGTCGCCCTGACCATCATCATTATCGGCCTTGGTTACCTGGTGGCGCATGAACGGCGCGAACAGCCGAAGACCGGCGCCGAGGGATTGGTCGGCGAAGTGGGGGAGGTTCGCGAGCCGATCGCGCCGGGAACGCCCGGCAAGGTGTTTGTGCATGGCGAGTTCTGGCGCGCCACCAGCAGTGAGCCGCTCGGCCCGGGATCGCGCGCCAGAGTGATGGCGGTGAACGGACTGGAAGTCGAGGTGAAGCGAGCGTCGTGAGCTAAAGGCCGCGGGATTCGCGGCTACCTTCTCTCGGCGCGGCGCAATGACGAGGAGAGTTGCCTATGGCGATTGGCGTTGGCGTGGTGGTGTTCATTATCGTGGTTGTGCTGCTGAGCGGGCTCAAGGTGCTCAACGAATACGAGCGCGCAGTGGTCTTTCGCCTGGGACGCCTCACTCCGTACCGGGGCCCGGGTGTGATTTTCATCGTGCCGATTCTTGAACGCAGCGTGCGGATCGATCTGCGCACGGTGACCCTCGATATTCCACCGCAGGACGTGATCACCAAGGACAACGTATCGGTCAAGGTCAGCGCGGTCCTGTATTTCCGCGTCCTTAATCCGTCTCGGGCCGTGACGGAGGTCGCCAATTATTTGTTTGCCACGATGCAGCTTGCTCAGACCACGCTGCGATCGGTCGGCGGTCAAACGGAACTTGACGAATTGCTCGGCCAGCGTGACAAGCTCAACGCCCAGATCCAGAACATCGTGGATTCGCAGACCGAGCCATGGGGAATCAAGGTTACGCTGGTGGAACTGAAGAACATCGACCTGCCGCAGGACATGCAGCGGGCGATCGCGGCGCAGGCTGAGGCGGAGCGGGAGCGCCGCGCAAAGGTCATCGCGGCAGAAGGGGAATATCAGGCAGCGGAGCGGCTTGCAGAGGCCGCGGATATCATGGGCAAGAGCCCAATAACGCTTCAGCTACGTTATTTGCAGACCCTCAAAGAGATTGCGACCGACCACAATTCGGTTACAATCTTCCCGATTCCGATTGATCTGCTCGAAGCGTTCCGCGCTCTTATCAAACCCGCTCTTCCTCCGACCAGCAGCGGACCGGCATGAAGTCGCCGCCGGATGCTCTGCGCGGCCCTATCCGAGCGATGACATCGGATGACTATCTGTTATACAAGGGAAATTCGGGGCAAACGGAAAAAATGGGAAAGCTTATTCTGGTCAGACACGGCGAGAGCGAAGGCAATCGCATCCGCCACTTCACAACCTCGCCGGACGCACTGATAACCGAGCTCGGCCGGCGGCAGGCGCTGGAAGCGGCGCTCATCATCAAGTCGCTCTTTCGTCCGCACGCGATAATCGCAAGTCCGTATTTTCGTGCGCGCGAAACGGCGCGAATAATTGCTGAACAATTCAGGCTGCCGGTCGAAATTGAAAACGATTTTCGAGAGCAGAGCCTGGGTGCGCTTGCCGGCAAGCCGTACGACGTGGTCCGCGATGACCCCACTTTCAACGCCGCACGATCCTGGGAATGGAGACCGCCAGGCGGCGAAAGTCATCTCGATGTTCTTGCGCGAACCGGTCCGCTGCTCGATCGGATTGCGCAGCTGCATCACGACCGCGAGATAGTGATTGTTAGCCACGGCGGCGTGATGCGCGCGCTGTGGGCGCATGTGAGCGGCGGATGGACCGATGCGCATATCCCCGTCAACTGCGGGATCGTCCTGATCGAGCATGCAAACGGCCGTTTCGAGATGCCGGTCGTGATCGGCGGCAAGCAGGCGGAAAGCGTTCGCGAAACCGGCGGCTAGTCGTCAGGCGCCGGCTTGGTAAGCGCTTGCAACTCTCGCGGCATCTTGTGATCCGGATCTGACGCGAGCGCCGGGGTGTAAGCGATGAGGCCCGCCGCGCGCGCCGCGTCGTGACCCTGCGCGCTCAGCATCAGCTTCAGGAATTCGATCGCTGCGGCGCGATTCGGCGGCGCCGAGGTCATCGTTGCCGCATAGGCGATGGGCGCGCCGGTGATCGTTGTGCGATGCGCGCCGGTTCCGACCTGAACGCTTGCCTGCGCATACTCCCGCGCAAGGGTTGCGTCGCTTAAGTTAATCTGCCGCGGCAAGGCCAGAAACTTTAGCTTCCCGAGCCGCGCATCCGAAGCATAGCCGAAGTAATAATCCAGCTCGCCGCTTTGCAGCAGCGCGATCAGATAGATGTTGTGGGGGCGTATGTTCGCGCGGGGGCATCGCGCCGCCAGTCGCGCCGCCAAATCTGGCTGTTTGTAATATCGCGCGGCTAGCTGCCACACGACCAGCGTCCAGTAACCCGCCGGATCGCGAGTCGGATCTGAATGGCCAAAGCGCACCTGCGGCTGCATGAGTATGCGCCACCAGTTGCTCGCGTTGATTTGATCCGCGTCGCGCGACTGCGATCTGTACAACAGTCCGATTGAGTTGCCTGCAAACGCTACCGACCACCGGTCGATTCCCGCATTCGGTTCTTTGAGCAGTCGCCAGTCCGCGGAAATCATGAGGTCGCACGGCAGATGAAGATCGCTAATTTTTCGGATCGCATCCAGGCTGCCACTGGTTTCGCTGTGCACCTCCACATTCGGATGCGCGGTTTTGAAGGCCTTTGCGAGTGTAGCGATATAACCGGTCAGGCTGTCGGCGGCGAAAATCGTAAGCGGCGGCGTCTTGCTCGCGGATTGTGCATCCGCCACCGGCGCCAGCGTTATCGCCGGGACTAACATGGCCAGGAACAACAAGCCGAGCGTGGCGCGTGCGATTCTGAATTTCTTCATCGTCAGAACGGAATTCGCGCCGAGACGATTACGGCGTGGTTGTAGGTTCGATATTCTGTTACGGCGACCTGATATCCCGCTCCGAACGTGAGTCCGACTCGATCATGAATCGGTATTCGGCCGATCACTAAGCCGGGCGTCAGGTAAAGCGTCTTATGCCCGTTGTCCTGTCCGTAGGTCTGCCAGGTGAAATTGGTTTCGAACTCGGGCCAGAAGTATTTCCAGAGGTGGTATTGGAACGCCGTATTCCATGCGAGCGGTAGACCGAGCCGATCCAGCCCGCCGCTCGGCAATGCGACGCCCGCAGTGGATTGAAAATCGAAGTCGCCGAAACCTTTTCCGAACGCGATCGTGGGAGTGAAGATGCCGTGGCCATTGCCGTTTTCGCTCGAGCCGGTCGGGGCGCTGAAGCCCATGAACGCGGTTACGATATAGTTGCCGTTTTGCTCGTTGGCGGCGGCGATCCGATACTTGATGAGAAACGGCCAGTCGGCGAATCCGTCGGTGTTGCGCGGGATATTGCGATCCAGGAAGCCGGGAATACCGATAATCGTTTCGACATTCTCCTCCGGAATGAGTTCCAGTCCCTTGCTTCCGCCGAAATTATTAAGCGCGACGCCGTTTTTCTCCGATTCCCAGAGCTGATCGTAGCGAAGCTCTTGTTCGAGCCGTGGCGTGACCGTCACCAGCGGCGTAATCCAGTGCGGCTGCTCGTTCTGCGTCCGCGTGACCATCGCGAGCCAGTCCGTGACGAAGCCCTGGACCGCTGCCGTCAGGCTGTCGCCGAACGATTTCGGGGCCGGAGGCGGTGCCGCTGATGCCGCGGCAGCCGCCGACGAGGAGGAAGCGGGCGGAGGCGGCGTCGATGCAGCCGGCGATGATGCAGCGGGATTGGGCGAGGAGGAATCCGCGCGAGCGGCGGTAAGTCCCGGCGGCATTGCGGAAAGCGCAATAAAGAAGAGGAGAATCACCGTGAAGCGAAGCGCTAATGGCGTTATCATAGGTAGGCGGTGTATGCCATTTATCATGGCGATAAGGCAAGTATAATGGCGGAGATCAGAAACCTCCTGAGAACTGCTCGAATCGCGCAGGGGCTCTCGCAAAGCGATCTCGCGCGCCGCGCGGGTATCTCGCGCCAGGCGCTTGGCGCAATCGAATCGGGCGGTTATCAGCCGGGTGTCAGCGTGGCGCTCAAGCTCGCGCGGGTGCTCGGGCGGACGGTTGAAGACCTGTTCGGCGAAAGCTCGGAAAATCTTGTAAGCGCGCGGATAACTGCCGAAGATGCGCAGCACGCCGGCATCGGCACCCATGTCGCGCTGGCGCGCGTTCGAGGCAAGCTGGTCGCGGTGCCGATTCCTCCGGCCGAGCATCGTCTCGCAATCGCCGCCGGGATGGTGGAAAGCGCGCGCGCTCGGCGCGCGCAGGTGGCCTCGTATCGTTCGCCGGCAGAGATCGACGCGACTTTGCTCATCGCAGGATGCGATCCCTCCGTGGTTCTCCTCTCCGATTGGATTACCCGCCATCACGCTCCAGCCCGGGTTGCGCCGGTCACAAGCGGCAGTGAACGCGCGCTCGCGGCGTTGGCCCAGGGCCGCGTCCACGCGGCGGGAGTGCATCTGTGCGATACCAAGAGCGGCGATTACAATGTAGCAGCGGTTCGGCGCGCGCTCGGCAGCCATCACGCGACGGTGATTAGTTTCGCCAGATGGGAGATCGGTATCGCCGTGGCGGCGCACAATCCCCTCAACATCCGCGGCTTTGAAGATATGGCGCGGCGTCAGGTCAAAATCGTAAATCGCGAACCAGGCTCGGGCGCGCGCATCGCTCTCGACGACGCGCTCTCGCGCCTTAAGCTCAGTCGCGACCGGATTGCCGGCTATCGCCGCGAAGCCAGCGGACACCTGGAGGTCAGCGCGGCGATTGCGGGTGGGCTGGCGGACATGGGCGTGACGCTGAAAGTCGCCGCTGACGCCTACGGGCTTGGATTCATCCCAATTCGTGAAGAGCGTTACGACCTAGCGATCGGCGCATCCGATATGGAGACTTCCGCCGTGCAGGTGATGCTTGAGGCGCTCAACTCCGGGCACTTCGCGCGTGAGGTCGCCGCGCTGTGCGGTTATGACACGCGCGCGATGGGCACGGTCGTCGCCGCGATCTGATGCGGCCGCTAATTTCCGGCGTTCATCACCGAGTCGAGAAACTCGATGCTGCGCAGTCTGCGGTCCACTACCGAATTGACGAAGCGCGCCATCGCGGCCGCGCCGTCGCTTCCGGCGGGGGTTGAGCCTGCGCTATCGGCGAGATCGATTGTCTCCAGCCGCGCAAGCGCCGCCGCGCTTTCCGATCTAAGTCTGATGCCACCCTCAGCGACGTTCGGACGGCATCGCGAACACACCACGCCGCCGCGCGCAACTACGAAGTAAATCGCGCCGGCTTCGGCGCCCGGCGACTCGGCGCACACGCGGCAGCGTACAAAATCCAGGCCGAATCCCGCCCACTTGAGCATCCGGAGCTCAAACGCCTGCCTGAGCGCGAGGTCAGCCGAAGACCGGGACAGCGCGGCGAGCGCGCTGGTCAGGATCTCGTATGCCTTCGCGGCTTCGCCTTCTTCCGCCGCGAGCGCGTCCGTTAATTCGAGCATGTAAGCACCAAGCGCGATCCGTCCCAGGTTTTCATCAATCGGAAACTGCGCCAGTCCGGCGGCTTCCGCGCGCGTGATAAAAACCAGTTGCCCGTTCGGGCGTCTTCTAAAGTGGAGCATCACGTGCGAGAAAGGTTCGAGCTTGCGCTCGAAGCGATGACGCGACGCTTTTGCTCCTTTCGCGATTCCGCCGATTTTTCCGTGGTCGCGCGTAAGCAGCGTGACGATCCGGTCCGACTCGGCATAGTCGCGGGTGCGCAGTACGACGGCGGGGGTGGATTCTTCGGCAGACATACCCTTAGGTGTGAATCGACCGCCTTAGCATCTCCGCCTGGATCTGCTGCACTTGCGCGCGCATCGAAGCCGCATCCGCGACGGCGCGGCCGGCATCGGCGGCATCGCTTATCAGCTTGTCGAATTTGAGCAGGATGCTTGCGATTTTCGCGTGAGCCTCGGCGAGCGCCCGCTGGCTCAACTCTTCGCTCTCCCAGTCGCGCGATGCGTAGTCGCGCAATTCCTGAGTCTGGATGACAAGTTCGCGCGCTTCTTCCTCGAACCCGCGAACCAGATGTCTCAGCGTCTCGCGCACCTTCGGACGCTCCTCGGGATCCTTCCACAGCACGTGTTCGAGGAACATCAAATCGTCCTCGCTCACCGCCGCGTGTCCGAGCACCAGCGCATGAGCCCGCATCACGCCGATCGAGTTCTTCCATCGCCGATCCGAGACGATTATCTGCTCGCGCGCGAGCGTTCGGCGCAGCTCCGCCAGCGCGCGCAGGATAGCGCCGGGAACCGCCGCGCGCTCGGCCGCGACGCGCAGCTCGTCGAGTTCGGAAAAGCTGATAGTGGTGCGCGCCGCCGCACCGCCGCCTTCGAGCATCTTCAGAAACCGAAAATCCTCGACGATATAGTCGGTCATGAATCGCAGCATGAAGCGATCGTAGAGCGCGAGCAGTTCTTCCTCGTCGGGCAGCTCGTTCGACGCGCCAAACATCGTGATTAGCGGTACGTTCAGCCGCTCGCGCCCGTTGCGAAACACGCGCTCGTTGATAAGTGTCAACAGCGCGTTCAAGATCGACGAATTGGCCTTGAAAATCTCGTCCAGAAACGCGATATGCGCCTCCGGCAGCTTGCCCGAAATCACTCGCCGATAGTCGTCCTGCTCCAGGCCCTTCAGGCTTACCGCGCCGAAAATTTCCTCAGGTGTGCTGAATCGCGTGAGCAGCCACTGGAAGTAATTGGCGCCGTCCACTCGCGTGCACAGATCCTCCGCCAGCATCGATTTCGCGCTTCCCGGCGGTCCGATCAGCAGCACATGATTATGCGACAGCATCGCGACCAGCGCCCCATCGATTAGGTCGGCGCGCTCGAAGAACGTTCGATTCAATTCCTCGCGAATTGCGGCAAGATGGGCAGTGGCTGACTCGATCATCGCGGGCGCGGCGGCTACCTCAAATCTCTTCAGTCAAAATTTATCAGACCCGCCCGCTTAACCAAACGCTTGGCGCCCGATCGGGCATGCCGATGCCGCGATTGCGCGCTTGCCGAGCATCTATTCCCGGCGCTACATACGAAAGAGACAGGTCGCGGCGTATCGTCGATGATGCGCAGGGAGAACCGGTGATGGAGAAGGCACTGGCAGGCGTCAAGGTACTCGATCTTACCCAGTTCGAGGCGGGAACTTCGTGCACCGAGATGCTGGCGTGGCTGGGCGCCGACGTGATCAAGGTCGAGCCGCCTAAGATGGGCGAGCAGGGGCGATGGTCGCTGACCGACAAGCCAGGTGTCGACTCGTATTACTTCATGTTGCTCAACGCCAACAAACGCGGCATCACGCTGAATCTCAAAAGCGAGGAGGGCCGCGCGATCTTTCTCGACCTCGTAAAAAAAGTGGATATCCTGACCGAGAATTATTCGCTCGGAACCCTGGAAAGCCTCGATCTCGCCTACGACAAGCTGCGCGAAATCAATCCGCGGCTAATCTATCTGACCATCAAGGGCTTCGGGACGACCGGACCATACAGCGCCTACAAGAGTTTCGATATGATCGCGCAGGCCGCGGGCGGCGCGTTTTCGGTCACCGGATTTCCCGGCTCGCCGCCGCTCAAGCCCGGCCCGACGATCGGCGACACCGGCACTGGGATGCACGCCGCGATCGGAATCCTGGCCGCCTATATTCAACGCGAACGCACCGGACGCGGGCAGAAAGTCGAGATCGCGATGCAGGAGGCAGTGCTGAATTTCTGCCGCGTAGCCATCATGGGAATGTACAGCAACGGCAAGCCGGCGGGCCGCCATGGCAATCGTCTGGGCGCTCCCGGCGACGTGTTCAAGTGCGCGCCCGGCGGCGACAACGATTACTGCTACATCTTCTGCACCACGCCTGAGATGTGGCAGAGCCTGTGCAAGACGATCGGACATCCCGAATTGATCACCGATGAGCGATTCAAGGACGCCAGATCGCGATCCAAAAATCTCGACACGCTTGCCGCGATTATCGCCGAATGGACGATGCAGCGGTCCAAGCATGAAGTGATGGAAACGCTCGGTGCGGCAGGCGTGCCCTGCGGCAAGGTTCTCGATAGCGTCGAGCTCCTGAACGATCCGCATCTGCGCGAGCGCGGCATGATTGTCACCGTCAAGCATCCGGCGCGTGGCGACTTCACGATGCCCGGATGTGCGGTGCGGCTTTCGGATTCGCCGGTCGAAGTGAAGCCTTCGCCGCTGCTCGGAGAGCATAACGCCGAGGTTTATCGCGAGCTGTTGAATTTCGATGCCGCGAAGCTGGAGTCGCTCCAGCACGACGGAATTATCTGACCGAAACCCGATATTTTTTCGATGCCACGCGGCGACATCTTTGACGCGGTCGAACGGCTCAAGTCCGACGGCGAGCAGATGCTCCGCCGCGCAATCCGGAGTCATCGCGGCGCCGCATATGCCGACTTGCGCTTCGAGGCCGTTGCTCATCGCTCGGGGACCGCCACCAATGGCGAGCCGCGCTCCAGTATCGAGAGCGAAAGCGCCGCGTTATGCGTCGGCGTCCGCGTGCTCGATCGCTCGGGCGCAGCCGGTTACGGCTACACCGGCGCGGAAGTGGGCGCGCTCGCGCGCCAGCCGAAAAAGCTCGCCGCCGCGCTGCGCGACGGCTTCGATGAGGCTTACCGGCAGGCGCGCGCCAGCGCCCGCGAGAAAGGCGCGATGCTGAAGTCGCTCGGCGCCGCGGCTCGCTCCTTCGAGACGCAGCCGCCCGCCGCGATACCGCCGGTTCGCGAGGATGTGGACGCCGTATATCAGCGCGACCCGCGGGCCACCGCGACCGATTTGCTCAAGCGTCTTTCGCTCGATGCATCGCGCAAGGTCGCGGGCCTTGGCAGCGAGATCGCATTCAATGCAGTCTCCGCGATGACTGAGCTTAGGCGCGAGCTGTTCATCAACAGCGGCGGCACTGCGATCACACAGGCGTTCGCGTTTTCGCAAGGCGATTCGTACGTCGTCGCCCAGACCGCCGAGGGCCATCAGGAAAGCTACGACACGATCGGCCAGCAGCGCG
Source organism: Candidatus Binataceae bacterium (assembly GCA_030041155.1). Taxonomy (GTDB): domain Bacteria; phylum Desulfobacterota; class Binatia; order Binatales; family Binataceae; genus JBARDN01. The sequence continues at coordinate 10,667 of JASHOJ010000180.1, read as the reverse complement.
GCGTCGAGTGTCTGGAAGAGGGATGGCGCGGCGAGCTGATGCCGAATCCCAGCCTCGGTGCGTTCTGCGAAGCGCTCGCCAACGAAGCGCGGATGCTTGCCGCGGCGCCCGCGCTCGCTCCGCCCGACGGTCCTGTGATCGTCGTCACCGATCCGCATTTCAACGCGCTGGTCGCGCACGAGGTCGTCGGCCATCCAAGCGAAGCTGACCGTGCGCTCAAGCTCGAAGCCGCGTACGCGGGGCGAAGCTGGTTTCTGCGCTCGCTTGCCGACAACGAACTCGGAAAAATGGTAGGGTCCCCGATTCTCTCCGCGTGCTCCGATCCCACCCTCGACGGCTACGGCCATTACCGCTACGACCACGAGGGAACCCCCGGGCGCCGCGTGATGCACCTGGACCGCGGCCGCTTTGCCGGCTTCCTCAATTCGCGCGCTACCGCGGCGGCGCTCGGCGTCGATCCCAACGGATCGGCGCGTGCGAGCGAAGGATGGCATGTGCCGCTGGTCAGGATGTCGAACACGTTTTTCCTGCCCGGCGAAACTTCGCCCGACAAGATAATCGCCGAGGTCGAGCGCGGATATTACGTGTGCGGACATTCGATTCCATCGATCGCAGAATCGCGTGAGAACTTTCGCATCTCGGCGCGCCGCGTCTACGAAATCGATCATGGGCGGCTTGGCCGTCTTTATCGCGCTGGCAGCGTGATCGCGGACTCGAAAAGCTTTTTCAGCAACGTCGATGCGGTCGGCAATGACCTGCGGCTCATCGCGATTCCGAATTGCGGCAAGGGCCAGCCGATGCAGGTGAAGCGGATGTCCAACGGCGGTCCGACCCTGCGCTCGCGCGCGCGGCTCGGAGGCGGATGATGCGCAGCGCCGCCGAACTCAAAAATTTCTGCATCCTTGCGATGCGGATGCTCGCGCGCGAGCGCGATATCGGCGCGTTTGAAATCTATAGTTCCTCCTCCGTCCATCGCATCGCCCGGCTTGGCTACACTTCCGAAATCCCCTGCCGCGGAGTCGAGGAAGTAAAGGCGCTTCAGGCTGACGGCTTTCAGGTGCGAATCGAGATGAAAAGCGATCCGCACGCGATTGGCACCGCCTACGAGGCCGGCGACTTCTCGATGGCTGCGCTCCGCAACGCGCTTGCGTCCGCGCGCCGCGCCACGGTTGTCGATCCGCATTTTCCCGGCTTTCCGTTCGATCGCGCCCGGCTTCCCTCCGCCAGCGGCGCACACGATCTTGCCCGCGCCCGCGACCCGGAGCTGGCGCGATGCGCGTGGAGAATTCTTGACGGCGCGCTCGCGATGTTTCGCAAAAACACCGCCGGCCGGCAGCCGGATAAGGGACTCGTGATCGGCGGCGACATCTCGATCGTTCACGACCGAATCGCGATCGCGACATCCCATTTCCCCACCGTCCGCTCCGACGAGAGCGCGCATTTCAGCGCCTCCGTGACCGCGCTTATCGAATCGCTCGACGCCAAGGGCACCGCCAGCGCGATGGGCGCGACGATTGCCGAGATGCGCCGCGCGGCGCATGAGGGCGGACGGATGGCGGTGCGACGTGCCTTCTCGCTGCGCAGCGGCGCGCGCCCGCCCTCGGGCAAGTACCGCGTGGTCCTTGGACCGCAACCAATCGCCGAAATCCTCAACTACATGGTGATGGGGTCGCTGACCACCGGCGCGTTTCATGCCGCAAGCTCGGCGTATCATGGGATGTTCGGCGAGCGCGTGATGGATGAGCGGATCTCGATCGTGGACGATCCCGGAGTCGGCGCCGGCGCGGTTCATCGGCGCATCACTTGCGAAGGCCTGCCCGCCAGGCGCACGACGCTGATCGCGGACGGCAAGCTAACCGGCCTGCTCTCCACCTGCTACGACTCCCATCGCCTCGAACAGGACGAAAATCGTGCGGAGAAGCTCGGTCCCAAAGGCGCCGCCGTTCATTTTCCTCCGCTCAACGCCTACCGGCTCGGCGAGGGCGGTGGACGCCGCTTCGATTCGAGTCCAGGCAGCGCGGGAACCAACGTGATCATGCGCGCCCACGGCGGACTTTCGGAGCGCGAACTAGTGCGGATGGTCGGCGACGGAATCTATATCGGCCGCGTCTGGTACACCTATCCGATAAACGGGCAGCGTGCCGGCGACTTTACCTGCACCGTAAGCGGCGACTCGTACGTGATTCGCGACGGGCAGCTCTCAGAGCCGCTGGCGCCGAACAGCCTGCGAATCAACGCGAACATCCGCCAGATTTTGGATTCTCCGATCGCCGTCGCCTCGCAGCCGAAACCCGCGATCGTGTGGGGCGCGCCCGAGGCCTATTACGTTCCCGCTATCGCCGCCGACGCGATCACTCTGTCGGCAATCGGCGGCGAAAATTAGCGGCTTATTTGCGCAAAGTTAGCCGAGGATTAGTGGACGATTAGCGCAGGTTCTTTATCCAGAATTCCTGGCGCGCGCCGTCCAGCGTCGATTCCGCGAAACCGAATTTGCGATAGAGCCCGCGCGCGCGATGATTGTCGTCGCGCACCTCCAGCGTCAGCCGGCAGCACTTCAGTTCGCGCGCCAGAAGCTCCACGCGCTCGAGCATCGTCCGTCCAATCCCGAGCCCTCTGATTCCATTTCGCACGAATATGTCGTGGATATTGATGATCGGACGCGCGTTGAAGGTTGAGAAGCCGACAAAACAGATCGCGAAGCCAACCGGCGCGCCCGCCTGATAAGCGAGCAGCACGTGGCATGCGGGATGCGCTCGCAGACCTGGCACGAGTTCGCGTTTGACTGTCTCCGACGCGGGCACGCCGCCTTCCATCGGGTCGCGCATGTACAGATCGATCATTTCGATCAGCGCGTCGGCGTGCGCGCGATCGGAAAGATCGGAATGGATAACTACGACATCCTGCGTCATCGCTCTCGCTCCGTGATACGCCGAGTTTGCGGATAATCAAGCGTCAACAAACGGGCTCGTGAGGCGACGTTTTTCCCTCCCCCGCGGTTTGTTGCGGGGGAGGGGAGGGAGGGCGTGCCTGAGCCAGGCCAAGCATCATGAGGCTCCAGTCGTTCCCTCTCTGTTGCAGATGCCCCGCGCGAGGCACTCACGAGATGCGCTTGTCGTCCTTGTAAACCTCATCCCAGTTCTTGAAGCCCTGCGAGTCCCACCTTTTCCACACCCCTTCGCGCTTGCCGTCCTTGTACATCCCTTTGGCCGAGATTTTGCCGTTGGTGTACCAGCCGATATGCTGCCCGTCCTGGATGCCGTCTTTGTAGTGATCGATCGACGCCTTTTGGCCGTTGTCGTACCACATCGTCCAGTCGCCGTTCTGCTTGCCATCGACATAGTAGCCTTCGAGCATCTTGGAGCCGCTCGGACGATAGAGCGCGAATGGTCCATCCTTGACGGGCTGCCCATCGACGATTTTCTGGCACCAGGTTTCGTCGCCATTGGGCGGCGGCGAGCCCATTGCCTTCGCGCCGGCGGGGCACGCTGGCATGCTGGGTCCGCCCGGGTTGCAAGCGCCGAGCAGAACGGCAATCGCCAGAAATGGAAGTAATACTTTAAGTTTCATGCGCGCTTCCCCGCCGGGCCATCGCATCGCCGCTTGCCATAGACCATGCGGGCGGAGCGGGCGCGAATCGCAGAACCCGTGCGCCTCGCGTCCCTGTTTGTTGGACGAGGCGATAGGCCGGTTCATTCGCCGCCAACAAAAAACGGGAGGCGCGAATAATCGCGTCTCCCGTCTGCGACATTGTTCTCACCAGGCCGCGGCTAGCCGTTCGATCCGGTCGAACCGAGCAGGTTCCCGCCGAGCGTTGCGTTGCCGACGCTGGTATCGCCGAGCACGTTGATCATCGCCGGCTTGCCGGACTTGAATGCCCGCTCCAGCGCGGGGACGATCTGCTCCGGCGTTTCCACCAGTTCGCCGTGGCATCCCATCTCCGCGAAAATCTTGTCGTAGCGGATGTCCTTCAGCATGTTGAACGGATCGGTGCGGCCCTTGAGCCCCGGCATCTGATCGAAATTCGGACCCCACGAGCTGTTGTTCCATAGAATCGTCACGATCGGCAGCTTGTAACGCGCCGCGGTTTCCATATCGAATCCGCCGATTCCGAGTCCGCCGTCGCCCGAAATCACCACCACCTGCTGCCCGGGCCGCGCCAGTTGCGCCCCGATTCCCATCCCGACACCGTGGCCGACCGGCGCAAGCGGGCCGGCATCGACCACCTGTCCCATGAAGCGGCAGGTGAACGCGCGGCTCATCCATCCGGAGAGCGTGAAGCTGTCGATAATCGTGGTCGCGTTCTTGTCGAGGACCTTTATCAGATCGTCGCACAGGCGCGCCGGATGAATCGGCTTATTGCCAAGCACCTTCGCATTTTGGTCTCGGATTTGCGCCTCGAAGCGCGCACGCGTCGCGGCAATCTCCTTGGTCCATTCGGAGGTGCGGTTCTTCGCGAAGTCGAGCTTCAGTTCCTTTATCCGGGTGATCATCTGGCGCAGCACCAGCTTGGCGTCGCCGACGATCGGCAGGTCCGCGTTGACCTGCCATCCGATTCGGGTCGGGGTCGGATCCACCTGGATGTATTTCGCCTTGTCGGTCCAGGTTGGCGGCTGGCCGAAATGTTCGCCGCTCCAGAAGCGGAAGCCGACCGCCAGCACCACGTCGGCGCGCCCGGTGAATGGCTTCTTCCAGGCGCCGCGGATCGCGAGCGGATGCTCCTCGGACACGGCGCCCTGTCCGGCGCGCCGGGTGTAAACCGGAATTCCGGTCAGCTCCACAAACTCGCGCAGCTCGGCGCCCGCCTGCGACCAGAAGAGTCCATCGCCGCCCGCGATAATCGGCCGGTCCGCCGCGTGCAGCATCTCAACCGCGCGGTCGATTTTTGCCGGATCGCCCGCGCTGCGCACGTCTTCGGGGGTGAAGCCGCGCGCGCCCTTGCGCTGACGCGCGTCTTCATCGTGATGGTAGAGAATATTCTGCGGAATCTCGAACAGCGCCACGCCTTGCGGCGGCGAGATTGCCTCGCGAAACGCGGAGCGAAGATCGAATTCGATCGTGCTCCAGTCGGTAACCCGCTTGGTGAACTTGGAAAAGCTGCTCACCACGTCGGAACCGTACGCTTCCTGGAACGATCCCAGATGATCCTCGGTGTTGGGATGCTGTCCGGAGATGCACACCACCGCGCTGCCGGTCAGTCCGGCGACGCAAAGTCCGGTAACGGCGTTGGTGAGGCCGCATCCCGCGGTGACCATGCAGACCCCAACCTCGCCCGAGGTTCGCGCATAAGCGTCGGCGGCATAGGCGGTCGCCTGCTCGTGGCGCATGTGGATCAGCTTAATCTCGTGATTGCGCAACTGGGCCAAAATCGGGAAAAGATGCCCGCCATTGATCGCAAAGCAATAGCGAACCCGATTTTCTCTCATCACGCGGGCGATCAGTTCGCCGCCGTCTGATTTGGCCATCTGGAAATTCCTCCGTGGGAAGGCTCCGCAAAAATGATTAGTTGGCGCTCGCGTCCGCGGCGCATCGCTATCGGCGACTTGCGCTGTCTGGCGCGCCCGGAAAAACTTTGACCCGATCCTTGCACATTTTATTGCGCGGCGGAAAGCTCGCCGCGCCCGGCACATTTTGCCGCGTCTCGCAAAGCGCGCTGCGCGCGGCTCGCGTCAAGCATTACATCACGATTTGTTGAGAAAAAAGGTTGACCCCGATAGAGAACCTTGGCACGTTGGTTCATCATTTCCGCGTGACGAGATGTTGGAGGGGCGGGCTTCGCTGATGAACGCGATTGCCGAAAAATGAGAAGGTTAGGCCTCGCGGCGCTCTTTATCGCAGCGCTCTTTTGGGCGACTTCCGCGCGCGCGTTTACCCTGACCGATCCGTCCTCCTGGCCGTTCATCCCGGTGCCCGAGATCGCAACCGATCCCAACGCCGGAACCACGCTCGGCCTGCTCCCGGTATGGCTGTTCACCGACAGCAAGGATCAGATTCGCAGCATTCTCGCGCCCGACATCAACTGGAACACCACCATGGGTGCGGGCGGCAATTTTCGCTACCTGTCCTACCCGTCGGAAGATACCAACTGGTATGCGATCGCGGGCGCGTCGCAGGTTATCGCGCGCAAAGTCGACCTCGATTATCAGACCGGGCGCACGCACAAGCAGTGGTTCTCGTTCGAGGGCCGGTTCTACTTCGAGCGAGACCCGACCGAGCGGTTTTTCGGGCTTGGCAATCATTCTTCCGAGGGCAATCAGACCAACTATACGACCGAGCAGATTTACGGCGAAGGCATCGTTGGTGTGAACTTCACCGACAAGCTGCAGTTGTCGTTCAGAGAACGGCCCAAGTGGCTAAGGATTCAGCCGGGCGCGTTCACCAATGTTCCGTACATCAGGAGGCTTTTTCCGGATCAGAAGGGCATCAACGGCGGCAGCGACATTCTGACCCAGACGATGCTTCAATACGACAGCCGTGATTCGGTTGACATTCCGCGACACGGGGGACTCTACCGGATCTTCTATGGGGTCGCGGATCGCGACCTCGGCAGTTCTTCATCGTACAACCAGTTCGGCGCCGAAGTTCGCCAGTATCTAACCGTTGACAAACGCATAACATTCGCCGGTCATCTTTTCATGGAGTATGAGCCGTCGGGCAACGAAGAGCCGTTCTGGGCCCAGGCGCGCCTCGGCGGCGATGACAGCGAGCTGACCGACCAGCAGCCGCTGCGCGGCTTCGGAACCGGGCGCTATATCGATAACAACCTGGTGGTCGGCAACCTTGAGATGCGCACGCGGGTTTACGATATGAACATCTTCGGCACCCACGGCACACTCGAACTTGCGCCGTTCGTGGACGCGGGCCGCGTCGCGCATGAGATGAATTACAATCCGGTTTCCGATCTGCATCCGGTCGGCGGCATCGGATTTCGCGGTATCGCGGAGCCGTTCGTGGTCGGATACGTCGATGTCGGGTACGGCGGCGAAGGCGCGGCGGTTTTCTCGGGCATCAACTATCCCTTCTAGCCCATGCCTTGTGTATCATCCCGAACGAGCGCCGGCGCTGCCTGTGATTCTGGGCGCGACGCTAGACGCGCTCGATCAGGTCGCGCGAAATATCGTCCAGATATTCGTCAAACCGGTCCATCGGCGGATTCAGGAACATCTGGCTGAGTCCAGCCTTATCGAGCTCGCGAATCCTATCCACGACCGCTTCTTTTGAACCCACGATCGCGGTCGCCGCAATCGTCTCGGCGGTGACGAATTTCTGCTCCTCGGGACTTACGAACGAACAGTGCCCGATATGGATATCGAGATATCGCTCGGCGGGCGGAGTCTTGAGCTTCGCGACCTGATCCGCGTACGCGTCGTATACTTTGCGCGCGGGCGCCGGCAGAGAATGCGGGCTCGCATAGCCCGCGGCGATCGCGTGAAACGACGCCATCACCCAATGCCCCGTCATCGCCTTCACGCGCGGCGAATCGACCGCCTCGCCGGATTTCAGGATGCATACGTTGTTCAGCGAGACGATAGGGAGCGTCGCCGCGTCGCGATTTGCGGCCGCCGCGCCCACCTGCGCATGCCTGCGGACGTCGGCAACCCGGTCGGTGGTCGCGATTCCGGTGGTGATTATCCCGTCGCCGAATTCGCCCGCCAGCGCAAGCGTCTTTGGACCATTTGCGGCCACATAGAAGGGAATCCTGTTGTCAAGATTGATAAACCGGCGGTCACGATGGAGATAGCGGATGCGCCGCGCCCGTCCTTCGGCATGATAGGTCGCCTCGCCGCTTTTCAGCAAATCGTGGATGATACGGACCTGCTCGCGAAAATCCTCATGCCTGACCGGTGGCAGCCCCATAACGCGGCGGCCCGTATGTCCGGTGCCGAAGCCCAGGATTGTGCGGCCAGGTGCAAGCTGGTTGATAGTCGCGATCGAATGCACCGTTACCGGCGCGATCCTGTTTGAGGCGACCGCCACGCCGGTTCCAAGCTTGATTCTGGTGGTGTTCACCGCCGCAATCGCCATGCAGGCGTAAACGTCGCCCCAGATCATGTGCGAATCGGGAATCCACGCGTGGGAAAATCCGCGTGCCTCCGCGTAACGAACGTCATGCGCGATCCGATCGGGCTTGGTGAAGATAAGCGCGCCAAATTCCATGCCGTATGCTCCTGCGGATCGCGACTATAGCCGCACGGCCGGCATCGCGGCTACATCCGGCCGTCATCGCCCTTGGACGCGCCTTAGTCGGCGCGCTCCGCGCATCGCGAATCCGCCGAGGTTGACAAGCAGATAACTTTCTGCTACTGTCTGTCAATGCGTGCTTTGAAGCACGCCCGCCCGTCTGGTCCCCGTTCGCTAAGGTCCGCTGTCCGGTCCGCAAAATTTTGACTGATGAGGTAAGGCATGGATGAAACCAGCCAGAGATGCCCGCACCATGATTCCTTTCGCATGATCTCCCGTATGTTCGCCCTTGTGACGGTGATTGCCGGCGTCCTCTGCGCGTTCGCGCGGCTATGGCGCGGCGCCGATCGCGGCGAACACGCGATGAAGCACTGGCAACGAATCTCCGGGAAATTTTTCGGGAAATTTCTCCGACAGCATCGCGGTCATCTCCGCGTCGAAGCGCGCGACCGCGGCGGGCTCAAGGTCCGCGCCGATTCCCGCGCTGGCGCGAATCCTGCCGCGCCACGACTCATGCGTATACGGAGCGTCGACGTCGAACGAAAAGGTTTCGATGTCGCGAAAGCCCGCAAGCCCGAGCAGGTGCGCGGCGAGCGGATGAATCCCCATCCCGCCGTTCAGCTTCCACTTGGGATTATGTTTCATGATCAGCTTCTCGGTTTCGTCGGCGACGTTGCCCGGAAGTGGAATCCAATCGAAATTCGCGATGACCAACTGCCCGCCAGGCTTGAGCACGCGGCGCACCTCGGCGGCGGCGGCGCGGCTATCGAACCAATGCCAGCACTGCCCGGCGGTCACGAGATCGAAACTCGCGTCGGGCAGACCAGTCCGCTCCGCGATCGCGGCGACGTATCGGACGGTGACGCCAGCTTCACGATCGAGCAGCGCCGCCTGCCGCATCATCGGCTCGGATCGATCGAGCCCGGTCGTCACCATCGCGCGTCTGGCGAGCCCGCGCGCGATAGCACCGGTGCCGCATCCGAGGTCGAGCGCGGAGCCGCCCGCGCGGATTACCCGCATCGCGGCCAGCCGATCGAAGAAAGCCTCTGGAAATCCCGCGCGATGCCGTCCGTAGTCGGACGCGGTCTTGTCCCAATCGATACGATTTCGAAGGTCGATCACGTTTTGGCGGGTGTTTTTGTCCCAGTCGCCACGAGGGCCGGTTATGTTCTGCCGGGTTGAGTCGGATTCGCTTTGCGAGGGCATCGGATCACCTCCCAATATTCGACTGTATATATGTTGTCATAACTTTACGCAACTTGAATGTTACGATGGTGTCGATGCCGCTCTTGACGAGATCACCACGCGATGGCGTGATTGCGCGGTGGCTACTCGCAACTCCGACCGCGCCCAGATGCTGACCGCAGCCGAAGCCGCCAGCGCCCTGGGCGTCAAGCTGGGAACCCTGTACGCCTACGTCAGCCGCGGATGGCTCAAGAGCTATCGGCGGCGAATCGGACGCCAGGCGCTCTATCGGCGCGGCGATATCGAGGCGCTTCGAGGGGTGATCGTTCCTGAGCGCGGGCGGCGCGGGCGCGCGCTGCCGGACGCGTCGTCGTGGGTGACGGTCGCGCAGCCCAAGAGCTCGGATTTTTCCGCACCGGGCGTGATCGTCGCCGAGTCGGCGGTGAGCTCGATAATCGGCGGCCAGCTTGCCTATCGCGGTTATCCGATTCAGGAAGTCGTGGCGCACGCGACCTACGAGGAAACCTGCCTGCTGTTATGGAACGGCGAGCGCCCCACCTCCGACGAAGCCGATGCGTTGCGCGCGCAGGTTGCGGGCGCGCAGTTGCCGCACGAGGCGGCGTCCGCGATCGAGAGCGTCGGGCGCGACGCGCCGCCGCTGCTTAAGCTTGCCGCGATGCTTCCGGCGCTCGCCGCATGGGACAGGCGGCAGCCGCCGCGCTCGCGAATCGATCGCGCCAAGCTGATCATGAGCCATTTTCCGTCGGCGCTGGCGCACCATCGCGACGCGGGCGAGCCTGCGCAGTCGGACGGGATGGCGGCGCGGCTTCTCAGGACTGTCGCCCTGACCCAGGCGGCGGATTATGAAGTCGCGGCGCTCGACCGGGTGCTGGCCGCGTGCGCGGAGCACGAACTGAACGCGTCAACTTTTGCGGCGCGGGTGGTCGCAAGCACCGGCGCGGACCTGTTCGCGTCGGTTCTGGCGGCGCTGTGTTCGCTTTCGGGACCGATTCACGGCGGCGCGTGCGACCGAATAGAAGAGATGCTGGCGCAGATCGATGAGGGCGCGAAGATTGAGGAGCGTCTTGACGCGATCGCGCACGAGAATCGGCTGCCGCCCGGATTTGACCACGCGATATATCCCGGCGGAGATCCGCGCGCGGTGCTGCTCCGCTCTTGCTGCGAGGCGATCGCGCGGCACAAGGGACGCAAGCTGTTCGACACCGCGCTCAAGATCGAAGCGGCGGTCGCGCGGCGCGAGCGGTTGCGTCCGAATCTGGATTTTTACCTTACCGTATCCACCC
>JASHOJ010000179.1 GCA_030041155.1 Candidatus Binataceae bacterium | reverse complement strand
TACGCGGCGCTGGGCGACGCGATGCGGGTGCGGGTGCATGCGCTCGCGCTTAAAACCTTGACCCCGTCTGAGTCTCGCAATCGGAGGTAACAGGACCAATGTCGAACATTGTCGAGCAAATAGAATCCGCGATTCGCGACAACAAGATCATGATCTTTATGAAGGGTAATCGGAGTTTTCCGCAGTGCGGATTCTCGGCAGCGACCGTGCAGGTGTTCGAGGAACTCGGGGTGCCCTTTGAAACCGCCGATGTGCTGTCGGATCCGGAGTTGCGCGATGGGATTAAGCGCTACAGCAACTGGCCGACCATCCCACAGGTCTACATAAACGGCAAGTTTATCGGCGGATGCGACATAATCCGCGAACTGTACGATAGCGGCGAACTACAGCCGATGGTTAAATCCGCGCTCGCGGCGCCCGCGCGCCAGTAATCGCGATATTGATGGAATAGCAGGGCGCGGAGGAAAATCCGCGCCCTTTTCCTGTTCGGGATGTGACGATCAGCGCTTCGCCGCGATAGGAGTCGCATCGCGGCTGCTTGCGAATGGCGCTATCGACGATCCATAGAGCAGGCGATACTCCCGCCGTCCGCCAATCACCTTTTTCACGTAGTCGCGAGTCTCCTGGTAGCCGATATTCTCGACCCATTCATCGTCCTCGCCGGGAAACTCGCGCGTCCATGTCTCAACCGCGTGCTCGCCGCCGTTGTACGCGGCGACCGCCTTGAACGCGTCACCATCGAACATCGTGAACAGTCCCTGCAGATAAGCGGTGCCGAGCGCGACGTTGACCTCAGGATCGAAAAGATTCAGCTCCATCGGATCGATCGCGTTTTCAAGCGCAACGCGGCGCGCTGTTGAAGGGAGCAACTGCATCAGACCTTGCGCATCGGATACCGATGTCACTGAGGGATTGAACAGGCTTTCCTGCCGCGCCAGGGCGAGCACCAGGTAGGGATCGAGCGATCGCTTTTTGGCGGCGCCGCTGATGAGCTCCCAGTAGGCGCGCGGATAGCGCAGCCGCTCGGCCTCGGCGCTGCCAAGCTCGCCCCGCTTCTCCATCCGCACGGCTGCCACGATCGCGTCGTGCCACGCGCCAGCCGAAAGAAATCCCGCAAGGATGAAATTTCTCAAGTCGGGTTCTGCCGCGGAGGCGCTTTCTAGCGCGCGCAGCTCCAGAACCTCCAGCTCGCTGAGTCCGAGCGAGCGAAGCGCCAGCGCGCGGCTCAGATGAAATCGCACCAGCGCCGAGCTGCTGGCCGGTACTCCCGCGAATGCGGGATCCGGGACGGACGCAGCCGGCAAATCCGGCATCGTGGTGGCGACCCGCCGGCTTGCGAGCTCCGGGTAGTAATTGCTGTCGGTGCTGGCGGCCAGGCGCAGATAGATAACGCGCGCGGCGGCGGGCTCGCCGATATTTTCAAGCGAGCGAGCCCGCCAATAATCGAATTGATCACGCTCCGAGATGCTGTGCGCCCGCGGGCGCATCGCGGCAAAGACGCCTGCCGCAACACGATACTGGCCGGTCATGAAATAGGTCCATGGCGCGCGAAAGCGCGCGTCCTCCGCCGACTCGCTCTCGGGATATTTATCGTATAGCCGCGTGTACTCGACGCGGGCGGAATCGTATTGGTGCAGCTCCTCGTAGATGCGCCCGATTCTGAGCAACGCGCCCGGCGCATGCGAGCTTCCGGGAAATTGCGCCGCAATCCGCGCGAAGGTCTCACGCGCCGAGTCGCGGTCGTCTTCGCGCCAATACAGAAGCGCCAGCGCATTCAAGGCCGACGGCGCCGACGGACCGCGCGGCGCCAACGCCATATAGGCGAGCAGCGCCCGTTTCTCGCGCGTTTCGTCGCCTCGATACGCTTGCGCTTCGATCCACAGGAGTTCCGCGCGAATCGGCGCGGGCGGATTTAGCGCCATCGCGCGCTTTGCTTGCGCGAGGGCCAACTGCGGTTGGTCCTCGCGCAGCAGAAGCTCGGCTTCGCTCTGGCGGTACTCGAGCGTTCCAGATGGCGCCAGATTTGGATTCGTCGACAAAAGGGAATGGGCGAGTGTGCGCGCACCCGCGTCAGCGCGCGAGCGCGGGTATAAGTTCCTGAGCTCCATCGCCTGGGCGTACGCGTCGCTGGTCCGTCCGAGCGCCGCCAACCCGAGCGCCTCAACCAGCCGCGCATTTTGCTCGATCGAGCCGCCACTCGATTGTGTGGCAAGATGCGACGCGACCGCCGCAGCCTCTTGCGCACGCCCGAGCTTCAAATAGGCGCGGGCGAGTTCCAGGTCGCCTGCCGGAGCCATCACGCTGTCCGGATAGAGATTTCTCAGCCGCTCGAAGCTCGTTGCCGCGCCCGCGAGATCGCCTGAATCTCGCTGGCACAAGCCGAGATAATACAGAGCATAGTCCGACAGGATCGGATAATTCGCGGCGGCGTACTGAAGCTTGGGGATTGCGGCGACGTTATCGTGCGATTGCCACGCGCGATAACCGTCAACGAATGCCTGCTTTGCCGCAGCGGAGGAAGTGTCGGGCGGCGCAGCCTCAGGCGGTCCAGCCGCTATCGGCGGCGACGGCCGCGTCGTCTGCGCGCGCGCGGTCACGGCGGGCGCGCATCCGCAGACAAGCCCGCCGAGCAAAAGCATCGTGAGCGCGGACCGGCGCAGAAAATTCATCTGATCGGAGTTAGCGCACGCGGCGAGCGGCTTCAATCCATCTGCCAAAAAAATTCGCGCGGCGATCGGATGGCACCGTCGCCTCTCGCGAGGACGCCCGCTGCGCGGCTATTCTTGATTTTTATCCGATGCTGGCGGATCCAGATCAGATGCAATCCACAAGGCGGCTCATCCTCGCCTCCGGCTCGCCGCGGCGGCGCGACTTGCTTCGCGCGGCGGGCATCGCCTTCGACGTGGTGGAAAGCAAAATTCCGGAATTTCGCGCGCCGGGCGAGGGCGCGCGCGAGTACGCGCAACGGCTGGCTCGCGCGAAAGCACTCGCGGTCGCGGCGCGCGATGAGTCGGCGCTTGTGATCGGTGCAGACACAGTCGTCGAGTGCCAGGGCGAGATACTTGAGAAGCCGTGTGACGGCGCCGATGCGGCACGGATGCTCAAGCTGCTTTCGGGCAGAAAACATACGGTTGTGACCGCATTCGCGATCGCGTGTGGCGGCAAGATAATCGAGGCGGACGCGGTCGCGAGCATCGTCACCTTCAGGCGGCTTAGCGAACCGGAAATCGCGGCCTATATCTTAAGCGGCGATCCGTTCGATAAGGCGGGCGCTTATGGAATTCAGAGCGGAACCGGATCGACCTTTATCGCAGCGGTGAACGGGCCGCGCGACAACGTGATGGGGCTGCCGGTCGAAAGCGTCATCGCGGCGCTTAAGCGCGCGGGATTCAACGTGTGACGGACTCCGCGGACATCGCCCAAAGAGAAGTTGCCACGAGACTTGAATCGGTGCGAAGCCGAATCGCGGCCGCCGCGCGCCGCTCTGGCCGCGATCCCGATGAGATCACGCTGGTGCTCGCCAGCAAGACACAGCCCGCCTCGGCGTTGAAAGCGGCCTACCAAGCGGGTGCACGCGATTTCGGCGAGAATTACGTGCAGGAGGCATCGATCAAGCAGCGGGAACTTTCCGACCTCACGATCAGGTGGCATTTTATCGGTCATCTGCAAACCAACAAGGCCAAGACCGCGGCGACGATGTTCGATTTGATTCACAGCGTGGATTCCGCGCGAGTGGCGGCGAGCCTCGGTGCTGCGAAGCCGCGCCTACGCTGTCTTGTGGAGGTGAATCTTGCAGGCGAGCGGTCGAAAACCGGAATCGCGCCCGGCGAGGTTGAATGCCTGATCGATTCCAGCAGAGATTCGGTCGAGGTCGCCGGCCTGATGACGATACCGCCGGTCGGTGAATCGCGTAGCCGTTTTGCCGAGCTTCGCGAGTTGCGCGACCGGCTTGCGGCCTCTACCGGGCTTGCGCTAAGCGAGCTTTCGATAGGGATGACGGACGATTTCGAAGTAGCTATAGAAGAGGGCGCCACGATCGTCCGGGTCGGACGCGCCGTGTTCGGCCAGCGAATAATCGGCCAGCGAATAAGATGAAGAAGCTTGGATTTCTGGGCGGCGGCAATATGGCGCTGGCGCTTGCGCGCGGACTTATTGCCAACCGAATTTTCAAGCCCGCCGACTTGATCGTGTCCGACGTTGCGGCGCAGCGCCGCAACCTTGTGGCTCGCTCGCTCAAAGTTGCGGTTACCGCGGATAATCGTGAAGTTATCGCCAACACTCGCGCAGTGTTAATCGCGGTCAAGCCGCAGGTGATCGATGGTGTTCTTGGCGACGCGGCGGCGGCGCTCAAAGGCCGCAAAAATCAGCATCTCTTCATCTCGATAGCGGCTGGAATTCCGATTGCGCGCATTAGCGCCAAGCTCGGGCCGGGCGCGCGCGTGATTCGGGTGATGCCGAACGCACCGGCGATGGTCGGCGAAGGAATGGCGGCGCTGGTGAAGAGCAGAGGCGCGACCAAGGCTGACGAAAACTTCGCGCTTCGGATCTTCCGCGCGGTCGGAGACGCGGTCGCGCTCAAGGACGAGAGATTGCTCGACGCGGTCACCGCGCTGTCGGGCAGCGGTCCCGCCTACGTTTATCTCTTCGCACGCGCAATGGCGGATGCGGGCGCCAGCCTCGGAATTCCCTCCGCCCTCGCTTCCGAGATGGTCATGAAAACGATTCGTGGCGCGGAGAAGGTGATGCGAACCTCCGGCAGCGACACCAGCGAGCTCATTAGGATGGTATCATCTCCGGGTGGCACCACGGTCGCGGCCCTGCGGCGATTCGCCGAGGCCGGATTTTCTGATATCGTTGCGCGCGCCATTCATGCGGCTGCGGATCGATCGCGTGAACTTGGCCGCGGCTGACGCGCACGGTGCAAGGACACTTTGTAGGCACAAGTGAGTTCCCCCAGTCTCGTATTGTTTATCGCTCAGATTTTGTCGGGGATTCTGACGGTCTACTTCTGGATTGTCATAATCGCGGCGCTAATGACCTGGATCGAGCCGAATCCCTATAATCCAATCGTGCGATTCCTCTATTCGGTCACGGAACCTGTCTTCGAATGGGTGCGCGACCATATACCGGTCTCATTCGCCGGTATCGATTTCTCGCCGATAATCGTCATAATCGTCATTCTTTTCCTCCAGGAATACCTGATCCCCAAGGTAGCGTTTCTGATCATGTACGGAACCTGAAGAGCTGCCGGCTTGGCAGTCTCGCTGCCGGAGTGCCGATTCGGAGGCGAAGAAAAGCCGAAATCGGACTGCTGTTCGTTGACATGCTGAAAGTTGATGGTTACGAATTGATTAGCGAACTTCTTCGCCTTTGAAATCTGAAGTGCCGATTTACGAATACAATTGTGGCAAGTGTGGCGTAGTTGAGGTGATGCAACGGATTACCGAGCCACCTCTCAAAAAATGCCCGAACTGCAAAAGCAAAGTCGAGCGATTGGTCTCCCGCAGCTCATTCGTTCTAAAAGGTACCGGCTGGTACGCCACGGATTACGCAAAGAAAAGCCCCGCGACTGATACGTCAGGTGGAAACGGCAGCTCTGGTTCGGCTTCCGAGAGCAAGGACAACGGCTCTTCGGCGAAAACCGAGGCTGGCGCGGCAAAATCCGCAGCGGTGCCATCGCCGTCAGGCACGGAGCCCTCAAAATCAGAGACTGCGAAATCGGCGGCAAAATCGGCCGCAAAATCTGCTGAATGATGACGCCATGCGCGTGCCCTGCATGGCTCGATACCGCTGACGGCGTTCTCTAGCTGATCCAGCCAAGGCGCCGTTCCGATCGATGCGAGCGCTCACGTTCAACGGCAGCTTTCAGTATCGCACCGACTATCAGGCCCCTCGGCTGATTCCCAGCGAGAGCCTCGTTCGAGTCAGGCTGGCCGGAATTTGCGGCACTGACCTTGAGGTCGCGCGCGGCTATATGGCTTTTCGCGGAGTGCCGGGACATGAATTTGTCGGTGAAGTAATCGATTCCGCAAGGCAGGATCTCGTCGGCAAGCGGGTCGTGGGCGAGATCAATGCCGGATGCGGCCGCGCGAGCTGCCGATGGTGCGCCGCATCGATGCAGCGGCACTGTCCCGACCGCACTGTGCTCGGAATACTCGGACGCGACGGCGCGTTCGCCGACATCCTTTCGCTTCCCGATGAAAACCTGATCGTCGTTCCCGATTCAGTGCCGGATCGGCTCGCCGTTTTCACCGAGCCGCTCGCCGCCGCCTATGAGATCTTCTCGCAGATTCATATCCCGCGCGATTGCTCGATCCTGGTGCTGGGAGATGGAAGGCTCGGCGCCTTGATTGCGCTCGCGCTTACCGCCGAGGCTTATTCACCGACCTTGGCCGGGCGGCATCAGGAGAAGCTCGAGCGTCTCGGCGCGCTCGGGCTGAACACCCGCCTCGAAACTGAACTAAAATCCAAATTCGACTATGTCGTCGATTGCACCGGAAGGGGTGAAGGATTTCGCCGCGCAATCGGGCTGGTGAAACCGCGCGGAACTATAGTCCTCAAGAGTACCGCCGCGGCCAGCGCTGACTTGAATCTTGCGCCAATTGTGATTGATGAGATCAGCATCGTGGGCTCGCGATGCGGTTTGTTCGCGCCAGCACTGGCGGCGATTGCGTCCGGCAAAGTGAATCCTGCGCCACTAATCGACGGCGAGTTCCCCTTGAGCGAATGGGATTCGGCATTCGAAGCCGCGCGCCAGCACTCCAACTTTAAGATCCTGCTCAGACCGTCGTGACCGTGAATCCCCACACCGAACCCAGACTGCCGCGGGACCGGCTCGCCATCGTAGGAATCGATACCGGCGGCACGTTCACCGATATAGTCGCTGCAATTGGCGGCGAGTTGCGCGTGCTTAAAGTCCTCTCGACCCCCGCTGATCCCGCTGTCGCGGTGATACAGGGACTGGCGGAGATGCTGAACGGCGCAAAGCCCGGCGCGGTAACTTACAGCTCCACCGTTGCGACCAATGCCCTGCTTGAGAAAAAAGGCGCTCGTGTCGCCTTGATCACCAACTCCGGCTTCGAGGATTTGATCGAAATCGGACGCCAGAACCGCGATGACTTGTATGCACTGTCGCCGTCGCGGCCTGAGCAGCTGGTTGCGCGCTCGATGCGCCTCGGCGTGGCTGAGCGCACGCTGTTCGATGGCAAGAGTCTTACTCCGCTGACCTCTGCCGAGCTGGCACGACTGACGCGTGCGGCCGCGCGCAGCGGCGCGAGCGCCTTTGCGATCTGCCTGCTGCATTCGTATGCGAATGCGCGCGCGGAGAACCGCATCGCACGAACGCTGGCTCCGCTTAAGCGATCGATCTCGGTTTCCCACCGCCTGCTGGCCGAATATCGCGAGTATGAACGCGCCTCAACAACCGTGGTGAACGCGTATATCGCGCCGCGGATGAACGCCCATCTTGCCAATCTTGAGCGGCGGCTTGCGGGTTCGGCACTTCGAGTCATGCAATCCAATGGCACGGCGATCGGATGCGGGCTGGCGCGCGCGGAACCGGTAAGGACCATCCTTTCCGGCCCGGCAGCCGGAGTGGTCGGCGCAACCGCGCTGGCGCATCAAATCGGATGCGACCGGATCATCACCTTCGATATGGGCGGCACTTCGACCGACGTGTCGCTGTTCGACCGTCAGGTGAAGATTCGCACCCTGAGCTATCCCGATGGCTATGCGGTCCGCACTCCGGTGATCGATATCCACACGGTCGGCGCGGGCGGCGGCTCGATCGCGCGCATCGACGAGGGCGGCTCGCTACGCGTGGGTCCGCAAAGCGCCGGCGCGATACCGGGGCCGGCATGTTATGGCCGCGGCACATTGCCCACGGTGACAGATGCGGATCTGGTTGCCGGACGGCTGGTCGCGTCGAGCTTTCTTGGCGGCGCGATGCGCCTGTATCCGGAGCGCTCCAAACGCGCTCTCGGTGTGCTTGCGCGTGCCATGAAAAGCACCGCGCTTGAGGCGGCGCGCGGCGTAATCCGGGTTGTCAACGCGAACATGGAGCGCGCGATCCGGGTAATCTCCGTTGAGCAGGGTTACGATCCTCGCGATTTCACGCTGTTTGCGTTCGGCGGCGCCGGGCCGATGCATGCGTGTGAACTCGCGATGGATCTCGGGATCCGGCGTATCTTGATGCCGCGCAATCCGGGCCTCCTATGCGCTTGGGGCGCGGCCTCGGCGCCGCTTGGGCGTGAATACTCGATCACGGTTCGGGCCCTGAATCCGACCCTTCGCACCCTCTCGGCGCGTGCATCGGTGCTCGAGAAGCGGGCGCGGGCCGAACTTCGGCGCGACGGCGCATCGCCCGCGGCGATAAAGATCGATCTAAGCGCCGACATGCGCTACCGGGGACAATCTTACGAGATTGAAGTCCCGCTGAGCGCGAGCGTGATCGAGGATTTTCACGCGGCGCATCGGCGCCGGTTCGGCCACTGCGCGCCGGATGCCGACGTCGAGGCGGTGAACCTGAGACTGCGCGCCTATGCCGCCGATCGATCGATGCCGCTAGAGGGATGCGCGAGAACAAGCGTGTCGCCAAAGCCGATCTCGCGCGCCAAAACGTTGGTCGGACGCGGCCAGCGCGCGGTTCCGATTTACGCGCGAGAGGCTATCGGCGCCGGTTCACGAATCCGAGGCCCCGCGGTGATTGTCGAACTGAGTTCGACCGCATACCTCGCACCGGAGTTCACGCTGCGCGCGGATGAGTTCGGAAATTTGCAGCTGGAGGCGTCGCGATGAAACTCGATGCGGTCGGTCTCGCAGTGATGAACAGCCGACTTGCCGCGATCGCCGAGGAGATGGGCGTGGTGCTTGGACAGACCGCCTTTTCGCCCAATATCAAGGAACGCAGGGACTACTCATGCGCGATTTTCGACGCGCGCGGTGAATTGGTCGCGCAGGCCGCGCATATTCCGGTGCATCTGGGCTCGACGCCGCTTTCGGTGCGATCAGCGATCGAGCGGCTCGAGCTTAGCCGCGGCGACGTTGCCGCGCTCAATGATCCTTTCGCTGGTGGAACCCATCTGCCCGATCTGACTGTAGTTGCGCCGGTGTTTCTCGGGCGCGACGCGCGCCCGTTTGGCTATGTCGCCAATCGGGCTCATCACGCCGATATCGGAGGTATCGCACCGGGGTCGATGGCGCTTTCCACTGAGATTTACCAGGAAGGATTCCGCCTACCGCCGGTGAAGATAGCTGAGCGCGGCGCCATCTCGCGCGACGTGCTCGCGCTGTTTCTGGCGAACACCCGCGTGCGCGAAGAACGCGAGGGCGACTTGCGCGCGCAACTTGCCGCGCTGCGCGCCGGAATCGAGCGCGTGATCGCGCTGGTGGAAAGATCCGGGCGCGCTGAGGTCGATTCGGCGATGCGCTCACTCAAGGATTACGCGGCGCGGCTGATGACCGCGACGCTCAGGTCTCTGCCCGCGGGAACTTATCGAGCGGGCGATTTTCTGGATGATGACGGAGTGGGAACCGGGCCGATCCCGCTAAAGGTGGCGATCAGGATCGGGCGTGGCCGCGCGATCGTTGATTTCACCGGCTCCGCGCCGCAGGTGCGCGGGTCGGTTAACGCGAATTACGCGATTACTCTGTCGGCCACCTTTTATGCGATGAAGTGTCTTGCGGCGGAAGCGGTTCCGCCCAACGAGGGGCTGATGCGGCCGATAAAGCTGATTGCTCCCGCCGGCTCGATCGTGAACGCAAATCCACCGGCGGCGGTCGCGGGTGGCAACGTCGAGACTTCGCAGCGGATCGTGGACGTCCTGTTTCGAGCGCTGGCAAAGGCCGCACCCGACAGGATTCCCGCTGCGAGCTCAGGCTCGATGTCGAATCTCACCATCGGGGGTTACGATCGTTTTCGCGCGCGCCACTTCTCCTACTACGAAACGATTGCGGGCGGCGCGGGCGCAGCGCGGGGACATCCGGGCGCCTCAGGAATCCATACCCACATGACGAATACGCTCAACACGCCGGTCGAGGCGCTGGAAGCGTACTATCCGATGCGAATCACGGAATATCGAATCAGGCGCGGCTCGGGCGGTCGCGGACGCTTTCGCGGCGGCGATGGATTGGTGCGCGAACTGGAATGTCTGGTCGATTCCAGCGTAAGTCTGCTGACCGAGCGCCGGAAAATCGCTCCCTATGGGCTCGCGGGAGGCGGTGAGGGCGCGCGCGGCGCGAATTTCCTGTTGCGAGGAAAACGCCGCGCAAAACTTGCCGGCAAGACCAATTTTGACGCGAGTGCGGGCGACCGCGTCCGGGTCGAAACTCCAGGCGGCGGCGGCTGGGGCAAATAATTCGGACGCCGACCTGCTGTTCGACGGTTGCGGATGCGATCGCCCAGCGAAGTTAGGCGCGCTCGGGATAGTGCGGCTTGCGTTTCTCCACGAATGCCCGCGCGCCTTCCTCGATATAGCCGGCGCGGACGCACAGCACCTGGTTGCGATCCTCGATCGCAAGCGCCTGCTCGAGCCCGCCCGCATCCACGTTCGCCCACAGGCATTCCTTGGTCATGCGAAGTCCGAGCGGTGAAGTCTCGATCATCTCGGTCGCCAGCTT
>JASHOJ010000178.1 GCA_030041155.1 Candidatus Binataceae bacterium | reverse complement strand
GCGCCTTACCGGACAGATTGCGTGCCGCTGCCATACCTTGCGCAGGAAGCGAACTTCCTCGCCGATCTCGTATGGTTGCTCCTTATGCACGCGGCGGAAGATTTGCGGGAATTCATAGATGCTCCGTTCCATCGCTCCAAGATTATTTGCGCAAGGGCGCGGCTGCGAGCCTTGAGAAATCACGCGCCCGTGCGCGATAATTCCCTTCCACCAATGCCCTGAACGACCGTTTAGGAGATCGCGATGGCAAAGCCGCTCGATGGATTCAAGGTGATCGAAATCGCCCAGGAAATTCAGGGACCGTTTGCCGGCCTGTTCCTCGCCGATATGGGCGCAGACGTGGTCAAGATCGAGAACAAGGAAACCGGCGACTTGAGCCGCTGGATGCTGACATCACTGATTGGAGGGCCGAACGTCAAAAATCCGGAGGTCTCGCATTATTTCATCGCGATGAATCGTGGCAAGCGCAGCGTCTCATGCGATCTCAAAAATCCCGCCGCAGTGGAGATGGTGCGGCGGATGGCCAAGGTCTATGACGTGCTGCTGACCAATTACCGGCCCGGAGTGCTTGACCGGCTGGGCCTCGGCTATGTGGAGCTGCGCAAGATCAATCCGAAAATCGTCTACGCGCAAGGAAGCTCGTGGGGACCGAAAGGTCCGTGGGTCACGCGTCCGAGCCGCGACACTCTGGCGCAGGCGGCAAGCGGGATAATGGCAAAAACTGGGATGCCGACAGACCCCCCGCTGGCGGCCGGAATGTTTGTAGCGGATCATTCCGGCGCCCTCAGCCTTGCGGGAGGCATTCTCGCCGCGCTGGTCGCCCGGGAGCGAACCGGCAAAGGACAGAAAGTCGACGCGTCGATCTATGGCACGATGATCGCGATGCAGGGCATGGAGATCAATTACACCTCGATCGCGCAGCAGGAGCCCGAGCGCGCGGGTCGCGGGCATCAGTTTCTGCACGGCGTGTGGGGCGCGTTTCCAACCAGCGACGGGCACATCTGTATTGCGGGAGTGGACGACAAGCGCTGGCCCGCATTCTGCAAAATTATGGGAATCGAGCATCTGGAAAAAGATCCTGAGTACGGCGACAACGTGGTGCGGAATTTTCATGGCGACAAGATCGCAACAGTGCTCGACGCGATATTCCCGAAGAAATCCAGCGCCGAGTGGCTGGCGCTGCTGCACGATGCTGACATCCTGGCGACGGAGGTGGTGGATTACCGCACGATGCTAAAGAGCGATCAGGCCCGGGAGAACGGATACCTGCAGGAGCTGGATCATCCGGTTGCCGGAAAGATTCTCGTCTCAGGCACGCCGGTCACGATCAACGGCGAAGTCGAAAAGCAGGCGCAACCCGCTCCGGAACTGAGCCAGCATACGGAAGAAGTGCTGCTGGAACTGGGCTATTCGTGGGAGGAAATCGGCGCGATGCGCGAGTCTGGTGCTATCCTGTAGCATCGCTATGAGCCGCGCCGTTCTCGCGGCATCAGGCCGATAGCACGGCATCGATAGCTGCCTTAGAATCATCACTCCTGACGTGGCGCGAGCGCGTACGCGCCGATATCAGCGCAAAACCGCCGCAGGACGAAAGGAATCCGCCGATGAGCCATCGCCCGCCGATAGCCGCTCTGATCATCTTCGACGGATGGGGACTTCGCACGGCGCGCGAATCCAATGCAATCGCGATGGCGCGGACGCCGGTGATGGACGCGTTGCTCAAACGCGCGCCGCATACCGAAATCGACGCGTCAGGCGAGTCGGTAGGCCTGCCGCCGGACGTGATGGGAAACTCCGAAGTTGGGCATCTGACGATCGGCGCCGGCCGCGTCATCTATCAGGACGTGATGCGGCTCACGAAAGCGATCGAGACCGGCGCGTTCGCGCGCAATGAAGCGCTGCTTACAGCGATCCGGCGCGCAAAATCTTCAGGCAAAACGCTGCACATCTGGGGTCTGCTTTCAGACGGGAGCGTTCACAGCCATATCGATCATCTTTTCGCGCTGCTCGATCTTGCCGCTTCCGAAGGCCTGGCAAACATAGCGGTGCACGCAGTTCTGGATGGCCGCGACAAGCCACCGCGTTCGGCGCTTGAATTTGTCGACGCACTCGAAGCAAAGCTCAAGCGGATAGGACGCGGGCGTATTGCGACCGCACAAGGGCGCTACTTCGCGATGGATCGCGACAAGCGATGGGATCGCATCGAAAAGGCGTGGCGCGCGATAGTGCATGGCGAAGGGCAAGCCGCGGCAAGCGCGCGTGAAGCTGTCGAGCGATCCTATGCAGTGGGAAAGAGTGATGAGTTCGTGGAGCCGCATGTCATCGGCGCGCCGCAGAAGTTGAGCGCAGGCGATCAAGTGATTTGCTATAACTTTCGCGCGGATCGGGCGCGCGAATTGACCGCAGCGCTCGCGCTTGACGATTTCAGCGGCTTTTCCAGACCGTCACATCCGAAAATCGGGTACGTCTGCATGACCGAGTACGATCGCTCATTCGGATTGCCGCTCGCGTTCGGACCCGAGGACGTAAAAAATACGCTCGCGCAGGTGCTGGCGGACAATGGGATCGCGAATCTACGGATCGCGGAGACCGAGAAGTATGCGCACGTCACGTATTTTCTGAATGGCGGGGTCGAGAAGCCATTTCCGTTTGAGGAACGGGTTCTGATTCCATCCGCCAAAGTCGCCACTTATGATCTGGAGCCGACGATGCGCGCGCATGAGATTGCGACCCGCGCGGCGCAGGAGATTTCGGGCGGAAAATTCGGCGTGATCGTGATGAACTTCGCGAATCCGGACATGGTCGGGCACACCGGGAATCTCGAAGCGACGGTATCTGCTATCGAAGCAACCGACGATGCGCTCGGAATCGTGCTCGATGCGATCGCGAAGCGTCACGGCGCCGCTCTGATCACCGCGGATCATGGCAATGCCGAATTCATGGCCGATCCCGCAACGGGACAACCGCATACCGCGCACACCACCAATCCGGTTCCGCTGATCCTGGTCGAACCGGATTTTCAGGAAAAGCTGCGCCAGGGTGGAACGCTATCCGACGTCGCGCCGACCTTTCTTTCAATGCTTGGGATCTCAGTTCCGCGTGAAATGACGGGGCACGATTTGCGGGAGCCCACCACGGTCACCACCTGACAACCTGCTCGTAGACCTTGGGCAATTGCCGCGGCAGGGACGCGATATCCTCGATCACGAGGTAGCGCGACGATTGGCACATTTGGCGCAAATAATCGTGCCCGGTCTTGTCCACTGTGATGCAGAACGGCAGGACGCCCGCAAGCTCCAGTTCCTTCAGCGCCACCATCGTGTCCTGTATCCCGTAGGCATTCGAGCGGCGATCGTGACCATAGTCGAAATCCTGCGGGAAGCCGTCGCTCAGCAGGATCATGTGCTTGGCGCGCGAATTAACGTTCTTGAATTTCTCGCGAACGTGGCGAATCGCAGCGCCCATCCGGGTTGATCGCTTGGGTTCAACCGCGCCGACTCGCGCGCGCACGTCGTCAGAGAGCTCGTGGTCGAATTCCTTGATCACGTAGAACTCCACGTTGTCGCGGCCGTGTCCGGAAAATCCCATGATCGCGTATTGGTCGCCCAGCTCTTCGAGCGACTGCGCCATTATGATCAGCGCTTCCTTGTTGACGTCGATTATCCGGCGGGGACGCTGGGCGGCCTGCGGGCGGCGCTGCCATGCTTTCATCCAATCGTCGTTGTCGTCATCGTCGGTGTACTTGCGGGCCTCACGATGAATCGGCTCGTCGGTTGAGGCCGACATGTCGAGCAGAAAAAGCGTGGCAACATCCCGCGCCTCTTTCTTGCGAGCCTTGTAAAATCTGCCGTCAGGGATTTCGCCCATCCTGCGCGCCACGTGGCTTTCGATGGTCCGGTCAAAATCGATTTCTTCGCCGTCCTCGAGTCCGCGGACCATGCGGTAAGATGCGGGGCGAATCCGCTGAAAATTCCGCCGAATCACAGGCAGCAGATCCGCGTAATGCAGAAGGGTGTTGTTATAGAAATCGCCGTCGTCGCCGCTAAGCGGAATCTCACGCAATCGGCACCAGTTGCGCCGATAATCGTTCATCACGTAGTCCCATTCGTCGTAGGCGTAATAGGAATCCTGGCGCGATCGCGCCATCATCAGGCGCCCCTGTCCGGTAACGCTGCCGACCTCAGCCAACTGCTCACGCATCGCTTCCAGCTCGCTGAGTTGCTTGCCGGTCAGTTGGGTCAGGTACATGCCGTCGCCCTCGGCATTACCCTCGCCCTGCGAAGGATTGATCTGCGCACCCTGCTCTATCAGCTTGCGCAGCTCTTCGGGGGAGATCGCGCGGCCCTTGTTGCCTTTGGATTGCCGGCCCGACGCTTCCATGCTGAGGCGCTGGTCGGGCTCGCCGCCCGCTTCTCCCTCAGTGGAGTCGTCGGAGGCTGAATCGTCGCCGCCGTCGGCGCTCTTCATGCCGCTTATCAGATCATTGCGCATCTGGGTGGCTTCGCCCGCGAGTGGATCGTTCTCGCCCGCTTCGCGAGCGCGAGCGATCAAATCCTGCAACCATTCGTAAAGCGCGGTGGTCTGACGCGCGGTACGCAGCACGTCCGCATCGCGCATCCGCAGAGGGGCGAAAAATTCCTGCGCCACGCGGGCAAACCCATTTTCGGGTGCGTCGACGCCGAGTATCCCGAGCGAACCCCGCACCAGCATCGTGGAGAGCGCGTCCGGCGCGAGTGTCTCAATCAGCGAGCGATTAATTGCCTCGATGCGCGGAGCAAGGCCGCGGTAGCGGCGCGCGAGTTCCGCATCTATTCGGGCGGCTTCACCGAGCCGCATCAGAGCGCCCGCGAGCGCGGGATCGTCGAAGGAAGCGATGAAGCTGTCGATCGCCTCAACGCCGCTCTCGTGGCGATCCTCGAAGCCTTCAATATCCGAGAGTCTGAAGCGAAAGGTCCCGAAATCGTGGCGCGCCGCGAGATGCGCGGTGGTCACGAAGTAATAGGCATATTCCTGCCCGGCGGCGCCGAACGGATCGACCTTCTCGGGCAGATAAATCATCTCACCGGGCAGAAGCGGATAATGGAACGGCAGCATCGGGCCGCAATTTGCAATCGAGTCGATGCGAAACTCGACGGGAAACAGCATCCGCATGAATTTGGTGAGTACGCCTTTGATTTCGAACAGGGCCTGAGGCTTGGGCTGAGCGGCAGTGGTCATCACGATACTGTCTCAATTTTTGCAGACTCATGCGGGTCGATGCAATTTGCTCAGAATCCCGCGATCTGGCCCGCGATTGTTTATTGACTCCGCGCCAAGCGGCAGCGTTAGATGGTTGGTTGTCATGAACAACGCTATCTTCCGCTACCCCCTGATTGCCGCGCTGACTGTTGTTACCACGTTCGCGTTTCTGCCGCGCGCGAATGCCGGAATGACCGACGCGGTGAAGACCGAAACGCTGCCGAACGGGCTTAAGGTGCTGGTGCTGGAGAATCACAAAGCTCCGGTCGCATCGTTCAACGTCTTCTATCGAGTCGGATCTCGAAACGAGCAGTTCGGCAAGACCGGCATCTCTCACCTGTGCGAACATCTGATGTTCAAGGGCACCCACAAAATCGGACCTGAAGAATTTTCGAAAATCATCCAGGAGAACGGCGGCGAAGACAACGCGATGACCAGCACCGACTACACCGAATACTTCGAAAACATCAACCGCGATCGCCTCAGCGTGCCGATCTCGCTCGAAGCGGATCGGATGGCGAATTTCGCTCCTCAGCAGTTCGATAAAGAGCGCAGCGTTGTCGAGGAAGAGCGCCGCCTGCGCACCGACGATCAGCCCGAGGATGCGCTCGACGAGCAGGTGCGGGCGGCGGCATTCGTCGAGCATCCGTATCACTGGCCGGTAATCGGATGGATGCAGGACATTCAACGCCTGACCCTGAACGACGCGTTGGCTTATCATCACATCTATTATTCGCCGCAGAACGCGCTGATCGTGGTGGTCGGCGACTTCAATGCCAACACGGTTTTGAAGCAGATCGCCGAAGCTTTCGGAGCGGTCAAGAACGGACCCAAGCCGCCGCCGGTAACCGAAGTTGAGCCGGAGCAAAAAGGCGAGCGGCGGGTCGAGCTGCGCCACGCCGCAAATCTGCCAGCATTTGAAGAGGCTTATCACGTTCCCAATCTGACCAATCCGGACGCGTTCCCGCTCGAGATCGCGTCGGAGATTCTTTCCGATGGCAAAAGCTCGCGCCTGTACAAGGACCTGGTCGTCGACAAGCGGATGGTGGTGGACGTTGGTGCCGGCTACGACATGACGTCCTTCGATCCGGACCTGTTCGTGGTCGAAGCCCAGATGCGTCCGGGAATAAAAACCGAGGACGTGATCGCCGAGACGGACAAGCAAATTGCGGAGCTTCGCAATTCGCAGGTGAGCGCTAACGAGCTGCAGAAGGCGAAAAATCTGGAGCAGGCTGAGTTCGTGTTCTCTCAGGATTCGATTCTTCGCGAGGCGATGCTGCTGGGCGTGTATCAGATGCTCGGCAACTACAAACTGCTCGATCAATATCTGCCGGGAATCGATAAGGTGACGGCGGCGGACGTGCAGCGTGTCGCACGCAAGTACTTCGTCGACTCGAATCGAACGCTGGGCGTTCTGGTTCCAACCGGTGTCCTGCCGCACGAAATGGGCGGAGGCGGTCCTGGTGGTGGAGGAGTTCGGCACGCGGAACCGATCGGGCAGGTGGCGCGATGAACCGGCAACCTGGTCGAAACCTCATCGTGGCCGCGGCGGCAGCGATCATCGCGCTTGTGTCGCTGGCTCCTCAAGCCCAGGCGCTGCAAATCAAGCGGATGACGCTGTCGAACGGCGCCATTCTGCTGATATCGGAAGAGCATCAACTTCCGATGGTGACGGTCTCGATCGCCTTCGATGCGGGATCGAGGCGCGACCCCGTCGGACAGGAGGGACTCGCCGCACTCACCGCAACCTGCCTAAGTCAGGGAACAAAGAGTCTCTCCGCCGCGGACTTTAACCAGAAGGTGGATTTCATGGGCAGCTCGGTCAGCGTAGATGCCGGCCGAGACTACGCCACCGCCGGTTTCACATCGCTCACCAAATATGAGGACCAGACGCTAAAGTTGCTGGTGGGCATTCTGACGCAGCCCGGATTGCGCGACGCGGATATAGAGCGCAAGCGCGCCGAAACCATTGCCGATTTAAAGGCCGCTGAAGAGGAGCCCGGCTATGTCGCGGGCATCAGATTCATAAAGACCCTGTTCGGAAATTCCCCGTATGGACATCGAAGCAGCGGCACCCCGGAATCGGTTGCGAAACTTACGCCGGCCGACGTGCGCAGCTTCTATCACAAATACTATCGGCTGGGCGGCGCGGTGATAGCCGTAACCGGGGACGTGCAAGCGGACAAAATTAAAGCGTTACTTGAACAAGAACTTACCGGTCTTTCCGGCAGCGTTCCGGCACAGGCCGAGCCCGCCGCGCCGACGGTTGGCAAAGGCGTGGAAATCAAGCTCGTGGATCGCAACGTCTCGCAAGCCAACGTAATCATGGGCTTCGGCGGAATAGCGCGATCGAATCCCGACTACTACAAGCTGCAGGTGATGAACTACATCTTTGGCGGTGGCGGCTTCGCCTCGCGGCTGATGGAGGTGGTGCGCAGCGAGAACGGGCTCGCCTACTTTATCGGCAGCGGGGTCGAAGCCGGCAAATTTCCGGGCGCGTATGCAATCTCGCTCGGGACCAAGAACGCGAGCGCCAATGAGGCAATCAAGCTGGTTCTCGAGCAGATGCGCCGGATGCAGAGCGCTCCTGTCAGCGATGCCGAACTTCAGAGCGCCAAGAAGTTCCTGGTCGGCAGTTTTCCGCTCAAGTTTGACCGCCAGAGTTCCATCGCCAGTTTCATGCTGCAGGTCGAGTTGTACGGCTTGGGCCTCGATTACGCGGAGCATTATCCAAAATTGATTGATGCGGTCACGACGCAGGACGTACAGCAGATGGCGCAAAAGTATCTTCATCCCGATGCGATTCTGGTAGTCGCGGTGGCAAATCAGAAGGAAGCCGCGATCAATCAGCAGATGTTGTCCGAGGTCGCCGCGGGCCAGGAATCCGCAAGCGGTGCATCGACGCACTAGCGCGGCTGCACAAGTCCTTTGATGACGCGCGCGGGCGTCAGCGGATCGTCTGCGGGATTAATCTTTACGATTGGGCATTCAACGCACCCGATCGAGCGATTCCTTGCTCTGCTAGCGGAGCATCAGGTCGCGCTCGTGGCCGACGTGCGATCGTTCCCCTCCTCGCGCAAATGGCCGCAATTCAATCAGGAGGCTCTTGCCAAGGCGCTCGCTGCCGCGGGCTTGCAGTATCTGTGGATTAAAAGATTGGGCGGGCGGCGCCATAGCCGTGCGCAGGATTCGCCTCATCGCGCATGGAATCATCCGGCCTTCCGCTCGTATGCGGATTACGCCGACGGCGCGGAATTCGACGCCGGGCTTCAGGAGCTGACGCAGGAAGCGGAACTGAAGCGAACCGCATACATGTGTTCAGAGGGACTTTGGTGGCGATGCCACCGCCGCATCATCTCCGACTATCTGATCGTCCGCGGATGGGACGTCGAGCACATAATGCCCACGGGCAAGTTATCGCCGCATCGACTGACGCCTTTCGCGCGGGTGAGTGGCGCCCGAATTGTTTACGACGGCAGTTCGATCCACGGCAGTACCGACAAGAGCGAGCTGAAATCCCCTCGATAGGGCTTCTTCTGCTGATACAACCCGAGCAGTTCCCGCTCCTTGGTGGCAAGGGGATTCGGCACGGCGCTGTTGTGCGCAATCGCCTGCTTCTGCACCGATACCGCTCGCTCAAAATCGCCAGATTCCGCATATGCGGCCGCGAACGCGTCGAGCGACCACGCGAGTGCCGGATCATATTGTTTTTTGGTTATCGTGATTTTCGCCGGGACGACGCCAGATCGCGCAAGCATCGCCAGCATTTTCGGAGCTCCGAGTTCCGCTCCACGTTCTGAATATGTGACAGCCTTTGTAGCATCGCGAATGTTGTCGCTCGGACACGTCGCGAGCATCCATCCCAGCGCGGTGTACGGGGGACCATAATTAGGACGCATGCGAATGGCGGCCTGCCAATCCGCCTCGGCATCCGCGTAGCGGTGCGCCAGGCCATAAGCGAATCCGCGC
The DNA here is from genome assembly GCA_030041155.1 of Candidatus Binataceae bacterium. Classification (GTDB taxonomy): domain Bacteria; phylum Desulfobacterota; class Binatia; order Binatales; family Binataceae; genus JBARDN01. The sequence goes on along the minus strand of JASHOJ010000178.1, from coordinate 9,403 downwards.
TGGACGAAATACATCGCTTCGTTGGGATCCAGTTTAATAGCGCGCGACAGATCGGAAATCGCCTTACCACTGTCTCCCATGCACATATAGACGAACCCGCGCTGCGAATATGAAGCGGCGCTGTTCGGAGCAAGGCTGACAGCTTCGTTCGTATCGGCAAGCGCGAGCTGAAATTGACCAGTGCGAACGTAACCGAACGAGCGCACGAGGTAATAGATTCCCGCTTGAGGCTCCAGCGCGATTGCCTTGGTGATATCGTCGATTGCGCGCTGATTCTCGCCGGCCATGAAGTATGCGTAAGCCTGTTCCTGGTAGACTCCCGGATCCTGCGAGTCAGCGGAAACTACGGGATTCAAATCCGTCGCCGCGGTCTTATAGTCTCCTCGATTCATCGCCTGTCGCGTATCTTCGGCGGATTTTTGCACAGCCGCGGTCGAGCACGCCGCGCATAAGACGGCCGCACAAGTCGCAATCAGCAATGTCTTCATTCCCCCTCCTGGGCCTGAAGGACGCCGTAAGCAGCTTCGGATTCATCGGGCGCCTCGCCATCCGATGCTCCACGAAACGCTGACAGGCAGTTTACGATCTGCGCCGGATTAAAATCGAGAGGGGTGGGCCTCAAGCGGCTGCGCGCTGGCCGAGCACTTGCCGAAGGAATTGACCTGTGTAGGAGCCGTTTACCGCGGCAATCTCCTCAGGTGTGCCTTTGGCGACAATCGTGCCACCGCGATCGCCGCCCTCGGGGCCAAGATCGATCACATAATCCGCGGTCTTGATAACATCGAGGTTGTGCTCGATCACGATGACAGTGTTCCCTCCATCGGCAAGTCGGCCGAGCACCGCAAGCAGCCGCTTGATATCGTCAAAATGGAGTCCAGTGGTGGGCTCGTCGAGAATGTAGAGAGTGCGCCCGCTCGAGCGCCGCGACAGCTCTCTTGCGAGCTTTATTCGCTGAGCTTCGCCGCCGGAAAGAGTGGTCGCCGACTGGCCGAGATGGATGTAGTCGAGGCCGACATCACGCAGGGTCTCGAGCTTCTGGCGAATGGGCGGCACCGATCCCATAAACTCAACCGCCTCAGCAACCGTCATGTTCAGCACTTCGGCGATATTCTTGCCCTTGTACTGAATCTCCAGCGTGTCGCGGTTATAGCGCATCCCGCCACATACTTCGCAGGTCACGTAAACGTCGGGCAGGAAGTGCATCTCGATGCGGATAATTCCGTCGCCCTCGCATGCCTCGCATCGTCCGCCCTTCACGTTGAAGGAAAAGCGCCCCGGCCCGTAGCCGCGCATTCTGGCTTCCGGCAATTGCGCGAACAGTTCGCGAACATGGGTGAACACGCCGGTGTAGGTCGCCGGATTGGAACGGGGCGTGCGGCCGATCGGGCTTTGATCGACGTTAACTATTTTGTCGATGTGCTCAATTCCTTCGATCACCTTGTATGCGCCGGCGCGTTCGCGCGAATGGTTGAGCTTTTGCGCCAGAGCTCGATAGAGAGTGTCGAGCACCAAGGTTGACTTGCCGGAACCCGAAACTCCGGTGACGCAAACCAGCACTCCGAGCGGAATCTGCACCGTCAGATCGCGCAGGTTGTTTTCATGCGCGCCCTTGATGACAAGCTCGCGTGAGCTCGGCTGCCGCCGCCGCGCGGGGACGCCTATCTCCGCCTCGCCGGAGAGATACTTGCCGGTCAGCGAGGCAGGATTCCTTATCACCTCGTCCGGCGTGCCCTCGGCGACCACGTATCCGCCATGAGCGCCGGCGCCCGGACCCATATCGATCAGATGATCCGCTTCGAGCATCGTGTCGCGATCGTGTTCGACCACCAGCACCGTGTTGCCAAGCTCGCGAAGACGCTTCAGCGTCGCGAGCAGGCGCTGATTGTCGCGCTGATGCAATCCGATCGAGGGCTCGTCGAGGATGTAGAGCACCCCGACCAGACTTGAGCCGATCTGCGTGGCGAGCCGGATTCGCTGCCCCTCTCCGCCCGAGAGACTGCCCGAGGTGCGGTCTAATGTCAGGTAATCGAGGCCGACATCGGCAAGAAAACTAAGCCGCTCGCGAATCTCCTTCAGGATCAGGCGGCCAATTTCCATCTCCTGCCTGCCAAGCTTGGGCGCCGCGAAGAATGCGAGAGCCTGCTTGATCGACATCGCGGTGACTTCAGAAATCGATTTGCCGCAGAAGCGGACGAACAGACTCTCTTTTTTCAGCCGCGCACCGCTGCATGCGGGACACGGCCGCATATTCATGTAGGTCTCCAGGACCTCGCGAATGCCTTCGGATTCGGTTTCCTTGTAGCGGCGATCGAGCCATTGCAGCACGCCCTCAAATGCCCGCGAATAGGCGCCATGATGGTGTCCGCGATTGTAATAGAAGTCGATTTCCTCAGATCCCGAGCCGTTCAGAATCGCCTTGCGCACTTTTACTGGAATCGATTTCCACGGCTGCTCCAGGCTGAACTTGTAATGCGCGGCCAGCGCCTCGAGCACCGGCTGCATGTAATTCATGGTCGCCCATGGCGCGATCGCGCCGTCGGAGATGCTCAAGTCCTCGTTCTGCACCACCAGTTCGGGATCGAAATACATTATCGAACCGATTCCCGAGCACTCGGCGCACGCACCATGAGGGCTGTTGAATGAGAACATCCGCGGCGTGATCTCCGGATACGACACTCCGCACTCGACGCATGCGAAGCGCTGGCTGAAGTAGATTCCTTCCGCGCCCTTCTTCTCGTCCAGCTTCTCGATTTTTAGAAGGTCCTGACCATACTTGAATGCGACCTCCAGCGAATCGGCCAGGCGCTTTTCGATTCCCTTTCGGATCGCGAGCCGATCCACGACGATTTCTATCGTATGGCGCAGGTTCTTGTTGAGCGCCGGCTCCTCGCCAAGTTCGTAGAGCTTGCCATCAATCTTGACCCGCACAAAGCCCGCGCGGCGCATCTCAGAGAGCTCTTTCTTGTATTCGCCCTTGCGATCCCGAACGATCGGCGCCAGAACGTGAATTCTCGTGCTCTCGGTCCACGACATTATGCGATCGACGATCTGCTGCACGCTCTGCTGCGAAATTTCACGCCCGCACTGATAGCAAAAGGCGTGTCCAACCCGCGCGAACAGCAGCCGCAGGTAATCGTATATCTCGGTAATGGTGCCGACCGTCGAACGCGGATTGCGCGACGTGCTCTTCTGCTCGATCGAAATCGCAGGCGACAGGCCCTCAATCGAATCGACGTCGGGTTTCTCCATCTGTTCCAGAAACTGGCGCGCGTAAGCTGAGAGCGATTCGACATAGCGGCGCTGCCCTTCCGCATAGATCGTATCGAACGCCAGCGAGGATTTGCCTGAGCCCGACAGGCCGGTTATCACTACCAGCCTGTCGCGCGGAATCTCAAGATCGATATTCTTGAGATTATGCTCGCGCGCGCCTCTGATAATTATCTTCTCAGCCATCGCGATTAGCGGTAATGGGAGCGCGTCCTTCAACCGCCGCTGCCGCATATTCTATCGCCGCGAGCATGCTGGAGGGATTGGCCCTGCCTTTACCCGCCAGATCGAACGCGGTCCCGTGATCGGGCGAGGTGCGGATAAACGGTATTCCCAGGGTCACGTTCACCGCGCGATCGAACTCAAGCGTCTTGAGCGCGATCAGTCCCTGGTCGTGATACATCGCGACCGCCGCGTCGAAGGCGAATTTTCCCGCGCTGCGGACAAATGCCGTGTCCGGCGCCAGCGGGCCAACCGCGTCAATTCCGGCGCGCTGCGCTGCGCGAATCGCCGGTGCGATCGCGCGAATTTCCTCATCGCCAAACAACCCGTTTTCTCCGGCGTGTGGATTAAAGCCGAGCACCGCGATCCGCGGACGCTTAACGCCGAGGCGCGATCGCATATGGTCGCGAATCAGACCGATTGTGTCGAGCACCGCCCGCCTGGTTATCATCCGGGAAACCCGAGCGAGCCCAACATGCACCGTTACGAGGGCGATCTTCAGTTCATCACCAGCGAACATCATCCGCCAACGTCTGGTCCGCCCGATGCGCGCCAACAATTCGGAATGGCCGGGAAAATCATGCCCGGCGCGATCCCACCATTGCTTGCTTATCGGTGCCGTCACGAGCGCGTCTGCCTGGCCTCGCAAAACCATCTTTGCGCCCGCAGTCACGTAGTGGAAGGAAGCGTCGCCCCCGTCGCGGCTGGGATTGCCTGGACGGCGAGCAAGGGCCGCAAGATTGCCGACCTGAGCGACGCCCAGGCTGCCTCGCGGCGCGAGCGTCTGGCCAACTCGCCATTCGCATGGCTCCGGCACGGAATGCAGGCGCCACGCGGTCTCCGCCATGAGCTTCAGATCACCCACAACCACCAGCGCGGGAGCGCCACGGACATGCGCCAATGCGGCGGCGGATTTCAGGATAACCTCGGCGCCAATACCCGCGGGATCGCCCATGCTGATCGCGATGAGCGGCGGCGTCTTTCTGTTCGACGCCATCAAGCTTAGTAGAACGTCTCTACATCGTGCTGTTTGACGAGTTCCGTCTCGACCCATTCCTGGGTCTCGGACTGCGCCTTTTCGTCCACCAGCTTTTCGCGAATTTCGTCTTTGACCTCACTCAGCGGACGTACACCCGGCACTTCATGGGCTTCGACCTTTAGGATGTGAAACCCATGGCTGGTACGTACGATCTGAGAGACCTGGCCGGGCTTAAGCGGCTTAATGGCGGCAAGGATCTGGTCCAGGATGTCCTGCGGCTGGAACCATCCCAGTTCCCCCGCGTTGTTCTTCGATACGTCGTCGGAATAGTGATGCGCCAGTTCGCCGAAATCCACTCCAGCGATCGCCCGGTTTCGGATTGTCTCCGCTTTGGCGTGAAGTTCCGCCACCTGTTTGGGGGTCGCGTTTTTTGGCACTCCGATCAGAATTTGCGAGAGCCGGTAGCGTTCCTCGGTAACCCGAAAATCGTCTTTGTGCTGATTGTAGTAACTCTGGATATCGCCTTCTGAAATATCGACCCGATCCCGCACCTGCTGCTGGATCATCATCGCTTTTTCAAGTTCCTGGCGCGCGTGATCGCGAAACTGCTCTGACGTCATGCCGCTTTGGGCGATCGCCTCTTTGAATTGATCAGGCGTCATATGCTTGTCGCGGCGGATTTGATCGATGTACTGATCGACCTGCGCGTCATCGATTTTGTCCGAATACTTCTCCGCCTCTTCCTGGAAGAGCTTTGCCGCGATCAGCTCCTTCAGCACGAGCTTGGCTTGTTCGTTATCCGCGATATCACTGCCGCTGACGGGATGCCCCATCGCGGTGCTGAAAGCCTCCACGTCGTGTTCGGTTATCGGGTCTCCGTCAACGCTGGCCACCACCTTGTCGACGGTCTGTTGCGCCGCAACCGGCGCGGAGAGCGCCAGACACAGCGCGATTGCGAGCGCGCCGTTTGCAAGAGCCTCCGAAACCCAGCTTCGCGTGATACGCATCTCTCTAATTTGGGAGCGCCTCCTGCGTCCGCGCAGGCCAGCGATCCAACTTTTCACAGCCCGCCAACGCCTGCAAGACGCCGTCCACCTGCGCGAACGTCCGCTCATACGGCCCCGGCTCGATTTTGACTATCGCCTGGAACGACGGCGTCAGTTTCATAGTGCGCCGGTTCGACTCCGCCAGTTTGACCAGCTGTTCGGTATCGAGCGGCGCCTCCGGATGGAAGCGTATTTCGATCTGATTACTCTTGAGAATCGCGCTCGTGATCAGCAAGAGCTTCATTTGACGCCGCACATTCATCGCCGCGACCAGGTTGTCAACCAGCGTCGGTACGGGGCCAAAGCGATCACGCAGTTCGTCCTTTAGTTCCGTCAGAGCCTCCTCGGAGTCCGCGCGCGCAAACCGCCGATAAATGACCAGGCGTTCGTTCTCGTCAGGAACGTATGCTTCCGGAATATAGGCGGGGATGCCAAGCTTGAGCTCGGGTTCGAAATCCGGCCGCCGCTCCTCACCCCGCAATTGAGCGATCGCCTCTTCCATCATCTCGGTGTACAGCTCGAACCCGACCGCCTCGATCTCTCCATGCTGTTCGCGCCCCAGCAGATTGCCGGCGCCGCGCTGCTCAAGGTCGGCCATCGCGAGCTTGAAGCCGCCGCCCGACTCGCTGTCGACCAATTCGCGCAACGCGTCGATGCGGCGCTTGGCGTCGCGCGTGATGATGTGCTCGCCGGGAATCAAAAGATAGACGAACGCGCGCTGACGCGACCTGCCGACTCGCCCGCGAAGCTGATAGAGCTGCGCAAGGCCGAAGTGATCGGCACGGTTTATTATCATCGTGTTGGCGTTCGGGATGTCGAGACCGGATTCGATAATCGCCGAGCACACCAGCACGTTTATTCGGTTCTCGATAAACTCGCGCATGACGTCTTCAAGCTGGCGGTCCCGCATCTGGCCGTGAGCGACTGCGACCATCGCTTCCGGAAGCACGGTGCGGATATGCCGCGCGATGTACTCGATATTCTCGACCCGATTATGCACGAAGAACACCTGGCCGCCGCGGTTCAGCTCGCGCAGCACAACTTCGCGGATCAATCCATCGTCAAAATGCGCTACGAAGGTGCGAATCTGCTGCCGGTCCGGCGGAGGCGTCTGGATCACAGAAAGATCTCGAATCCCGAGCATCGCCATGTGCAGCGTGCGCGGAATCGGGGTCGCGGTCATGGTCAGCACCGGAACCAGCTTCTTGAGCTTCTTGATCCGCTCCTTGTCGGCGACGCCGAAGCGATGCTCCTCGTCGATAACCAGCAGGCCAAGCCGCGGGATCGTGACATCGCTCGAGAGTAGGCGATGAGTGCCGACGACAATATCGACCTTGCCACGCGCAAGATCGTCAATAACCGCCCGGTTTTCCCTGTTACTTCGAAACCGCGAAATCATCTCGACCCGCACCGGCAGTTCGGCAAACCGCTTGCGCATCGTGTTCCAATGCTGTTCGGCCAGGATTGTCGTCGGCACCAGGACCCCAACCTGCCGCCCGTCCATCACCGCGAGAAACGCGCCGCGCATCGCCACTTCCGTCTTGCCGAAGCCGGCGTCTCCACAAATCAGCCGGTCCATCGGTTTCGACCGGGTGAGGTCGCGGATCACATCGTCAATCGCCGCCTGTTGATCGGGTGTCTCCTCGAATTCAAAGCGGTCGGCAAACTCGTGATAATCGGAGCCGGGGTGCGGAAAAGCGTGCGACTCCAGCACCTCGCGCGCGGCGTAGATATCAAGCAGCTCCGCCGCCATCGCAAGCACGGCCTGGCGGGTACGGCGCTTCACTTTTTCCCACGAACCGCTGCCCAGCTTGTCGAGTTTTGGGGCTTCGCTGTCGGCGCCGATATAGCGCTGGACCAGATTGATACGCTCGACCGGCACGTACATGGTGTCGTTTCCGGCGTATTCGAGATTAAGGAAGTCGCCCTCCATATCCGAAACCTTGAGATGCTTCAGTCCGCGGAAACGTCCGATTCCGTGATCGATATGCACCACCACGTCGCCGGGACGGAGCTCGGCAAGATCGAGCATCGCGCCGCTGGCCGCTGGCCGTTTGCGCCGTCTGGCGCGGGGCTCTCCGAAAATCTCCTCTTCGCTATAAATATAGATGCCGTCATCGGGCAGAACCGTTCCCGCGGCGATCTCGCCTTCCATTATCGCGGGGCGGAAATCGAGAAGTGAAAGCAGTTCGCCATAACTCGCGCATCTCGTGTTGATTTCGAGAGCGTAGGCCTCGAGATGCCGTCGCAAGCGCGCGGCCTGATTGGTTCCTTCAACGATCATCAGCGCCCTGCCCTGCCCGCGCCGCACCTCGCGCAACTGGTTCGCCAGCGGCTCGAAGCTGATCGCTCCTCGTGCTCCGCTAACTTCCGGAGAGGCGAGCCGAAGGCTTGGCTGCGATTTGATTTCGATCGGAGGCGCCCATCCCTCGCGCGGCGCCATTACGGTAATCAGGGTGCCCAGCTCAACCGCGGGAAATTCGGACAGGGATCGCTCAAGCTCATCCGCTGACAAATAAAGCGACTCTGGCTCGGGATAAAACCGCGGCGGCGAGGACGCTGACGCGCCTTCATCGGCTATCAGAGCGGCATAGCGCTCCGCCTCGGCGCGAAGCCGTCCTGGATCGACGAGCCACAAGAGTGTTCGATCCGGCAAATAGCTGGTTACAGGTTCCAGCGGCGCGTCGTAAACATAGGGCATCAACAACTCGGCGCCGGGAAACAGAAGACCGTTCTCCAGCGTCTCGGCAAGCTCCCGCGCCTCCTTTCGCACCATCCCCAGGTCGGCGGCTCGCACCGCTACTCGGTCGCGAATGCGCACGTCCTTGAGCACAGCCGGCGCGATGTATCGTGTGCGGACGATTGTCGCCTCATCCAGCGCTGCGTCCGAGCGCTGGCTTGAAGCATCAAAGCGGCGAATCGACATGACCATGTCGTCTTCCATCTCGATCCGGACCGGTTCGCGATAGAGCGGCGAGAACACGTCAATTATCCCGCCGCGAACGCTGAAGTCTCCCGGTTCCTCGGTTTGCGGCAGACGCTGATAGCCCGCGCGCGCAAGCTCGGCCTCCAGCAGCTCTAGATCGAGCCGCTCACCGGCAGCGATGCGAATTATCGATTCGTCAAGGCGCGCGCGCGGGATCATGCGCATCATCAGCGCCTCAATCGAGGTGACCACGATTGGCGACGCGGTCCGGCGCAGCGCGAACAGCGCCGCTATCTGCGCTGCCTGAGTGTCCGCGGGCGGCGAAAGATTCGCAAAGGGTTTGAATTCCCATGCCGGCAGATGATGCACACGGCTGCCGGAAGTGTCGCGCTCGCCGGGCTCGTCGAGGAAAAACTTAAGCTCGTGCGCCAGCGACTCCGCTTCTTTCGCCTGCGCGGTGACCGCGACAATCGGACGCTCCAATCCAAGCGCCACCTGACGCAGCGCGAGCGCGGCGGCGGCGCCCTTCAATCCGAGGAGCGGAAAGCGGCGCTCGTTTCCCGCTTCCAGGCGGGAAACGATTTCCGCAGCCGCTTCTTTGAGGCTTCGAAACACGCTTTGAACGCAAATTCGCCTTCTCGCGGTGGAATGAATAATCCACGCGAGCGGCGGTTCCCGGCATTATAACAGAGATCCGGTTCGTGGGCAGGTTTGCCCACCAAATTTGATCGCCAAGTTTGATCGCAAAGATCGGATGTCAGCGAAGTGAGTTCGTGCCCGGGTTTGGCAGCGCCGCGGGATCGGCGTTAGCCACCGGCTGTCCGTACTGCCCGACGTGGACCGCGATCTTCTTGGTCGCATGGCCGCCGCCCGGAAGTTGGCGAAGCACGGTCAGATACATCGTGTCACCGGGCTTAAGCTTGGCGATTTCATCGTCGAGATCCTGTTCGGTCCGGACCCGAT
>JASHOJ010000177.1 GCA_030041155.1 Candidatus Binataceae bacterium | reverse complement strand
GGCGATCAGATGTTGTCAACGATCGCCTTGCCGAATTCCGAGCACTTGAGCAGTTTCGCGCCGGTCATCAGGCGCTCGAAATCATAGGTGACGGTTTTGTTCGCGATCGTTTTTTCGAGACCGCGAATGATTCCATCCGCCGCTTCCTGCCATCCCATGTGCTCGAACATCAGCACGCCCGAAAGGATCACGGATCCGGGGTTTACCTTGTCCTGATTCGCGTACTTGGGCGCGGTGCCGTGAGTCGCCTCGAAAATCGCATGGCCGGTGATGTAGTTGATGTTCGCGCCTGGCGCGATACCGATGCCGCCGACCTGCGCCGCAAGCGCGTCGGACAGGTAGTCGCCATTCAGGTTCATGGTCGCGACGACATCGAACTCATCGGGCCGAGTCAGCACTTGCTGGAGCGTGATATCGGCAATGGCGTCCTTGACCAGGATTTCGCCTGCGGGCGGCTTGCCGCCGCAATCGTCCCATCCGACCGCCTTGCCCTTGTATTCGCGGCGCGTAAGTTCATAACCCCAATCGCGGAACGCGCCTTCGGTAAACTTCATGATGTTGCCCTTGTGGACGAACGTCACGCTCTTGCGCTTGTGGCGAATCGCGTAATCGAGGGCGGCGCGAATTAGCCGCTCGGAGCCTTCGCGCGAGACCGGCTTGATGCCGATGCCCGAAGTCTGGGGGAAGCGGATCTTGTTCACGCCCATCTGTTCCTGCAGAAACTTGATTAGCTTCTTCGCCTCGGGCGACTCGGCCGGCCATTCGACACCGGCGTAGATGTCTTCGGTGTTCTCGCGAAAGATAACGACGTCGAGTTTTTCCGGATGTTTGACGGGGCTCGGCACGCCCGCGAAGTAGCGTACGGGACGAAGACATACGTAGAGATCGAGCAGTTGGCGAAGCGCGACGTTGAGCGATCGGATTCCGCCGCCGACCGGCGTAGTGAGCGGTCCCTTTATTCCGACCAGAAACTCCTTGAAAGCCTCCACGGTCTCATCGGGCAGCCAAGTGTTCTGATCCTTGAATGACTTTTCGCCCGCATAAACTTCCATCCACGCAATCTTGCGCTTGCCCTTGTAGATTTTCGCGACCGCGTGGTCGAAAACATACTGCGAGGCGCGCCAGATATCGGGTCCGGTGCCGTCGCCCTCGATAAACGGGATAATCGGGCGATCGGGAACATTGAGCGCCTGATTTTTGCCGAGTGTGATCTTCGCGCCTTCAGCCGGAACCTTGACGTGTGTGTAAGCCATTTCGCCTTGCCACTCGCTTTGTGAATCGCGCGCTCCCCGGCGGTCCACAAGTCCCGCTTATTTGAAGCGTGCGGTCTAAGTTAATGCGCCAATAATATAGGAACGGCACAAGGATTCCAGAGTACCGGCGGCGGCGTTTCAAAACCGGCGGCGCTCGGAGCTATACTCCAGCGCATCCGATCCCTGACAATCACGAAAGAGCGGAGAACTTCGATGGATTTCAGTTACACCCCCGAGCAGGATGCATTTCGCGCCGAAATTCGCGCGTGGCTTGAGAAAAATTCGAACGAATGTTTCGGCAAGGGCGGCGTTGGAGGGTCGACCGCAAGCCTGCTCGACGTTCGCGACGACGAGCGATGGAATCAGCTTCGCGAGTATCACCGGCGGCTCAACAGGGCCGGATATGCCGCGCTGCACTGGCCCAAAGAATGGGGCGGTGAAGGCGCCGGTGTTATCGAACAGTCGATCTATCAGGATGAGGTGTTGCGGCTCGGCCTTCCGCTCTACGGATGCAATCAGCTCGCGCTCGATCGAATCGGCCCGACCATCGCGCTGATGGGCAATGAAGCGCAGCGCAAGCGCTATCTGCCCAAGATGCTTACCGGCGAAGAAATCTGGTGCCAGGGATACTCCGAGCCGAATGCTGGGTCCGACCTTGCCGGACTACAGACGCGTGCGGTTATCGAGGGTGACAGCTTCGTCGTCAATGGGCAGAAGGTATGGACCAGTCTGGCGCATCGCGCCGACTGGCAGGTGCTGCTGGTGCGGACCGATCCCGCAGCGCCCAAGCACAAGGGCATCTCGTACCTGCTCGTGGACATGCACTCGCCCGGAATCACGGTGCGTCCGCTGGTGCAGATAACCGGGGAGTCCGGTTTCAACGAGGTCTTTTACGACAACGTCAGGGTGCCGAAGGAAAATCTGGTTGGCGAGCTGAATCAGGGATGGCAGGTGTCGATCGCGACGTTGATGTACGAGCGGGTATCGGGCGGCACGCGACATCCAGTAGAGAGAACCATCAATGAACTGGTCGAGCTTGCCAGGACCGTAAACTTCGAGGGCGCTCCCGCGCGCGAGCATCCGTACGTCCGCCAACGAATTGCGCAGTTCGCGAGCGAAGCACGATGTCTTCGGCTGTCGCGCTATCGGTCGCTAAGCGCGCAATTGCGCGGGCGCGTGCCCGGACCGGAAAGCTCGTTCGGCAAACTGTTCGCGACCGAATTGAACCTCAGAGTTGCGATGTTCGCGGATGAGTTGCTCGGCGCTTATGGAGCGCTGGAAGACGGGATAGGCGCGATCGATCACGGCAAGTGGGCGCATCGCACGCTTGCGGCGCGCGGGCTCACGATCGCAGCGGGATCGAGCGAGATTCAGCACAACATCATCGGGGAACGGGTGCTCAAGCTTCCGAAAGGCTAGCGCCTTCGCGCAACTCGCTCGTATCACAAGCACCGCGAGCCGGGGTTATAGAGAGCATGATGAAAACCCTCCGGCTCGAATCGACTTCGGGCTATGGTGCGCATGGACGGGGCGCGCAAATCGGTTATGCGATCACCGACTCGGCAATCGGCCGAATTCTGGTCGCTGGAACC
>JASHOJ010000176.1 GCA_030041155.1 Candidatus Binataceae bacterium | reverse complement strand
CGGGTTGCGCCCAACCGCGGCGACCAGCGATTTCAGCGCGGTGTAGAACGCCTTCGCCGTCGCTTTCTCCAGATGCGCGGTGAACACCGCCTCGGCATGCCGTGCGGCAAACTGCTTGCCGGCGTCGGACGAACCGGCTTGCACGAATACCGGCCGGCCCTGCGGCGAGCGCGGCAGGTTGAGCGGCCCTTTCACCTGGTAATGCGCGCCGGCGTGATCGATCGCGCGAACGCGCGTGGGGTCGGCATAGCGCCCGCCGGCGCGGTCGTCGAGCACGGCATCATCGGCCCACGAATCCCACAGGGCTTTCACCACGCTCATGTACTCTTCGGCGCGCGCGTAGCGGTCGGCGTGGCCGACCTCGCCAATGCCGCCGAAATTGCCGCCGGCCTGCGACGACCAGGTGGTGACGATGTTCCAACCGACGCGGCCGCGGCTGATGTGGTCGAGCGACGCGAAGTAGCGGGCGAGGTTGAAGGGTTCGGTGTAGGTGGTCGAGGCGGTGGCGATCAGGCCGATGCGATCCGTCGCCATCGACAGCGCGGCCAGCGTGGTGATCGGCTCGAGCCAGTTGAAGGGCGTGGTCTGCACGTCATTCCAGAGGCCGAGCACGTCGGCGAGAAAGATTGAATCGAACAGGCCCGCCTCGGCCTTCTTCGTGACCTCCACGGTGTAGTCGATGTCGGTGAGCGCCAGCTTCGAGGACTTCGGATGCCGCCACGCGGCCTCGTGATGACCACGGCTTTGTATGAAGAGGTTAAGATGCATGGGCCGCATACGCGGACAATAGCAACAGGCCGGGACTCGGTACAGGAAAGGAAAGGCGGCTGAAGACCTCATCTTACCGCGTCAAAAGTTCGATCGGCACTCCGAACTTTTGACACAGCAAGATGAGGGCGACCGCCGCAATGTTTCGGCGTGACGGCGTTGCTGGAGCGTTTCCCGACGATGTTGAATCGTCATTGCGAGCGAAGCGAAGCAATCCAGGGCGGCTTGCGCAAGCTTCTGGATTGCGTCGTCGCCCCTTCGGGGCGCCTCGCAATGACGCCGCTGCTGCAGTCCGATCGGGAATGCTCTAATCTTACCGCGTCAGAAAGCGCGGCGCGCGTTATAGTGCCCTCTCCCCTTGCAGGAGAATAGCGTCTTCTAAGCGCTTGTTTTTGCGTGGCAAAAGATGCCTCATATTGCCTGTGTATGAACTGTGTAGGTGATTCGGCCATAGCGCAAGGAATCCTGCACAATTGAATCTGCTCCGAACGGCTCAGTGAATCAATTGCGATCTCAAAGAGGCGCTGGTTATTGGGGTGGCGGGGCGTTGTGCGTCGGGCATCTCAGATTCTCAAAACGAAGGGGCCGAAACCTCGCGGCTCCGGCCCCGGCTTATGCGAGTTGATTTGGCTTAGGCCGCTCGTAACAGCGGCGGGAGCCATCCCTTGCCGAGCAGCGCCGCCTCGGCTGCTGCCGCCATGGCGGGCTTTTTGAGGCGCGCCACCGTCTCGGCATCGTTCGCTCCGCCCTCGCGCAGCGCTTCGAGGATGCGCTCCTTGCTGACGCGGGTGAGGTAATTGGCGGCGGTCGGCTGCCAATAGGCGCTCATGTCGAGGGCGACCTCGCGTGCAAGGATCGCCGCGTGCGCTTCGCGTCCCTCGGCAGTGCGGTGCGGCACGCGGATCACGTTGGCCGTCAGCGATACGCAATGCGCCAGCAAGCTCATGCGTTCTTCGTCGGAGAGTGCCTTCACGAAATCCCACAGCGCCTCGGGATCATCGGGCATCCGCTCGCGCCAAGCGTCGTGGCGCTCGGCGGTCTTTTGCTCGGACACGCTGTCGTCGATACCGGGCGCGTGGCCGGAAAGCCATGCGCGCTTCGGCGTGATCTCCAGGCACGACGCCTCGCTGCCCGGATAGAATAAATCCAGCGCCAGCACGTGAACGAGGGCCAGAAATGCCGTCACCGGATGCTTCGCCAATTCATTGCGCAAAGCCGATGTGCGATAGGCCGTGAGTTCGGCGACCAGCTTTTCCGACAACGGCACGGGGCCGTCCGCGTTGTTGGCCTTTCCGTTCTTCGCCTTGGATCGCCGCTTATCCTCGGGGCGCACGAAGCCGCGCTCGATCCACACGGAGCCGTTATGATCGAGCGTCACGAACGCACCCGCAAGCATGATGTCCTGCTTGCGGTATTCTTGCCTGTTCAAGGCTGCGACCGCATCCTCGATGCGCTTGAACTTGGCTGCGTCGGCTTCGGGCACACCGCCATCGGGGTATTTGTCGAATAGAACCTTGTAACGCGCTTCCAGTTTGCAGAGGCGTTTCCGCTCGTCCTTGGACAGCGGCACCTGCTGTGGGAACACGCGGCGCATAGCGGCAGCGGCTTCGTGGTCGTACTCCAAATCGGCCGCAATCCAGCGCCAGCCTTCGGCGGCCGTCTTGTCCGCGAACGCTTGCAGCTTCTCGCGTGCGAGCCGGTTCAAAAGCTCGACATCGACAAAGAAGCCGCCGCCCTTCGGGTCGAACAGGTCGCGGATGATGGCACCGCCTGCCGCCTCGTACGCCTTGGCACCCACAAACAGGGCGCGGCGGTCATCCGAGCGCACCTGACCCTCGCTCAAGGCGCTGAGGATCGCATCGCGGTCGCGCCAATGGGACGGCAACCCGGCCCAAACACGCTCCTGCCTTTCGTGGTCATCGGTGATCGCGAAGGCTGAAAGCTGGTCGAGGTTCATTTCGCCCTTGCGGTAGAGCGCCATCAGCTTGGGGCTGACCGCGCCCAGCTTGAGCCGTTGCCGCACGACCGCGGCCGTGACGCCGAAGCGCGCCGCGATGTCCTCGGCGCTCAGGCCGTCTTCGGCATGCAGCTTGGCAAAGGCTTCGTACTGGTCGGCGGGATGCATTGCGCACCGCACGGCGTTCTCGGCGAGGCTGATCTCGGTCGCGTTGTGCTCGGTATCGAGCACGCAGCGGATAAGCTCGTTCGCCTTGATCTCCTTATGCTTCGCGCGCAGCAACTGCGCGAGGCGGCGGCCTTCCCCGGCATTGACCAGATAAGAGCCGGTCGGCTTGCCGTTCGGCCCGGTCTCCGGCTCCACGACCGGGTATTGCAGCATCCCGAGCGCCGCGATGCTGGCGGCCAGCGCCGTGATGTCGGCCTTGGTGTGCGGAATCTTGCGCACGTTCTTCGGCGACTTCTTCAGCTTGTCGAGCGGCACCAACACTAGGTTCTTGCTTGCGGCGGCGAATTTTGTCCTGTCACTCATGGTCGTCTCCTTCGTTAAGGGGTTCTGCGCAAAGTCCGCGCATGAACCCTGCCCGTCGGCGAGACCGGGTGTGGGGGTGCAAGAAGAAAATCGGAGGGGGTACCGCCCGATCTGGCAGGGAGCGCAGCGACCGAAGATCGGGGGAGACCGATTTTGTTCTTGCTGGGGGGCTAGGGCAGAGCCCTCGCCCCCCGCTCCCACGGAAGAGTGTCGCGGAGCGACGCCGTGCCTGCGGCAACGATCGTAACCCGCATGGGCGGAGACGCCGCAGGCGGCTCCGGTCGCTTGCGACTGAGAGCGTGACCGAGCGCAGCGAGGGGCCGCCGAGTTTTGCTTGGCTAACAGTGCATTTCAGGACTATGCGAATATGGCAACCGAGGATTGCCCATCGGAGCGAGCCCGCATGGCCTGTCGAGTCAGATACCTGAGCAGTGTAGGAATTCACCGGCGTGAAATCAACGGCATTGGGGCGCTCGCGCAGGCCTACCCAGCCCATTGGCTGCTCTACGCGTCGCTTCAGTGTTATCCGCGCGGCGAACCGCCGATCGAAATGGACGCGATGGTCGTGATGGACGACCGTGTCTTACTGCTCGAAATCAAGGATTTGCACGGCACGCTGACAGTCAACGGGGATCAGTGGATTCAGGGGAACGGGAAAAGATTCCGTTCGCCAGTGGATGTGGTCAGCATGAAGGCGCGCAAGGTCAAGACCTTTCTCAGCGCTGCTATACCAGGATTTTCAAAATATTACGTCGACTCTCGCGTGGTTTTAACCGGTAGCGCGACAAAGCATAATTTGTCTCCATCGGAGCTTCCACAAGTTTGGAGCTTGCAGGAGGCGGTCTCAATTGCCGATGTGTCGCGCAGGACGGCCTTGCTCCAGAAGACTCAGTTGCACGTAAAGAAGGTGTATCAATTCGAGCCGGATTTCGAGCGCGTTGTGCGCAACGCCAAGATGTTCGGACCTCTGGAAGCCCAATGGGACGGCTATCGCGTTGTTGATGAAGACTTCGTAGTTCATCCGACGAGCGTATGGCGTGAACACCGCGCCGAGCGCATCAATGACAATAGGTTCAAGGCGCTCTTGCGGATTTGGGCTTTCGACAAACTTCCTGCGAGTTTGAACAGTCCGGAAAAGCGGGAATTCATCGCCAATCGCGAAATGCGAGCGATCGGTCGTCTCAATGCGCTTGGCAGTCCTTTGGTCGAACAAGGCGTCATTCTCCCACCGATCGGAGATGAAAAAGATGAAATTCTGACACAGCATTTCGAACTGCGCCGGCTGCCGGTCGGCCTTACTACGCTCGATAGGTATCTGGAACGCGCGTCCGAGGATTTGCGAATCGATGACCGTGTTACGGCGACAAGCACGCTACTGAACATTATCGCCGAACTGCACGGGCAGGACATCGCCCATCGCGATCTCGGACCGAGGTCTATCTGGGCCGACAGCCCGACGCGGTTTGCGCTGACCGGGTTCATGGCCTGTCACATGCCAGACGAGGAATCGCTGGGCGATTGGACCACGGTACTCAGGGGGCAAGGCGATGCGTTACCTGAAGACGCCGACAAAACCCTAACAGGCACTGCGAAACAGCGTGATGTTTACGCGCTCGGAAGCCTGGCTCGCAAAATTCTGGCAGAGAGTGGCCCTTCCGAAATTGGGCGAAACTCGGTGACGATTCCAAAAATCGAGGACTGGCTTGACCGCGCTGCGGCAAGAAAGGCTTCGGACCGCTTCGCGGACGCCCGGAAGATGGGCGACGAGTTCGCGAGACTGATCGAACAGATGAAGGGGGGCGACGTCGATCAAACTCTGATCGATCGGCATGAGACGAGCGATGTGCCGTATGTGCTGTGGCCTTTAGAGAAGGCTCTAAAACAGAGCGACAGCCACGTTTATGTTAGCCGGGATGCGAACGGTAACGAATCTGTTGTGAAGATATGGCTGCGGGTCAGGCGGGGAGCGAACGCCGCAAGTGATGCGGCGATGACGCGACTTTTCGATGGCGTGAGCCGACTTGTGAGCATGCCGATTGGCGGGTTACCCCAGTACGTCCGCGCAGCGCTTTCCCCGATCGGTCCGTTCGTTGTTTATCGTTTTGAGAAAGGAAGAGCGATTAGCGAGGCGGAGCTTCCCAAGGAGTGCGACCGCGCATTACATCTGGCAAACCGGCTAGTTCAGTGCGTCAATGCCTTGCACGCGATCGGTCATTCGCACGGAGACATTGCGCCCAAAAACGTCTTGCTGTGCGAAGACGGTATGGACATTCGGCTGCTCGACCTCTTCGATATGTGCGACGTGGGAGATGGGCGATTGCGGACCCCAAGCCTGTGTCCGCAAAATTGGGAGCGATTAACGCAAGAGCAGGTTGATCGGTACGCCACCGTTCTCATGGTTCGCACTTTTCTGGAAAAAATCGAGGATGTGGACGTTGCCGAAGAGCTTGCGGCGATAACGCGCGAACTCGAACGGCCTGCCCTCGACACATTCGATCCGATCCTTACCGTTCTTCGGAAGGCTATCCAGCACACTCAGGCAGATCGTCCCGCGCGCTTCGCTGTTTCGTTCAGGGGCGCAACAGCTGGCCCGCTCGTTGCGGACAACGGCCGATATTACCTGCGTGCCAACAGGATCGATTCAACAACGGTGGCGTATAGCATAGCTGGAATTGAGCGCGAACTTACGCTTGAACTGCGAAGCGGGGAAGTGATCGGAGCGCGGGTTTACCCGGCAACCTTTACCAGCCTTGCTCACGCCTCCAGGAACGGAATCCCGATAGCCTTGATGATCGACATCGCGGACGGCCCGGATTCCGGTCTAGACGAACTCTGTGCACTGATCGCGCCACTCGTCAGTCCCGCTCTTCAGGACGCGGAGGTTGAAGCGGCGGCGGCAGTATCGGGAAGAATTCTCGATGTGAGTCGATACTGGCGTAAACTGCTTGAGCTTGAAGCGTCGTACCAGCCCGAGGTGGAGATCCTGCAGGACATCGGCCCTCCAAATGGTCCGATGGCGGTCTACGCGTACGAGAGGACCGGGCTGGACTTCGATTTCGACGCGAGCAGCACAGTAGAGATTCGCCTTCCGAACGGCCGCAAAGTCGGCGAAGTAAACGTGGAGCAGACCGACGGTCAAAGGCTGGTGGTTGACTATTCTGATCGCCGACTTGTGCCCGGTGATAAGGTGAACCTGGTAGATCGCAGGGCACGCACTTCATTTGATAGACGCACGAAGGCTGTCGAACGCATTCTCGATAACGAGGCGGCGATTCCTGACTTGATCGGTTATTTCAGCCCGGAGCGGTCGGTCGAGGCATCGGATTATGGTGACGTAGTTTCGGATGAGACACTTGATCGGTACGAACTGAACCGCGGGCAGAAGGACGCTTTTCGTCATGTAATCCGCTTCGGTCCGGTCGGGTTGCTGCAAGGTCCGCCGGGAACAGGCAAGACGCTTTTCATCGCTTCCCTTGTGCACTGGTTGGTTACAGAGAAAGGGGCGCGGAAAATCCTGATCGCGAGCCAGTCGCATGAAGCCGTGAACAACGCGATCGAAGCGCTTCTCAAGCTATACAAAAGCCTCGGGGGGCAGCGGCCCAGTCTGTTGCGGATCGGCTCGAAGGGCATCACAGAGAAGATCAAGCCGTATCACACGACCGCACTGCAAGAACGGTTTCAGAGCCGCTTTGAAAATGCCTTCAAGCACCGCGTTTCGGGCCTCGCAAGTGCGATCGGAGTGAAGCGCGACCTAGTCGGCGATGCCGTGGAAATCGACAGGCAACTGGGAGAGCGCGTGCGCCGTTTGCATGTTCTCGCGGAGGCGGAGGAAGGAGGCGCGACCTTGTCTGCCCGTGAAATGCGTCAACGGGCGACGACGATGGGAGTTGCTCTCAACGCGTATTCTTCGGCGGCGGGGCACATTCTCGGGCGTTCGGCCGATATTACCCGGCCGGATGAAGAGTTAAGCGCGGCCTTCGGGACTCTGTTGGCGCGCCACTCTGACGCCTCACCCTTCGATGTAAACAAGGCGCGTCAGCTTATCGAGCTTTCGCGAGAGTGGTCGGACTCGTTGTTGTCCCGCTACCGCAATTTTGAGGAGTTTCTTGCGAAAACAAGATCAATTGTAACCGCAACATGCGTTGGCGTCGGGCAAACCAGAATACGCATGGATAAAAAGACCTACGATTGGGTGATCGTTGACGAAGCTGCGCGATGCACGCCGGGCGAACTCGCGGTGCCGATTCAGTTGGGCCGCCGAGTACTGCTCGTGGGCGATCATAGGCAACTGCTCCCGATGACTGAGCGTGCCGTCTTGAACGGAATGCGGGATGAAATGCCGGAAACGCCCACCGCAGAATTCATGCGCAGTGATTTTGAGCGAGCCTATCTTTCGCAGTACGGAAAGGCCAATGGCCGAACCCTGACCGAGCAATACAGAATGACGACCGCCATTTGCGATATGGTCTCAAGGGTGTTTTATGAGCCGCATGGCGTGCAGTTGATCACTTCGCCAGATCGGAAAGCCGATCCGCTCTTCGCAAAGAGTCTATCGAAACCGCTGGAACTTCCTGTCATGTGGATAGACACGACACGCGAGCCTGGACATACAGAGAGTCCCGCTCCGTGGGACGAGACGACCTTTTGGAATTCGGCGGAGGTCGAAGCTGTTATTCGGTTGCTTGAGCGAATTTCAGAACAGGTCGAGCTGGTTGAAGGTCTCGTGGCCGACAAGGATGAAACGCCTATTGGCGTCATTTGCATGTACAGCGCGCAAAAGGTCAAAATCGACGAGGCATTCTCGCGGCGGGCTTGGGATGCGCGCTTTCGGAAGTTGGTGCGCATTGAGACGGTCGACTCATATCAGGGCAAGGAAAATGCGATTGTTATTTCGTCCCTCGTTCGCTGCAACACGAATGGCGATCAGGGACACGTTCGCATCCCCAACAGATGCAATGTTGCGCTGTCACGCGCGAAGGAAAGACTTTTCATCGTTGGTGCCCGGACAATGTGGGGGAACAAGGTCCCGACCCATGCCCCGATGCGGCAGGTTCTAAACGATATCGTCGCGCATCAGAAGACCGCCCTCGTCATTAACGCGGGTGAAATCTGATGACAAGCGCGACCGCTGAACCCATTACAGTCTGCACCTACGGCTTCAACGTCCCCTGCCGGCGATTCCTGATCCGCGCGAATGTCACGCGTGATCGACGGTTGCCGGTGGTCGACGAATTCGTATTGCGCGTCTTGAAGCTTTGCGAGCGCGTTCCAGTGCGCCGCCTGTCCGGTTTTTTCGGATTCAGCGAGGTGGAAACCGAAGCCGTGCTCGCGGACCTAACCAGTTCCGGACTTGTCGTGCTCGACGGAGAAATGGCTTCGCTTCATCCGTCGGCCCACGATCATTTCCGAGGTTCCGAAGAAGCAATCCCGCGGGTTGTCGATGTCGACTCTTGGGTCGAACGCCTGTGGTTTGATCTTGTCAGCCGCAACATGATAGCGCCGGACCGGGCAAGGCCGGCTCGAAATCTGATCGATATCCGCCCGAGCGACATGGCGCGCGACTTGCCCATCGCCTACGCGCGAAAGGCGTTTGAGGAGAATTTCGCGGAATATTTGCGAAAGATACGTCGGCTCGCGAACCCTGATCGCTTCGCACTTTATTCGGTTTCCGATGTGGTGCCGGAAAGATTCGGATCGGTTGTGCTGAGGGGGCAGCAAGAACTCGTTTTCGATCCTCACCCTCGGCTCAAGGCGAATCTAATTGAGGTGGAAACCGAAGATCTCGCAAAATTTCGGCCACTCGCGAATGCGCTCAACGATGCGTACCTCCGTTTGACGGGGGTATCGCCTTCCGCGGCTGCGCTCGCCGAGTTTTCGCGCCTTGCTGCCGACACAAGTGTCACCGAAGCCTATGGAGGCACAGATCGATTTGATCTTGCGAAATGGCTCTCGATCAATGCGGAAAAACAGAACTCGGAGCGCCAGACTCTTGTCGGCGCGCCCTACCTTAACAGGAACGTGGAGTTTTTGACGAAGCTGATCGATCGGAGCCCTAAGTCCGGCGTGACCGTCGAAAGCGCGGCCAAGGAAATCGAAATACTGTGGTGCCGTCCATTCGGATCAGCGTGGGGCGCTTCGCCCGACCTCCAAGAAGCCTTGGTCGCAATAAAACTGGCGCTGCGGAGGAAGAACGGAAAAATAGCGGTTCGCACGAAGCTGATTATTCCTCAAATATCGCGACGCGATGCCCCGCGCAGATTTGATCGCCTGTTCGACGAAGGCCATGTCGCTCCAGCCGGATATTTGAGTCCGAGCATCGAGATCGTGCACATTTCTGATACGGCAACGATTCTTCTCGTAGGCGTCAGTTTTTCGGAGACGGTTTCTGCGTTTGTCGGATTTGCCATCACCGACTTATTTTCTGTCGAGCGCGTTCGACGAATGCTGCGTCCGAGCGACGTCGAGGTTCGATTGGAGGAGGTTTGGAAAGCGGAAAGGCGAGACGAGGAACCGCCATCGATCGAACTTGAACCCGACAACGACCCTGATTCCTAACGGACGACGCGTATTCACGCGTCCTGGTGTTCTGGCTTGGGGATTGAATCTCGGATGGTTAGGATAACAACTTGCTCGGCCCGCGTCAGGGCGCTCTGGAGCGCTCGATGACGGGGACGGCGACGACGATGGCGGCGACCTTTTCCGGTAACGCGAGCGTTGCCGACGCTTCGGTCATGCGGCCGCTCAAATGAGCGCGGTGTTCTTGGAGAAAGGCGGCTTCAAGGGGACCGGCGTCGGCGATGAGAGCGTCAAGATCGATCACGGCCTGCGGCAAGGTGAGCCACGGGACCTCGGGATCATCTTTTGTGATCCGAGTCGCTATCGCCCGCTCGTAGCGCGTCCGCTCGGCGTCCGTTAGAAGGTCGGGCCGCTCCAGGTAGATCAAACGTTGGCCGATGATCCTCAAGCGCCGATCCGTGAAGGCACGAACGATTGGCGGCCTTTCCTCCCACGGTACCGCGTGAAACCGCTCGATAAGCGGTTCGTCCTCTTTGGGAAAAAAGCTGTCATAAAGTTGGCGTTCGACGTGCGGGGACAGCTCGGGCGCCTCGCGCGTGAGTTCGAATCCCGCGATCAGACGATTGCGAAAGTCTTCGTCGTTGCGCAGAAATTCCGCACGTCGTGTCAACTCCTCGATGCCGAGTTGCGCGGCGGTCGCGATGGCCGGAGCGCTTTCGATCGGCATGATGATCGGGGAGGCGTTCGAGCGGAGCCTTCGGACCGGCTTGGGCGATGTCGCGAGCCGGTCGTGAAGCTCTTTCTCGCCGAGAGCGGCCAACAACTCGGGCTCGATCGCGAGATTGTAGGCATAGAACTCCGCCGGATTGTCGGACTTTGCGCCGATGACCGTTACAATCCAGGAATAGGCCGTGCCGAAGTAAAAATCAGTGAGGCAGAAGATCGGTTCCGCCGCGACATGATCGATGACTGCGGCCTTCTGGCTGAAGCGCATGAAGGCCGACCATACCTCGGGCGCTCGATCTATGAGGCGGCGGCAAAGAAAGATCGTGGCCTCGACATCGGCGATGGCGTCGTGCGCGCGATTGCGGGCGAAACCGTTGAGCGGCGCTATCCGGTCGAGTTTGAAGACGATCTGTCCATCGTCGCCGGTGGGGAATGTCAACGCGTCGGGGGCAAAGAGCGATGCCGCTTGCACGATGCGCAGGGCGTCGGAGCGTGAATTGCCGCCGGTATTAGTGAGATAAGGTGGGTGCAGACATTTGTAGAAAGCCTGGCGCAACAGGTGCTCATCGAATTGGATCGAGTTGTATCCGATAAAGAGGGCGGGCGACCACGCGAGAAGCTTCTCGCGGATACGGCACATCATCGCGTAATGGGAGACGAGCGCTGGGTCGAAGAGCCGCGCCGCCGCCACTTTCGTCACGCGCATGGCGCCCGGCGACGGGACGATATGGGGCGAGAGCCGGCAACGGATTTCAAAACGATCGAGCTCGTTAAGCTCAAAATCGGTGTGAATGGCCGCAAATTGGAGAATCTGGTCGAAGGCGGGGTCCGTGCCCGTGGTCTCGGTATCGTAAAATACAAAACCCATCGCCGGCGTCCGCGCGCTACGTGGACGCGGCCAAATTTCTGATGCGGAAATCGAGCGCCTGGCGGCTCACACGGAATTTCCGTGCGATCTCGTCGAGGGGGCTTTCGTTGTCGATGTCGAAGTGTTTGCTCGCGAGCGCCTGAACAAACCAGGTCGTTGGCATCAGCAATTCGGCGGCGAATTGATTGGCTTCGATCTCGATCCTGTCGGAGCCCAAGGCGGATGTCGCGTCCCTGTTTAACGTCGCGAGCTGGACCCGAAATTCCTTGTCCACATGAACCTTCCCGGAGATTCGCGGACGATGCAGCACGAGATGGCCGACTTCGTGTGCGATCGAGAATCGTTGCCGGTTTGGATGATGGAGTGAGTTGATGCCGATGATGGGTGTGTCGCCTTTAACGTAAATCATGCCGGACAGTTCGGCATCGAGCGGCGAAAAGCGCAATTGTGCGCCGAGACCGCGCGCGATCCGGTCCACTGGCACGGCCGGGGCGTTTACGCCGAAACGCTTGAGAAGTCGCTCCACTTCTTGCGCGGGTTCAGCGCTTCGCATGCTTGGCATGATCTTCCTTTTCGGTGAGAGGCTCGGCCCGTGTGTCCGCCAACAACCGGGCGATCTGCTCTTGCTGCTTGGGCTTGAGATCGGCGGGCATGACGCCCGACCAATCCAGGCCGACGGCCGGATCGTTCACGGGTAGCAGAAAGTCGGCGGGCGAAAGGTGGAGCGCTTTGGCGAAGGCGTAGAGCTGATGGACCATGACGTTTTGGCGGCCCGTCTCGATGTTCGCGAGCGACGCGCGGGAAATGCCGAGCAGTTGCGCCAGAGACTCCTGCGTGAGTCGCGGCTTGAGGCTGCGGCGGCGCGTACGGATCACTTCGCCGATGTGCTCATAAATTGATTCGGGATTCATGGATTCGTTATCCTCCTGCGCACATCAACTGTCAATTTAGATCACAAATGTGCTTAATACACACATATATACCGTCATCATTGATTGCGACTTGCCGCGCGCCGTGCTAGGGATTCGGTAACGCCTGTACGGCGGATTTGGGAACCAAGAGGGTGCAAATGAGCACATCCATAGAAGGCGAAGGCTGCGGCGAGGCTGCGGCCAAAGACCACCTGAAGGTCGCGGAGGCGGAGCTTCAGCGCGCTGCTGGCGATCTGGAGAAGGCCGAGGTCGAAGTCAGCGAGGCGGAAGCCGACCTGGAAAAGGCCGAAGCCGAAGTCGAGGAAGCCGAACGCCGGTACCGCGAGGTCGAGGTGAAGGTGGACGGCAAGATCAAGTGCGTGCCGCGCGGCACCTATATCGTCGCGGAATTCAAGAAGCTCGTCGGCGTTGCCGCTGACCGCGAGCTCGACGTGGTCCATCACGACATTTTCAAACCGTTGGCGGACAACGCCGAAATCACCCCGCACGAATGTGAGGTGTTCGTGTCGCACGCGCGGACCGGGGGCTCTTCCTGATGGACGAGGCGGAGGCGCTCGGGGAACTGCGCCAAGTTTGCCCGAGCGCGTCGCTCAAGACGGAGGCGGGGCAACGCTACGTCGATCTGCCCGCGTTAAAGGTCCCGGTCGGCAAGGATGTGGTGGTGCGCGACGCGCTGCTGACGCTGCAAGGCCACAGCAACTATGCCAGCCGGCTGTTCCTTTCGCGGCCGATTGCGGCGCCCCGCGCGGTCAACTGGACGGTTCATACCGTGCTTGGCCGGTCGTGGCACACACCCTCATGGCGCGACGTGCCGCCGGGCCGTCCGGTCGAGATGCTCCTCCAGCACCTGAAGGCTTACGCATGAGGACTCTCTTCCGCGCGTCGAGCAGCCTCCTGAAAGATGTGCGCGCCGACCTTGAGCGACCGCACGCCTTTGCGGCGGAGCGTGTTGGCTTTTTCCTGTGCCGCGCGGGCCGCCTCGGCGACGAGGGCGTGGTGATCCTCGCCGCCGGCTACCACGCCGTTGAGGATGAAGACTACATCGACGATCCGAGGGTCGGCGCCATGATGGGGCCAGGGGCGATCCGTAAGGCGATGCAGCATGCCTACAACGGCGGCGCACAGGACATCGGCCTCTTTCACGTCCACATGCACGCGCATCCCGGCTTGCCGGGCTTCAGCCGCGTGGACGTGACAGAATGGCGAAAATTCGTGCCGGATTTTTTTAACGCGGTTCCGGATATGCCGCACGGCGCGGTCGTTCTGAGCCTTGATCGCGCGGCGGGTCTCTCGTGGCGCCGGCGCGAGGACGAGCCGGTTCTCATCGACCGCTTTGCCGGCGTCGGCGCGCCGCTTCGCTTGTGGAAGGGTACGCCATGATTCCGCGCCTCATCAGCCAGAGTTTCCTCGGCGCCGATAGCGACGCCGTGCTGGCGGCGATCGAAGCGGGCATCGCCGGGCTCGGCGGCGGCGGCTCGCATGTCGCGCAGCAACTCGCGCATGTCGGCGTCGGCGGCTTCGTGCCCGTCGACGACGATGCCATTGAGGAAAAGAACCTTAACCGGCTGGTGGGCGGAACGGCGGAGGACGTAAAAGCCAGGCGTGCGAAGACGGCGATCGCGGAGCGCGTCATCAAGGGAGTTAATCCCGACGCGCGGGTGACGCCGTGCCGCATGAAATGGCAGAACGCGATTGCGGCGCTGCGGGGCTGTGATGTGATCTTCGGCTGCGTCGATTCGTATGGCGAACGGGCCGAGCTTGAGCGCTTCGCGCGCAGGTTCCTGATCCCCTACATCGACATCGGCATGGACGTGCACGAGACCGCGAATGGTTTCAGCATCAGCGGACAGGCCGTTCTGTCGTCGCCGGGCGGACCCTGTCTTTGGTGCCTCGGCATCTTGACGGACGAGCGTATTCGGCAGGAGGCAGGCCGCTACGGAAAGGCCGGTTCGCGCCCGCAGGTGGTGTGGGCGAATGGGGTGCTGGCTTCGCTCGCCGTCGGGCTCTTCGTGCAACTCGTCTGCCCCTGGCACGACGCGCCGCAGATGACGGCGTGCTGCGAGTTCGACGGCAATCGCCATCGTGTCGAGACCAACCGTCTCGATCACGCGGGGCTGATCCGCTGCCCGCATTTCGACGCCGGCGAACTCGGCGACGCTTTTTACAATCGCGGGTGAAACATCCAATTGAAAACTTTGAAGGAGAAACCAATGGCCGATGACTGCCACCGCGGACTTGATGACCGCTGCCGCGACACCAACGGCGAAATCCGCCGCAAGAACGGGTCGACACGAGTCGCCACGTTGCGCAAGACCTACGGCGAAGGATTTGCGCCCGGCGTCCGCAGCGACATGAAGCTGGATACGCTGCTTGACCGCCGCCACGCGGACTCGCTGAGCGACTTGCTGAAAAAGCGTTAGACGGTGGTCGGCACCGCGCACGGCGCCGCGGCGCTTGCGCGAGCTATGTGATTCGGCTGAACGCGACGTTCGGCGCCGCCGAAGCCCAACCCTTTTCCAAAAGAACAATAGAATCAAGAGGATGATTATTATTTTCCAATGGACGGATTCGCCGATTTTCGTACACTAGGGCTGCGCAGCCGATCCGGTGCTGAAACCTCGGGCGCTGCGCCGGGCGGAGGCATGACGGTGGCGCCAGAATTGGCTCTTGAGCGGATGGATTTTGACGCGCGCGCGATTTCGCCGTTGCACGAGCTTGGCGCCTATGAGGCGCTGTGGGACAAGCCGGACACCACCTTCAAGACCTTATCCGAGAAATTCGCGTCGAGACCCAACGCGGTCCCGTCGGATTTCGTGCCGCCTTCCAAGGCGACCGAATACGCGGCCTTCGTCCAGCGCCGCTTTCAGGAGGCGGACGTGACGCGTTTCGGCGTGCGCGTGCATGGCGCCGGCGAGTATCCGCGGAAGCTTCGCGACGCGGCGCATCCCATCGAGCTTCTCTACTTCCAAGGTTGGTGGGATCTTGCCGAATCGCGGTCGATCGCCGTGGTCGGCACGCGCAAGCCGACGCGCGAAGGGATCGCGCGCACGCGGAGGCTCGTGAAGGCATTGGTGAAGGATAACTTCACGATCGTCTCGGGATTGGCAACTGGGGTCGATACGGTCGCACATGAGACCGCTATCGCGGAAGGCGGCCGCACCATTGCCGTGATCGGCACGCCGCTGTCGCACACCTACCCAAAAGAGAACGCCGAACTCCAGCGCAGGATCGCGAGCGAATTCCTTTTGATAAGCCAGGTGCCCGTGAAGCGGTACGAGCGCCAGGATTATCGCAAGAACCGTCTGTTTTTTCCGGAACGCAACATCACGATGTCGGCGCTCACGGAAGGGACAATCATCGTCGAGGCCGGTGAAACCTCGGGCACTTTGATTCAAGCACGGGCCGCGCTGCATCAGGGCCGCAAGCTCTTCATCCTCGACAATTGCTTCCACAAAGGGCTGAGCTGGCCTCGCAAATTTGCGGAGAAGGGTGCGATCCGCGTGATGGATTACGATGACATCCGCCAACACCTTTCCCCAACGGCTCACTAAGATCGACGACTTAACGCGGCCGGACCATTTCTACCTCGCGGCGGACGACGCCTGTTATTTTCTTGGCGAATACACGGCGCGAAAGGGCTACGCCTTCAGCGCGACAAACCAACTGATTCTCAATTTCAAGAAGAGTCTCGACAAGCGCGGAACGCCGCAATGGAAATACAAAGAGCGAGCGATTGATCTTGCCGCCGCGGCCTTTCGTGCGGCGCTCACGGGCGAATTGCTGAGTCGGATCACGCTCGTGCCAATTCCGCCATCGAAAGCCAGGGGCGATCCATTGCACGATGATCGGCTCCTGCGCATGCTGCGCGCCATTCGCCCGCAGTCGCGACTCGACATCCGCGAATTGATTTTGCAGCGTGCGAACATGGACGCCGCGCACCACCGTGACGATCGGCCTCGTCCCGAAGAGATTGTGGCGAACTATGGTCTTGACCGCGCGCTTTTGCAGCCGAAACCGCAGACGATCGCCCTTGTCGATGACGTGCTCACAACGGGCGCGCATTTTCGCGCGGCGTCGGAAATTATCCGCGAAGCCTTTCCGGATGCGCGGATTGTCGGCCTTTTCATCGCCCGCCGCGTGCCGGAGGCGGTGGAGTGGGACGAAATAGAAATCTGAAGCCACTCCGGGAAGCCGGACGACCTATATAATGTAGGGGCCGAGAGCACCCGATTTGCGATCCCGCAAGCTACGCAAGATGTGGTATCACTAGCCCGCAAACGCATCTACACTTCGCCCCGTTGACTCGTGTTCGTCTTTTGTTCTCAATGGCTTTATGGGCGTGATTTTCGAGATCAACCGAGGCTTTCCATTCCAGGTGGCGCTGTCCTTCGACGAGGCCGCGATGGACGTGCTCGATTGGCTCGAAGGCTGTTCATTCGAGTGGGACATGTACGTCGATCTTCCCGCGAACGCGGTGCGATACTGCTTCCGCACCCTTGCGGACGCCTCGGCCTTCAAACAACGCTTCGCACATGAGACGGAAGGGCGAGCTGTCGCCGGCTGCCATTGACCGAGGCTGGCCGCACCAGATTGCGCAGCCGGCGCGCTTTTGCGAGCGCGGCGGCTACAAGGAGATTCACGAGTTCTGCGAGGGCTTGTCGATATGCCCGCGCGGCCATTCAGTCGTCCACGACGGCGAATGGTTCAATGTCTATTGTTTTTCCGATGTGGCTGATGCGGAGAAATTCATGAAGCGGTTCGGCGGCGAGAGATTCGATCCGAAACAGCGAGGGAGAGGAGCGAACTGGGCGCATTGGAAGAAATAGCCCAGGCTTCTTACATATACGTCATGTGCGGCAGAGTACGTTTGTCCTCCGACTATTCTGAAATCAAAATCCGGCTCAAGTTCGACCCCCACTTATCCGGCGCCGAATTTCGCGCCCGATTGGAACAAGCCGCCGACCGAGCCGATGCTGGTCGCGATCCGCTCGGTGGACGGCAAGCGCATCCCCAAGATGACGAAATGGGGCCTGATCCCGCACTGGGCGAAAGACGACAAGGTGCAATATTCGACCTTCAACGCGCGGGCGGAGGATTTCAGGACGAAGCCCTCGTTCCGCGACGCATGGAGATGGGGCCAGCGTTGCCTTGTCGTCACCGACGGCTTTTATGAATGGAAGAAGCTGGATGCAAAGGGCAAGGAGAAACAGCCTTACGCGATCGCGATGGCCGATGGCGGTCAGATGGTCATGGCCGGGCTTTGGGCCAAATGGAAATCCCCTAAAGCCGAGGAAGTCCTGAGCTGCACAGTCCTAACCTGTGCGGCAACCGGCATCGTCGGCGAATTGCACGACCGCATGCCGGTCATTCTGACGGAGATCGAATGGCCGAAATGGCTCGCTGAGGAGGCGGCGAGCGAGGAAGAACTTGTTGCGCTACTGAAGCCCTGCGCGGATGACTTCTTAAAAGTCTGGCCGGTGGGGAAGCAAGGCTCTTTGAATTTACACGCAAGGGAAGTACCGTCTCTGCTCTGAAAGCCTTTCGTCACCCCCGCTACTGGAGCGTTCTTGTCGGATACTAACTTTATTATTTGCACCGCGGTATCGGCTGGTAGCGCTGGCGCGTATTTAGGCACACACAGTGACAGCACGCTCTTGCAGGCCTTTTTTGCGGGCTTGGCAATAGCAGGGGCACTTGCTTCATTTCGAGAAGCAATAAATGCAGCGAATCGACCGACACCTCCGCCTCGTCAGATCGAAAAAAGAAAACTGCCTCACTTACGGCCGTAGGCTGCGTTACTGGAGAAAACGCAACCGATATGAGATTGTGGGCGGCGCCGTATCTGCATTTGGAGGTGCTGGACTTCCGGCGCCGTAGGACCAAGCAGAGTTCAAACCTGGATACGATGATTTAGGACAGTTTTGGGTCAAGTTGACAGCGGCCATCGTCGGAAAAACAGGTTGACAAGGGCTATCGGCATTAATCTTGTCAGATAAAAGCGATCCCGTGACGCCAACGACCCCACCTTGATACGGGTATGAGACGTAGACTCCCTCAAAGCGCAACGGCGCACCAGGTTTGGGCGCCAGATCAAATTGGGCTAACCGGAACCCGCGCAGAGGATCAAAGAGATCCCGCAAATAATTATCTTTGTCGGCCAAATATGGGGTTGCCCACAATTGCGCGGTAGAGACGTTAGGGGCGTCCGTAGATGAAACCTGCCGCAAATCATGCACGGCAAACCACAGCCCCGACGAGAACCCAGCTCCTGTCGCCACGATCAAATACAATGCGGCTCGCGATACGAGCAGTCCGGATATCCGACGAGCGGCGAGTGCAGCTTTACGATAAGCAGTGGCCCTCTCGCTTGGTCCTGCACCGTCAACTGAATTAGACTCGACTTCATCTGGCTGTCTCAAGGCTTCGGCCGCGCGCCTCAATGGCTCTCTGCCCTGAAGGAAAGGTATTATTTCGGCGCTTGGGAGAGGCTCGTCGTCGTCACCGTCGACTTCGTTGCCGTAAATCTCGTCACTTAGGACGAGAAGTTCGTCCGGCGATAGACTGGCAATATATTCTTCGGCGTCATCAAGGATCGTCGACAAAATATCGCAAGTGCTCTTAGATTGTTCAGTCATGTTTCGCCCCGTCCTTGTTGTCACCTGATCCTCAAAAGCTTTCTTTGGTATTCTCGGGAAGCAGCTTCAAATGTCGCTTCATCGAAGCAGGCCCATTTGCGCAACTCCTCGCCTTTGATTCCGAGTATGCGACCGCGCGCGACTTTGCGTGCATTGGGGGTTAGACTGTCCAAAAATCGACGCACTATGTCTTTAGCCAATATTGCGTTCTCAAGACTTGTCGCATCGACATCTTTCTGCAAAACCGCAAGGGAACTAATCAATTTATAGGAGCGAATTGTCTTCCGCAGGAAATCGAGCCGGGTGTAATGGAGCAATTGATTGAAGACAGCGAGAGTGGCTACATCTGATGGCCAAGGCCTGACGCGGAGGCACCGAACGATTGTCGCGTTGTACAAATCCTCCTTATCAATGGCGGGGCCTAGGCCTTTGGCCATCTCTTTGGCGCGCGCTTTAAGTTGCGACTTTTCGGCCTGCGAAAGCGCTCGATAGGCCTGTTCGAATGTTTCGAAGCGAAGTGCTTCGGGCACAGCGCTATCCCCCCAATCCTCACACACTAGATTCGCACGTTTTTGGCCAATCCCGACACGATCACTAAAAAATTTTAGTTCGCGCCCTCTTTGAAGCGCCAGGCAACGTAGCGTTCGGAATATAAGGCACTGATATTTATTTCCTTTTCCGCTCGGCAAACTCTTTGCAGGGCCTCCGAAGAATCCCGACGCCCGCAAAATTTCCAAACCCGCTGTCGGTTTCCAGGCCCCAGGGCCGAAGTAGGGGTGGAAGCAGCATAGCTTCGACCACGTTGGCGAACCTCGATCTAAGGCACAGCTCTCGTAATAGGAGTTTATCCGCAATGCCTCGTCTACGGTCAGGCAGCGAATTGGCATCCCTTGAAGCCCAGCGCGAGGCGCTGGAGCGCAAAATCAAGGAAGTCGCGGCCCGCGAGAAGGCAAAGAAGGCTGCCGAGGATCATCGCCGCTGGCTGCTGGCGGGTCAGGCCGCCGTCGAACAGATGCAGGCTGCGCCTGACAGCGAATTCTTTCGCAGCATGTTGGGCCTTCTCGATCGGCACGCCCGCTCGGCCGCCGACCGCGCCCTTTTCGGACTTCCCCCCGGCAAAGGACCGAAGAGCGCCGACGGCAACGATGCCGGTCAGGCCTGCTGATGCGTCGATGCTTACTCGCCAGTACGCAAAATCAGGAGAGAGCAAATGAAAGACCGGAGTTCAAAAGGCCAACTGCCTCCGCCGCCCCCGGCTCTACCGTCAGAAGTAGGCCGACCCGTCGATCGGCGTGTGCCGCAGAGGGACGACAAGTCAGAAGGAGGGGTGAGGCGGAAACTGCCGGCGCCGCCGACGGACTGGCTGCTGTCGGAGCGAAGGCGAGACCGCAATTCGTCGTCTTCGCTTCCGTCGTTGTCGTTGCCGCCGCCGCGCCCGCGCGAAGCGGCTCTCTTGGATGCGATGCGATTGCTGCGCCCCCATCCGCTGCCGCGCTTCGTGGAAAGTGCAACACCGTTACCCGATCCCGTTGTCGGAGACCCACCGATCGTCGATTCCGAGCCCGATGATCCGGCCGAAATCGATGAGAGGTTTGCTCGTGCCCGAAACGTGCCGCGTCTACACCCGCCGGGCCGGACGCTGGATACCGAAGGCGGCGTGAAGAGGTTCAACCTTCCGATGATCTGTGCGCGCCAGAGCCGCAATTTCGCTCTTCGATTCCGGAAGGGGAAAGGCCGGTCGGAATCATCTTGGCAGTTCGAGTCCGCTATTACCGATCTAGCCGGCGCGGGAGAGGATGCAATGTCGTTGGCGGTTCCGGTCGAGTCGATCAGTTTCAGCCGAATAAAATGTCCCTTTTGCCGTTCTGCCTGCGCCCCGATTCGGTGCGGCCGTTGCCAGCGCCTTGTGTGCAGCGGAAGCATCCGGAAAATCGGCGATCATGAGTTTTTCACCTGCGTGCCGACCTGTGGCGGCAGCGGGATAATTCATCTGGGCCTGTCTTCGGTCACCGGCTTTGAGAATCGCGAGGCGCCAAGGGCAGGCAGCCGGGCGCTGGTCTGCGTTCCGATCAAACCTCCGGAAGTCGTCCCGAAAACGGCGAAGCCAAGGTGACGACATGAGCACTTACCTTGCCCTTCTCTTTCAAGAAATCTGGCAGTGGATTCTCGCTCCGCCGCTCCACTGGGCGCAGTCGCTCTCGCTTGAGTGGCAGCTTGAGCTTGGCGGCCTGTTGTTTGCCGCTCTCTTCCACCGCCGGATCGTTGAGTATTCGGTGATTAGCGGTCAGACGGCGCGCGAATGGTGGGCGGAACGGCGGCGTCTCCACGAATGGTATTACTACGGGAGTATGAACGAGTCCGAATTTCTGAACCGCGTGGATGCACTGCGGCAAGATGCGGATCATCAGGAGCGGCTCGCCGAGCGGCTCGAAGAGCATGGCGCCCAGGGTTTCCGAGGCGACATCCTGCGCGGGGCGGCCATCCGCCGACAGCAACAGGCGGAACGCCTCCGCGAGCAAGCGCGCCGGCTGGAACGGCTCTGGAAAGCAATCGAAAAAGAAAGAAGCGGACCGGGCAACAAGATCGGCATGCGCAAGAAGGTGCTGGGCCTCACGCGCGACCTCGTCAGCGGGAATCGCGCGGAAGAAGCGCTCGCCGAGCTGAACCGCATCGCTGGCTGGTTCGATTGGGAGATTCTGGCCCCGGCGGGAATGTCGCCCCCGGAGCGCGAATTATTGGTTCACTGGCTAACGAGGATGGCGAGGGCGGAGAGCGTCAAGGAGGCTTGGGAGGCTTACGACCGCGCCCACCGCCTGCTCGAACAAAACAACGCTGAGTGGGAATGGGACTTGAGCGCTGCGTGAAGCCGAACATGGCGTGCCCAAACGAAACCGGGGAGAGGAATATGGGCGATCGAACTTTGTCCGGCACACCGCGATGGAAGCTCGCACGGCCGGTGCCGTTCGACGAGCGCCAGCGCGACGGAAGGGCACGGCTGTGGCTTCAGGTCCTGCAGCTCATGCGGCTTCTCGAATCCCGCGACGCAGAGATGGCCGCTCAAGCTCTGGCCGAACTCAACGGCATCGCGAGCTGGTTTGACTGGCAAACGCTGGCTCCGCCAGAAATGCCGGCACCCCGCCGCGCGCGCCTCGTCCAGCTCCTGAAGCTCATGGCGGGGACGAACAGCGTCGGCGAGGCGTGCAACGCCTATCGCGGCGCGCTTCGGATGCTGCGACAGATCGAATGCGCCTGGCAGTGGGAAGCCGCGTGACATGGCGATCAGAAGAACGCTGGTTGCGCTCCACTGGGCTTACACGGTCGCCCTGGGAATCATTGCGTCGATTTTTGGCTTCGCGCTGGCGATCATTTTCATTTTGATCGGAGTGGAGGTGGCGCACGCCGGCTGGCCGAATCCCCTTGCGGTCGGAGGCGGAGCCGTCTTGATTCTGATCGGGGTCATGGGTTTCCTTCACACGCTTCCCGGCATCACGCCCGGTCTGCGCGGCGGCCGTCCCGGCGACGCGCGGATCGCGAGGCTGCGAGACGTGCGCCGCTCCGGGATTTACCGGAGGCGATAATGTTCGGGAAAAGGTCGTCCGACGACGGCCCCTATCTCGGCCGGTTTTTTGACAAAGGCCGGGCCAGGGGGAACATCCATTACCGCGGACCGAAGCATTTGATGACGCTCGGCCCGCCGGGCAGTTCGAAGACGGTGGGCGTTATTGCTCCGAACATGGCGTTGCTCCGCCGCTCGGTCGTGGCCATAGACACCAAATGCCAGATCGCGCCCATCACGTTTCGGGCGCGCGCCCGGATGGGGCGGACGCACGTGCTCAATCCCTTCGGGATGTT
>JASHOJ010000175.1 GCA_030041155.1 Candidatus Binataceae bacterium | reverse complement strand
CAGCAACACTTCAAATTTCATGCTTTGCAACAGTATCGCCCCCTTATGGCCTCGGGCACATTCAAAATAAGCGACCTCGTCGTCGAAGTAATCGGCGAGGATTGGCTCGAACGAGGGATGGCCAAGCTCAACCAGACACTGCATGCACTGCACAAAAGTTTTCATTCGTTCACCTCGTCCAATACGCTACTTGTTAGGCTAAACTGGATGAAAGAGGATTCTGACGATGGCGGATTCGCCCGCTTATTCCGAGCTGAAGCTCACGCCTGAACTAAAGAGCAAGATCAACAATGCGCTCGCGGAGAATAGTCCGATCGTTCTGGCGGTAGTCGATTCGGCTGGACAGCCGTATCTGTCATTTCGCGGTTCTCTTCAGACCTACAGCGACACGCAAATCGGACTGTGGGCGCGCAACCCGACGGGCCATACTATCGATGCGATTCGCGCCAATCCGAAAGTGGCATTAATTTACCGATCCAAAGCCACTCCATTGCTGCAGTTCCATGGCCGCGCACGAATCACTACCGATGAGGGCGAGCGCGAGCGAGTCTTTACGGCCGCGCCCGAAATCGAGCGCAAGCAGGACCTGGGCAGAAAAGGCATCGCGATTATTATCGATCTGACATGGATCGAGGGGATTCTGGGACACGGCCCCGACGGCCTAATCTGGTGCCGCATGGCCGCCAGCGCGTGATTTGGCAGGCAATCGCGCAATTGCGGCTTGATCGCGTCCCGCTATCAAGCTTGTTGTAACGCCTCGGCTGCGGTCATTGCTCCTTCATCGGCGGCATGCAGGAATGCGCGTGGAAAGGAACGATCGGCGGGCTATTTGTTCCAGCGCTTCTCGAAGACCAGCGCGCCGTCGCGGATGATCCGCGCCGACAGAGTCATACTGTCGCGGGAAACCAGGCTGGTGGTCGCAACCTCGATATCTCCAATCGCCGGCGCGCTCACCCGTATTTTCGTGTCACCGCTAACGCTGGCGCCGTCGGGGCGCGCCGCGATAACGCGCGCCACAGCGGCATGATCGATTTCGATCGCGCCGCCCTGCGGCAGCGGAAATCCATTTTTCTCGCCGGTGGTGACCGCGACTTCTCCGCTCACGAGATTGCGTTCGATCTTCCAGATGGGCCGCAATGGCGACGCGGCGGGCGGGGCGGGACGCCTGAGCTGCGGCGCATCGATTGCCGATCGCGCGGGAACGACTGGCAACTCGATGCCGCTTTTGCGCTGGCCGCCGAAGAACAACTGGATTTCCGGATTCGTCCGTGTTGGCCACAGATGCGGAAAATCCGCGCATGAGACACTGACGCGAACCCGATTCCCCTTGGGCACTTGATAAGAGGTGGACCATAAGGCGACCCGGAATTCATAAACTTCGCCCGCGCGCAGAGGCTCAGGCTTATCGGCCGAATTGCGGCACGCGCCGCGCAGCCATCCGCTGGTGATCAGCGCCGATGCGCCCGAGGGATCCACGTCGGAGAGCTTGACCACAACGTTTACGTCGTCTCCGGACTTGAGCTCCGCGAACACCGTCGCGTGCGGCGCGCCCGAAATTTCCAGATCTTCGGTCAGCGGCTCGGAAGTGTAGGCGAGAGAGCCGCGCTCGTCTTCACCCTGGTCAAGCGGCATGCCGACGCCCAACCCCATCGGATCCCATAATCCGGCCGCGCTGCCGACGGTCGGGTTCGCGAGGTACAACTCGCCCTGCTCTTCGCGCTGCGGCGCGCCGCTTAGCGAACCCGCGCCGCCAAAATACATCGCGCGCGCCCGCGTCCGTTCGATCGGCCATTCGCGCTCATGCCTCCAGATATTCGCGCGCTGCACATTGATCAGGACGGGAGGCTCATCCGCGATTCCATTCTTTTCGCCGCGGAGCCAGTGATCGAACCATCGTTTCATCTCGTGCAGATAATCGAGCGGCTCGTATGGCGCGAGAGCGGGAAGCGTATGCATCCACGGGCCCATCCAAAGCTTCTTGACGCATTTCAACCGGGCGAAGACCGAAGGCATGACTTCAGGAAAGATGTCGCGCCATCCGCCGATAATGAACGTCGGCACCTTGATCTTCGCCGGATCGACCGACTTGGCCCGCCAGTACTCGTCATGCGCCTGATGGTCCGGCCACGGCAGCACGTAGGGCTCGCTGTGTTCGAGGCGATCTTTCCAGACCTTCAGCCATCGGCCTTCGCTATCGGCGTTGGTCGGCGGCATCAGGTTCATCGCGAGCATGAACGATCCCCACGCGCCGTAACTGCCAAGGCAGGTCGGCGCGCCGCCCGGATAGAGATAGTCGTGGTAGATATCGACGCTGCCCTGAATTGGAACGATCGCGCGCAGATGAGGCGGGTTCTCCGCACCGACTTTGAGCGACGAGATGCCGCCGTACGACAGCCCCCACATCCCGACGTTGCCGTCGCACCATGGCTGCGCCGCGATCCATTCGATCGCTTCCGCCCCGTCGCGCGCCTCGCCGCGATCCATCGCCGGCCATGCGACTCCGCCCGAACCACCAAGTCCGCGAAAGTCCACCAGCAAATGCGCATAGCCACGGGCCGCGAAATAGCGGCGCGGTTCTTCGTTCATCGCGCCGATAAAATCGTCCTTGTGATACGGATAGAAACTCATCAACGCTGGAAACGGACCCTTGCCCGCGGGACGATAAAGGTCCGCCGACAACGTGGCGCCGTCGCTCAGCGGAATGAGCAGGTTGCGTTGGATGACAATGTCCTGGAGTTCTCCCGATTCCATCGAGTCTCTCCCATCTTTCCGATGCTGATTCGCAACGTTGATTCCCTGCCCGCTTATTCGCACTAATCAGGTCCCGCGGCAAACGGAATCGCGATCGGCCTCGCGGGTCGAGCCGCAGCGATGTGCATCTCGGAAGGAGGAGTGTCATTCCCGCGCTTCTGCGTTGTCCGACACGCCAGGAATCCCTGCGGGCGGTTTCTGTCGCTCCAGCACTCGAGTTGTCCATCGCAGACCGGGATTCTTCGCGCGGCAGCCACGCGCGAGAATGACACCGGTGACTTGCGTGACGGACCGCATCCTTGTCATTCCCGCGCGTCTGAATTGTCCGGCGCGCGAGGAATCCCGGCTGGGTTCCCTTCGACGTCTCCGCGCTCAAGAAACGTCGAGCGAAAGCAGCGAGCGGCCGCACCAGATAACCCTACCCAGCACGCGAAAGTCATCCTCGATTATGCCGGCGAACGTATGCTCCGGCTTCGCCATCTTTGGCGGCCATGCGGTGCGATCAACCGGTCCGATCATGATGCGCAGCGGCTGCGATCCCGAGCCTCCGACCGCCCTGACCAGCCGGATGATCACCCTGCCCTGATATGAAAACATATACGGCGCCGTCGTTGGCTTCGCTCCTATCTCGGTTCCGACGGCGCTTGCGACCACGATCAGGTCGCCATCGCGAATCAGCGGCGCCATCTTGTCGCCCGATCCGCCGACTATCACCAGAAAGAGCCGATCGCGAGAATCAGCCGCGTAGCGCGCGCCCTTCTCGCCAATGGACGTGCTCGCATCGGGCGGATCCAGAAGCGACAGGTCGAACAGCCGATAACGCGGCTCTCCGTCGGTCCGCGATGGCGCGATAAACGCCTCGTTGTAGCCCTGCGACTTCATCAGATCGAAAAATCGAAGCGGCGCGTAATTGCCCCGGCCGGCGATAAGCCAATCCAGGCTGACCCGCGCGGCGCGAGCGATTTTGGCGAGTGCGTCGCGTTTTGGCTCGGCGCCCTGGAACCAGTCGTGCGCCGAGCTTGGAAACACTCCGGCGGCGTCGGCGAGCGCCTTTACTCCGCCCAGATTATCGGCAACGGCGCGCAATCGGACCGCGAAAGCCTCCTGATTTTCGCTGGCGGCCGGATTATCCGCGGTTTGCGTACCGGCCGGGGTCTTAGAACTGTGTTTTCGGGTCGATTTTGCCATAGCGTAAATCCTTGATCGAGAGTCGTGTTTACCCTACACTCAAATTCAGCATGCACGCGGTCAAAAAGCAAGGTATTCGCCATGAAGTTGCTGGGTTGAACGCTATGGGAGTGATCGACCGCTCCAGACATGCCCCGCATTCGCACGGAAACGGCCCTTCCTGCCGCTGTCAACGGCAAACCGGTGTCACATACCATCCCCAAGCCCAACCGGGGCTCTGGGACGATTTCTCGCGATCGCCAGAATCGGGTAAACACTGCGCTCGATGCGGTCGGCGGATAGCAGAGCCTCGCTGGAACCAGAAATTCTGTAGCCATCGATGCCGAAACTCCGCCTGGCACTTCGATCATCCGCGCCGCCGCCGAATCGAGCGAACACCTCGTGTTCCCTTCGACATTCACCTCATTTTCGAGAGCATGGCCGGATTCTGAGGTCGTCGCGCGCCTGAAATCGGGACATTTGCGAAACAAAAGCGAAGCTGACGGTCATAGAACCAGGCTTTCACGAAATTATCGCTCTGCGCAGAACTTTTTCTTGACAACTGCGCTATCGATTGGCGAAACTCGCGCCGCTTACCTTCATCCAACCATGTTTTGCCACCGCGATTGTGAGAGCGGGGAGAGGAAAGACGAATGAAAAGGAAAACCTGGCTCAAATACGCCGTACTATCCGCGGTGGCGGCGACTTTCGTAATCGGCCTCGGCAGCCAGAACGCATGGTCGCGGCGAAGAAAGAAGGAGCCGACGCCGACCCCCACTGCAACTATGACCCCGACTCCAACGCCGACTCCCATAGTCAAAACCTGGGATTTTGATCAGGACAAGGCTGGACAGCCGGCATCGGGATGGACCGCGCTGGAAGGTCAGTGGGTGGTTATCCCTGACGCGACCGCGCCCAGCAAGCCCAACACCTATGGCCTGCCGCCGGGACGCCTGATGTCCTCGCTGATGGCGGCGCTGAACTACTATCCGATGACTGTAGTTAGCGACAAAACCGAGTACTCCGACTTCACGTTGGAAACGACGTTCAAGTCGGTTGGCGGGCGCTTCGATTGCTCGGGCGGAATAATCTTCCGCTACGTCGATCCGAAAAACTTCTACGTGCTTTCCGCGGGATGCCCCAGCGATTTCTTTGCGCTTTCGCGGATGAGCAAGGGCACGCTCAGCAACCTGAAGCAGGTCGTGGTGCCGACCGACAAGGACACCTGGTACAAGATCAAGGTCGTCGCGCAGGGCTCGCACTTCATGTGTTACGACAACGACAAGATGGAGTTCGATTACGACGACAACAAGATCGCGCAAGGCCGAATCGGTCTATGGGCGCGCGATGATTCGCAGGCGCGCTTCGATAACGTGACGCTCACGCTGCCGCCTCCGAGCGGAGAAACCGCGCCCGCCGCGGCGGCCTCTAACAGCACCGCATTGCCGCCGGCTCCGCCGCCGCTGCCGCCTCCTCCACCGGCGCATTGAGGGTGCGCGGCGCCGCACGCGTGGCGGATTCGCCCTCGCTCACCGGGAGCGGCAGAGAGCGGCGCGGCGATTGCTCTTTGTTTTGCAATCGCCGTGACGCGAGGGTGAGGACGCAAACCCGCTGCATGAGTGGAGATATCCCTAAGGCGTCTTGATTGGAGACGCCTTGCCACTTAGTCTCGAAATTAAATGGAAGACACCGAGCAGCAGCCGATCAGAGTCGAGATTGAACGCCTGACAACCATTGGCTGGGTCAAGGAAATGGCGCACGGACTCGGCGTTACGTCCGGACTCGCGCTGCTCGCGGGGCTCGAGCTGGTGCGCAATGCATATTTTCGCCTGCTCGACCTGTTGGGCGTGAGGCCGCGGCGGCATCGACGCGCCAGCGCATTCCCACCCGGTCGGCCGCGCAAGCACACCATCGTCCAGAACTGATAGGGCGTCGCGATCAGCGCGAGGCTTCGCGGCGGCGCGGATTTCGGCCGGAACTGCCGGTTCCACCAAGCTTCAATCCGGACTCGTCCGCATTAGCGGGCGCAAGATTCTCGTCCAAAAGACGCGCGAGATAACGCGCCAGCCGATCGTCCAGCACCCTTGAGAGCGCGTCGGTTTGCGACGCCTGGATAATCTTGAGCAGGCCTTCCAGCCGATGCGCTCGATCGTGCTCGCGGATTATCCGCGCGATCGCGCTTCTGGAAAGAGCTTCCAGCTTTAGATGCAGCGCGCGATCGATCTGCGCAAGCAGATCCTGCAGCGCGACCCGCGGCGACGGCGTGCCGAG
>JASHOJ010000003.1 GCA_030041155.1 Candidatus Binataceae bacterium | reverse complement strand
CGTCGATGAGCTGCCGCTTCGCCCACTTCGGCGGGCGCCCGCGCACCCCGCCAGCTGGCAGCAGCGGCTCCAGCACCGCCCACTGCGCGTCCGTCAGGTCCGCGCGCCTGCTCACCGCTAAGGTGGCCACGAGGTCTCCGTGCAGATGGTCTTCTTAGTCGCTGACTCATCTACCGGAGACCTCGCTCATTCTCCGTCAACGACACGCGGGCATCTCAAAATCACATCCAGCCACCCAGCCACTTTTGAAACACGCCCTAAGACGTGCTGTCCGGGCGATCATCCTGGCCGATGATGACCATGTCCTGCTGTGCCGGTTCGGCTTCCCGCATCCGGCTGTGCCAGCGGGTGCAACGGCCGTATGGGCGGCCCCGGCGGTGGCATCGAGCCTGGTGAATTGCCGCTGGCGGCCCTGCGCCGGGAGTTGCACGAGGAGACGGGGCTCGTCATTGACGCCGACCCGCCTCGCGTCTGGCACCAGGAAGTCGCCGCTCCCGGCCATGCCGACGGCCACGACGGGGTGGTCAACGATTACTTTCTCGTCCGCACCACGCGCTTTGATCCCCGCGGCGCGCTATCTGATGATGAACTCGCCGCCGAGCACATCACGGGGATGCGATGGTGGCGGCACAAAGACATCGCCGAATACAGCGGAACCGACCTGTTCTCACCGCGTGACATCGCCACACCGCTGGCGGCGCTGATCGCCGGTGGCATCCCGGACACACCAGTGATGCTCGGCCTGTGATCTTCCTCGGCACTTACAGGAAATCAGAAGGACATCGCGATGAACACCGGAATCCGGTTCAGATCGACCTGTTCGGTGTCTCCCCGACACGCACCAAGACACGAAACTGGCCGACCATATCGGCTCGGCGCGTGTGCCGGGCCATGCTGACCAGGTGGCACAGCGTAGCGGGCTGTGCTCGGGGTGATCTCGACTTCGATAGCGATGTCGACGAGGCGGAACGCGGGTAGCACGCTACGGAAGAATTCCAGCTTCATAGGCCCACGCGAAGAGGGCCGGTCCCGTGGCGACTGGCAAACGCATCCCAGTGGCTATTAGGTCGTCCACAATCCCCTCGACCATGGCACGATCAAACACACCGTCCTTGAAACTCCTGATCAGCAGCCATAGTGATCCGTGGACTTGCAATCCTTCCCTACCTCCAATAGCGCGCGCCACAACCTCATCGATGATCGCAATACCGCCGTTAACACTCACCCAGGCAAGTACTGCAGCTTCGCCGTTGTTTCTATCCGGCCCGCCGCCAAGTTCTCCCTTGAACCTGGCGAATGCCACAAGCTCCGGTAGTTCCTCAAGCTCGACCTGCTTGAGCCAAGCACCCGCCGCTGCGGTCCCGAGCAACGGGTGGTCAGGAATGCCCCGCACCAGTTCTGCCGCAACTTCCGCCAAGAGAACGGGCTCATCACCGGCAACGGCTGCCTGCAGTTCGTTCATGCGTCCAGCGTGAGCAAAATGGCTCAGTGCTGTTGTGTCGAAAACGAGGCCAGTCACAGTCCTGTTACGAACTCACCGCGAAGTTCGTCAAGTGACATGGCGTCTGGCTCGGGGAGGTCGGTTTCGTCCACCGAATGGTGGAGCAGCTCGACTGTTCTGGCTGCTGTGAGCTGCCCTCTCCGGTATGCGCTCACCACCGCGCGCGCATAAGCCGAGGGCACGCTCGGCGGATCAAGCTCAACAGCGAAACGCTCGCCGAATTCGAATAGCTCCCCTTGCCGTAGGTCGTTGTCAAGGAGGCGTTCACGCTCCCGAGAGTCGATGAGATCTAGGTTCCTAAGCTGGTTGCACGCAGCGGTCCAGCTCACGCTGAACCGTACGGCGACCGCGATGGCGGCCAGCCGCGGCGACTGGGCCGAGAATTCATCCCAGATGCTCAGCACCGAGGACCGCGGCATGAGGAGGTAGGCGGCGAACGCGTTGAACATGCGCTCGGTATCTGATGGGCCTAGCCTCACTGACGGCTCGTAGGCGTCACCAGTCAGATGGTGACCGAGCTCGTGAGCGAGACTGAACCTCCGCCGCCCTGGATCGGTCGTCCCGTTAATAACCGCTACGCCATGGTTCCCCACCTCGACGTATCCGGCATCATCAGCATCGGGACCAAGCGCGAGGGAAAACCCCAGCAATCCGAGGCCCTCCGCAAACGACTGAAGATCTAGCAGCGGACCGTCCGGCCTTCCCGCTTCCGCGCGTACGGCGCGGGCAAGGTCCTCGGATTCCTTGAAACTCTCCGGCGCCTTGCGAGCCGGACGTTCGGCAGACGACAACAGGCTGCGATCTTCCAGGAAGGCCACGTCTCGCGCGGCGGTTTCAAGAGCGCGATCAAGGACGCGGGAGAACCCGCCCACCGCCGGATCACGGCGTCGGCTGATAACCGCAACCGGCGGCTCGGTGAAGAACCAGTCGACCGGCCTGTCCAGGGCTCCCGCGATAGCTACTAGCTCCGTCGCGGAAACCTTGCGCTCTCCCGACTCGATCCTGACCAGCGCAGTGCGCTCCAAGCCAACGCCGACAGCCAGATCAGCCTGGGTCACGCCAGCCTCCGCCCGCGCATCCGCGATGCGCCGACCAAGGTCAGCCTGGGTAACAGCCTCCCGACTCATAGTGCGATTATCCCACATGCGAGGGCTACAAACCCTGCAGCGCTCCTCAACGAGCGAACCCGGTGGCCAGCACTGCTTAACCGCCCGCCCAGATCATCCCGTTCTGCGTGCGATGCGGGGTTGGCCTG
This sequence comes from Candidatus Binataceae bacterium, assembly GCA_030041155.1. Classification (GTDB taxonomy): domain Bacteria; phylum Desulfobacterota; class Binatia; order Binatales; family Binataceae; genus JBARDN01. The sequence goes on along the minus strand of JASHOJ010000003.1, from coordinate 2,671 downwards.
TCGAGCCGCTATCGCAAACAGATCGGCGACTCGGCGAGCGTTCTCCCTGATCTTCCGTGTCACTCAACCTGACAACTGAAGATCGACGCCCTCATGCGACGAGCCCGCGGGATGCTGTCGTCGGTCGCCGGGCGGAATCTCGCCTCGTCACCCCCAGGCCGCGAAACGGTTATGTCACGCGCGACCTGGCACGCTGTACGCGGCATGAGCGCGCATCGGAGAGTGACGTGACCAGCTCGTCAACACGCATCTCGGACGGGGAGTGACAGGATGTCAGATGCACGGAATCTTGTTCGAGGTAGGGGGCTTAGCAAGATCAGGAGGCACGCTACGTGGTCGAGAGCGTGAGCTTGCCCGGCTTGGTCCGGATCCACGGAGGCTTGTAGAGCAGTTCTACCGTGTCGCGGTCCTGGAGGGACACATCGATCTGGGCAGGGCCCATGCGGGCTGGCAGCGCCCAGGCCACGTACATCTCGACGTGATGGCTGCCCGCCTCGACCTCTACATCGTGTGACCCGGACAAAGACAGGTCTTGCTCCTCGCCGCCATCAATCGTCGCGCGCAAGGGGCGTACCTTGAGAGCGGACTGAACCATGGGGACCTTCGAGGTGATCCGGATTGTTGCCATCGTCCGACCCTATTGGGCTGCCGGTCACTCGCAGCCTGAAACCAAATGATCAACTTAAGCTGAGCGGCACTGGCTCCCGACCCCGCTGCGGTAGAGTGCGAACGCACGCGCGGCCTCAAGAGGACCATGGCAGTCCCAGGCCGTCCCTTGCAACCGGTGGTCGCGCGCGAATCGAGGCGCTCAGGCACGTCTATTGCCATGCCTGAGCCTTTGATTAGCACAGAATGCGGAACCCAGACGCCATACGATTGCGGACATTCCAGTCCGCAAATAATAGAAGTAGGCGATCGCTCTTATAGGGCTGACTTGCGGATCAGGTAGCCGACAACTATTGGTAGATTGCCTTCTCGGGCAACTAGTAGCTTGGGTGAGACGTTCCTCGCAGGCAACTGCGAGTACGTCATTACTTGAAAATCAACCACCTCCATCAATGGCCCGGACCCGATCAGCTTTGTCTGGCAGTTTTGGTCATAGATTATCGATGGAGCGAAAATAGTTCTGCCATCCGAAAGGTAGAATTCTGCGGCGCGATCGCCTGATCCGGTCAACCCTCGGTAAATCGACGCCCATTCGAATGAGGGAGTCGTGAATATCGCATATCCGTCATCGCGCAGCACTCGAGCGAGCTCGGCCCACATTTCCTCGGTATTGTAAGGATCACCCAGCGAGGATATGCACAAGCTGAAGCTGCTGGCCGCGAAGGGCAGTTCACTGGCCTCAGCTACGGAAATATGATCTTGAGCAATTTTCCAGTTGAGGGAGTACTCCAGCATTGACTGAACTGAGTCTGTTAGAAATAGATCTGCGATGGACTCGCCTGCCTCTAGGAGCAGTTCAGCGGCCACTGACATGCCGGCGCCCACTTCGCAAATAGGACGATAATCTACAAGCTTCTCAATCCACGGCTTGATGATTTGCTTGGATGCATATCTAAAGTTTGCGCACGTTGGGTGCCTAATAGCATCGTAGTACTCTGGCGCGAGAGCCTCATATGCGGATGTATTTCCCGCGTCGGCCTTAGTCATTTACTTTATCAACCTCAACCTTGGTCCGGTCCTTCGCATCTCGGGGATTATTCTTGACAATGCTGAAATTAAGCCGCACTGGCTTGCGTAAATTGTGATACTTTCGCAGAGGGGATGGTTGTCGTGATCTTCACTTGGTGGCGGATTCCATGAGCCCCGTGGTACGGCATCTACGTATAGTATCCCTAGGAATTGCTGGTCTCCATCGAACAAGGGGATGGCAGCAAAAGATTGACGGTCACGGCCGACTATCGCAGCCTCGGCTGCGGTCATAGCCCATGATTCAATTAGCTTGGCTGTGTTTGTTGTTACATCAGCCTGTATATCAGGCTGATTTAGCCGCGCGCAACGCCCTATAATTCCAAAGCGAACGGAACGCGTGCGCCCTCGGCCGCCTCCCGACGGATAGTAGTCAAGAAGCTGATAAAGGGCATCCTCAAAGAGGACGTCCTGTATGTGGATAGTGCAGCGGTATGTACGCCGTGCTTTAGCGGTCAGGTGCGGGCGCACGGCATTCTCAGCCAGATCCAGGAGCTTATTGTTAAGTCCCTCACTGTCCACCAATGAATCGAATTGCCTTTTCAACTTATTGCGAAGCTCGTCAAAACCGGCCTCTACATTTGTACGCGTTTGCACAGCGGCAGCTTGGCTGAGGTCAAACTCGACCCCAAATGCACTAATACGGCGTATGCGACCGAAAAGAATGGTGAGGATAGGTCTAGCAGCGGTCGAGATCGTTATCCAAGCCAAGACCGCGAGCACAGCGAGCAGCATCGCGACTGGCCACGCCCAGGCTTGCAACACGCTTGCCCAGACCGGCATCGGTTGAACGGCGGACCCGCCTGACATCTTCCCCTCCCGAGCGCGTCGCTCGGTCTGGCGGGGGCTGACCGGGCTACAGCACGACAGCGTATGCCAGGCCGGCGACGCGGCGTACCTTAATACCCGTTCTGCGATCGCTTGAGCAACATGGAGACAGGTGCAGCCAGTGGGACCGTTCGCACCGGTATCATCGGCT
>JASHOJ010000174.1 GCA_030041155.1 Candidatus Binataceae bacterium | reverse complement strand
CTGCGCCAAGCGGTTCCAGCGGCGCTCAAACTCGGGCGCATAATGGTGCACCCAGCGCATGATGGTGGTGTGGGCCATCGACAGGCCACGTTCGGCCATCATCTCCACCAAGTCCCGGAAGCTGAGCTTGAAGCGCAGATACCACCGCATGCACAGCACGATGATCTCGCGATCGAAGTGCCGCCCCTCGAACAGTTCCTCCAATCTCAGGGATCTGGCCATCGCGCCACCCTCAATCCCGTTGGATCGCTCGGAGGATAGGGCAGCAAGCGAATTGCACCAGAACCGCAAAAACGATGACTATCGCAGAAGTCGAGCGCCTGCACTGGCGGATCTGGAATGGTAAGGCCAACAACCCACAGCTCACGCTCGAGCGCATCCGCAAGGTCATGCACGTTTTCAAGGGCGAGCGCACTTGCGGTGCCAAAGGCGTGGCCTCCCGCAAGCTGTGGCAGGCGTTGCACGAAGTCGACAACTACCTCCGCGGCCAGACCGCCCGGTTCGTCAATTACGCCAAACGACACCGCGCCGGGTTACGGGTTGGAACATCCCTGACCGAAGGCACAGCAAATTTCCTGGTCAACCGGCGGATGAATAAATCTCAGCAGATGCGATGGTCGCGAAGAGGTGCCGACCTGCTGCTGCAAGTGCGATGTGCGATCTACAACGGCGCACCAGACTCAGAATTCGGGCATCCATTTGAACCCATCTCCATCTCCCATGTCTGCTCGCCACTCGCAATGGCAGCGTGATCCCCCCACTCGCCGGACACCCCCACCGGACGCTTACTAACCTGGATTTCTCAAACCAAGGTGGTGCATCGGGGCCGCGAATCTGGCAAAGTGGTTTTGCGAACACGACTTTACCGGATCGAGCGGAGTTCCCCGATGCAAGCAGACTGTAGCACGAAGCTGTTTGAATTTGAAGCGGTTGATCGACGTGCGGTGGTGGCCGGGTTCGACGGCGGCGATATCACTTCGAACGCGGGTGGGTTGCTGTTGAGCCAGGTTGATCGCGGTCTGGGGCTGATCCGTCGGTTCGCCCGGTGTTTCAGCGACCGGCGTGACCCTCGTTATGTTGAGCATCGGGTTGAGACGCTGGTTGGCCAGCGGATCTTCGCCCTGGCACTTGGTTATGAGGATCTCAATGATCACGACGAGCTGCGGAAGGACCCAACGTTTACGGCGCTGGCTGGGAAGCTGGCCCCGGTGCTGCGCTCGGACTGCGAGGCACTTGCGGGCAAGAGCACGCTCAATCGTCTGGAGCATACGCCGAAGCGCCACGGCACGAAGTACCACAAGATCGATTGCGACGCCGCGCAGGTCGATGCGCTGCTGGTCGATCTTTTCCTCGAGGCGCACGAGCGTGCGCCGCGCGAGATCGTGCTCGATCTCGACAACACCGACATCCCGCTGCACGGCATGCAGGAAGGCCGCTTCTACCACGGCCATTACGAGGAGTACTGCTATCTGCCGCTTTATGTGTTCTGCGGCCGGCACCTGCTGTTGGCCCGGCAGCGGCGCGCGAACGTCGCCGGCAGCGACGGCGCGGTGGAGGAGGTGGCTCGCATCATTGCACAGATTCGCCGAACCTGGCCGCGCGTGCGCATCATCCTGCGTGCCGACAGCGGCTTCTGCCACGACACGCTGATGCGGTGGTGCGAGGCGAACCGGGTCGACTACGTGTTCGGCCTGGCGCGCAATTCCCGTCTGGAGGCAGCGCTCGTCGACCAGCTCGCCGAGGCCAAGGAGCTGTGCGTTCAGGCAAGCCGGCGCGGGTGTTCCGCGACTTCCAGTATCGCACGCTCGACAGTTGGAGCCGAACACGGCGCGTCGTCGGCAAGGCCGAGCACACGCCGGATGGGTCAAATCCGCGCTTTGTCGTCACCTCGCTCAAATGCACTCGCATCGACTATGACGCGTGCGCGCTCTACGAGGATCTGTATTGCGCCCGTGGTGAGGCCGAGAACCGCATTGGCGGACAGTTCGAGATGTTCACCGATCGCGCGTCCTCGGCAACGATGCAGGCTAACCAGTTACGCATGTGGTTCTCGGCAATGGCCTACGTGCTGGTCGACACCTTGCGCCGCGTCGGGCTGCGCCATACCCAGTTCGCCGATGCCGCGGCACAGACCATTCGTCTCAAGCTGCTCCGACTCGGCGCTCAGGTGCGCACCAGCGCGCGTCGCATCTACTTCGCCATCGCCTCGGGCTGTCCCAACCAGGCCGAGTTCGCGCTCGCCCACATCTATCTGCGGCGTGCTTTCAGCTCCGCCTGAACCGACCTCCGCGCCGTCGGACACCGATCACATCGCCGCGCCGGACGCCGACGCGCGACCCGACAGACACGTATGCCGAGAAATTCACGACCTCTGGACTCGCACTGCGCGAACCGCCGATAATCGGGCTCAAAGCGGTCGGCGTGACCGCTCCCAACAGCGCAAGTCGGCGGCCGACCGCCGCGCCTACCCTTCCAAAGCAGCTTACCTTTGAGAAATCCAGGCTAGCCAACTCGCTGTTCTCAATCGTGCAATTTTACTCTGCTGCCGGAGAGTGGTCTTCCAAAGCACCGCTCAGCCAATTGCTGCATCTTTCCTGGCCGATGGGTCTCCCATCTCTTATTAAGCCATTCTAAATGCTCGTAAATTGCCTGTCTTTTCCTAGAGTCGCGGATTTTCCAAATAAACTCTTCAGAAAACTGGTATACTCTAAGTATTTGTCCTCTATGACTATCAACTATCATTCTTTCGTCAAGGTCTCCGTTCCTTAATCCAGCGGCAATAAACTCATAGTGGTTTGCTACCATTCTGAATGCGTCCTTGAGTGCTTCATTGCTACCGTCTGTCAAATCTGGACATTTCCCATTTTCTATTGCACCAGCTAATATTTTTTGGGCTCCTCGAAATTCAACATTGAAACTTGCTTGCATAAGCACATTTATAGTATGCTGCTTGCGCGAGAGAGTTCTCGCTCTACGTGCTCCGTAGAGCCAACCACAGGTTGCAAGACCTGCGCCGATCAAGATCGCGTACTGTGGTTCCATTCAGTCAAAATGTCGAATAGTGTTACCAACGCAAGGGAGAAACCCCCATGAC
>JASHOJ010000173.1 GCA_030041155.1 Candidatus Binataceae bacterium | reverse complement strand
TCTAAATTTGAGCCATGCCTTAGTCGGGTAACGCGGCCCGGCACGTCCGACTCCGATTCGCGCCGGGCCCGCGCCGTTTTTCGCAACTCGCGCGAGCGTGGGTTTGGAGACCCCGCGCAACGGTCGCTTGCGCGAGCGCATCTCAGGAAACTCTCTGTTTTCCGATGACCAGTTCCGGCGCGCCGGCAAGCCTGGTCAGACGCCCGCCGAAGAGAATTCCCCGCTTCTCGCACCACTTCTCGAATTCGGGCGCGGGGCGAAGCCTGAGCACCTGCCGAATCGCCGCCGCGTCGTGATAACTGGTGGACTGGTACGAGAGCATCACGTCGTCACCCATCGGCAGCGCCATGAAGTAATTGCATCCCGCGGCGGCGAGCAGCACCGCAAGATTTTCGCAGTCGTTCTGGTCGGCGCGTGCGTGATTGGTGTAGCAAACGTCGGCGCCGTGCGGCACGCCGAGCAGCTTGCCCATCAGATGGTCTTCCAGCCCGGCGCGGGTGATCTGCTTTGAGTCGTAAAGATATTCCGGGCCGATAAATCCGACCACCGTGTTCACAAGCAGTGGATTGTAGCGCCGCGCCAGCCCGTAGCATCGCGCTTCGAGCGTCACCTGGTCGGCGCCGTGATGCGCATTCGCCGAAAGTTCCGAGCCCTGCCCGGTTTCGAAGTACATCAGATTTGGCGCGTCAAGCGCGCCTAGTTCCGAGATCGTCCGCGCGCCTTCATCGAGCATCCCGATCGTGATTCCAAAGCCGGTGTTGCCCGCCTCGGTGCCGGCAAGGCTTTGGAAGAGTATGTCCATCGGCGCGCCGCCATTAAGCGCGCGGAGTTGAGTGCTCAGATGGCCCAGCACGCAGTTCTGAGTCGGCACCTTGGCGCGCGCGATAATTTCGGCGGTTAGATCGAGTAGGCGGCGGATATTGTCCGGCTCGTCGATACACGGGTTGATTCCGATTAGCGCGTCGCCGGCGCCATAGGCGAGCCCTTCGTAAATCGCGGCAGCGATCGCATCGGGGTCGTCACTCGGATGATTCGGCTGAAGCCGCGTGGAGAGCCGCCCGCGAAGCCCTATTGTCGTGCGCGCCCTGCTCACGACGCGGATTTTTGCGGCAATCGTGATGCAATCCAGATTGGAGCAGAGCTTCGCCACTGCGGCGGCAATTTCGCCGGTGATTCCGCGTCCCGCGCGCAGGATATCGTCGTTCGTGGTGGCGTCATCGAGCAGCCATTCGCGAAATTCCGCGACGGTTTTGTTTTTGAGCCGCGCGTATTCGCGGCGGTCAAGCGCGTCGTCGATAACCCGCGTCACCTCGTCGCACTCGTAGGCGACGATCGGATTTTCGCGCAGATCGCGAAGCGTCAGCTCCGCGAGCACCATTTTGGCGGCAATTCGCTCGCGCTCCGAGCGCGCGGCAATTCCCGCCAACCGGTCGCCTGAACGATCCTCGTTGGCGCGCGCCAGGACGTCGCGGACCGAATCGAAACGGTAGGTAGTGCCGAACAGTCGCGCCGACAGTTTCATTGGCCACTCGTGCGGCTTCACGCCGCTTTCACGGCCTTACCTCTTCGGGCAAGCGCGCCTGAACCGGGGCGGGAAGCATACAAGGTATGACATTGTTCGAGCGAAAAAACATGTTAAGCGATCAAAGTTGGCGCCAAGCTATGCTACACGCCACGACATGGACGAAGAGCTAAATTTGTGAGGAACCGTATTGAAGCGGACTGCTGGAACCCGAGATATTTCGCGGCGCAAATTCCTTTCACTTCTAGCTGGGCTCACGGCAGCCGCGGTGAACGGACGTGGTTCGTCCAGTGACGGCGAGTCGCTCGATCGGAGTCAGATCGAAGCCGCCGATCACATAGTACGGCGCCTCGTCGCCACAAATGCCGTCCCAGGCGTCAGCTACTCCATCGGAAACTCGAGACGAATTCTGACCACAGGCGCTTTCGGTCTGCGCGTCATATCGCCTCATGCGCCGATGACCGTCCAGACTCGCTCTGCTTTAGGATCGCTGAGCAAACAGTTCGTGTCAGCGGCGGTCTTCCTGCTGCAACAAAGAGGCTTGTTGTCGGTGAGCGCGCCTCTTTCAGACTACGTTCCGGAGTACATCTACGCGCGTGAGATGACCCTTTACCAGGCGCTGACGATGCGCAGTGGAATTCCCGCGCAGACTGAAGACTGCGAGGCGCCTATCGAGGCTAATATCGACGATTCGACATTGATCACAAATCTGAACCAGCATGCCCTCGATTTTCCGCCGGGACGTTATTTCGCATACAGCAACTGCGCTTACGACGTGGCTGGGCTGGCGATAAAACGCGTGTCCGGAATGAACTTTGGGCAGTTTGTTGCGAAGAACTTCTTTGGACCTCTTGGCATGAGATCCTCGGGCCAGCTCGGCTCGATAAAGGACGACGATTTTGCGCAGGGCTACGCTCCCAACGGATCCCGGTGGGAGACGGAAAGCTTTTCGCGCGCCGACGCGGCGTTTGCGTCCGGTAACCTGGTGTCAACCTCTGTCGATGTGCAAGCGTGGAACCGCTCTTTGCTGAACGCGACGCTGCTTTCGCGCGACACGTTGCGGCAGATGTTTGCCCTGCCGGATGCGCCCGACACCAAGACATCGCATTACGCAGGCGGTTGGGTGATCGAGCCGAGCGGGATCATCTGGCACGGCGGAGTTCTGTCCGGTTATGGGGCCGTCAACATGCTGTTCCCGATGACCGGCCACGCGATAACCATACTGACCAACGCGGCCCCAGAGCGATGGGACAGCGGAGGCACCGCGCTCGCGATATACAATGCGGCCCGCCTAGGGCCGCGACTGCCACTGCTTCTGCCAGCGGTTCACAGCACTGTGCCAAAAAGTGGATGATTGGAAGCGACCAGCTTCTAAACGGGCATCGCCGCGGGCCCGCGACCCAAAGGTGCACGGTAGCTGATTCTGCGTCAGCGCTGATCGTCGGCGGATCTTATGAGCGCATCAGCTCCGCTTCGTCCTGGGCGAGTGTCGCGTAAACCTCGCGATCGATCTGACGATAGCGGGCGAGCGCCGCGTCGGCCTGTGCCTCAGCGCCCTGCTCGCGCGCGATGTCGCGCATCTTCTTTTCAATCCACGCCAGATGCCAGGTTTCGTCTTCGGTTACGGCCACCAGAACCTCGCGCGTCTCAGGATCGACGTTCGGCAGCGCCGCATGGGCGTTGTACCGGCTCTGCGCGCGCTCTTCGACCACAACCGTCAACGCCAGCAAGTCAACCAGCGTTTTCGGCAGCCCGGTCCTGAGTCCCAGCCGGCGCTGATAGCCGTCATCGACCATCAGGGGCTGTCCGCCAAGGTCGGCAATTCGCTTGGTCCACAACCATGCGTGGCGGGTCTCGTCGGACAGATGCTTGGACATCTTGACCTGCGACTCACCATCCTTGATATGGCTCAAAAGATTGAAAAGAAGGCGCGCACCGCGCAATTCGGCGTCACGATAGAAGCTGAAAATCAGCACCTGCTTCTCATTCGCCGACATCTTGCTGAAATCCATTAGTTCTCCTGCTCCTCCGCCCGATTCGGCCCAACTGCAATCATGGATAAGAGGTTTATTGCCGCACCGGATGGCTCGTGGCGGCTAAAAGCGGATAACAGCACAGTATTTGAATCATTTCGGACGGTCAATAAAGCGATCACAGCTTCGTCACACGCTTTCGATCCGCATTTGTTAAGGCTAACTTATTGTGGGACCGGCCGCGACGATCAATTTGCGGCCTTCAGGAAAGGGGGATCATGCATGAAATCCTGCCGCGGACGGATCGATGGCCGCGTCGGCTGATTCGCTTTGGCTCGCACTGCGCCGGGTTCCGGGAATCGGCCCGCGCACCGCGCGTCTGCTGCTCGAGAAATTCGGCACGCCGGAAAAAATCTTCGTAGTGGGCGAAACTGAACTGGTTCGCGCCGGCATCTCCCTGAAAGTTGCGCGCGCTATCGGCAGTTTCAACGATTTTGAACCGATAGAACGTGAACTCTGCGAGCTGCCTAAAATCGGCGCGCGACTGCTCAGATGGACAGACGCGGATTATCCTCCGATGTTGCGCCAGATCCCCGATCCTCCGCCCTACCTGTTCGTGCGCGGCGATGCGCCGCTCGCATCCCTTCGATGCATCGGGGTGGTCGGCGCTCGCTCGGCGTCGGAAGCAGGCCGCCGGATGGCTCGGCGGCTGGGACTGGAGCTTGCCGCCAAGCAATTCGCGGTTGTAAGCGGGCTGGCGCGCGGAATCGACAGCGAAGCACATCAGGGCGCGCTGGACGCGGGCGGGCACACGGTCGCGGTATTTGGATGCGGCATCGATATCGTCTATCCGGCTGAAAATCGCAAGCTGGCTGACGAAATCCTGGCCTCGGGCGGCGCGATTCTAAGCGAATTGCCGGTCGGCACCCAACCGTTGCCGGAGAATTTCCCTACTCGAAACCGGATTATCTCAGGACTCTCGATGGGGGTCGTAATCGTCGAGGCGGCGGAGAAGAGCGGCTCCCTCATCACCGCGCGGATGGCTTTGGAGCAAAATCGGCAGGTTTTCGCCGTCCCCGGCAGCCCTCTTGGCGGCAAGGCGCGCGGAAGCAATCGGCTTATCAGGCAGGGCGCCGTTCTGGTCGACTGTGCTGAAGATGTTCTTGAGGAGCTTGCGCCTCAATTGGCCGACAATTCGCAGCTCGCCCGGGATGGATCGGTAAAAATTACCGAGACAAAAGATCGAAGGGACTTCGGACCGAACAGGGTTGAGAGGCTACTTGCATCAGAGGATAAAACTGTTATAGCTGCTAAAGCGATGCTATTAGAACTTAAAGATGGTCAAAGACTCCACGCTGACGCTCTGATTGAAGCATCCGGACTCGATGCGCAAATCGTACTTAGATTATTGCTTGAGCTGGAGCTAAAGGGCATAGTCGCGCAGCATCCGGGCAAGCTTTTCTCGCTCGCGTGAGTCGGGCAGCATAGGCATTCCCGATGCAGGAGAGTCTATTGGGGTTGCGGAAGGGGCAAAGGACGGAGCCGAAAAATTGGCAAAGAACCTGGTAATCGTTGAATCACCCGCAAAAGCCAAGACCATCAAGCGGTATCTGGGAGCCGCTTACGAGGTGACGCCGTCGGTCGGCCA
>JASHOJ010000172.1 GCA_030041155.1 Candidatus Binataceae bacterium | reverse complement strand
GGCGTCGCCGACTACATGGCGATAGAAAAGCTGCTCGAATTGGAGGCCGATTCGACCGCCGGCTTGATGGTACTCGATACTCCGCCCGCCGCGGAGGCGCTGGATTTTCTCGACGCGCCGCGACGCCTGCTCGACCTGCTCGGTTCGCGCGCGGTTACTCTGCTCGGCGCACCCGCCGGGATGCTGCGCGGCAGTATTGTGGATATCGCGGCGCGCGCGGTCCTGACCGCATTCGATCGAATCACCGGACTTCGGCTTCTATCCGATGTGCAGGAGTTCGTGCGCAGCTTCGAGGGGATGTACGAAGGCTTTGCCGAGCGCGCGGCGCATGCGAATGCGATGCTGCGGGCAGAGGACACCGCGGCGCTCGTCGTCACCACCGCCGAAACCGGCCCCGTCAGCCAGGCGTGCGAGTTCGTGGCGGCGCTCGCCCGCGCGGGTATGCGCGTGCGTGCGGTGATCGTCAACCGCGCGATGCCGCCGCTTCCGGACCCAAAGCAGGTCGAGCGCTCGATCCTAGCGGATCCGCTGAAACGAAAGCTTCTGCGCAATCTCGCCGACTACGCCGCGCTGAAGGATCGAGAGGCCGCCTCATTCGATACCTTGCGCGCCGCGATGCCGCCGGATGCGTCTCTGATGCTCACGCCGGATTTGGGCCGCGAGCCGCGCACGCTTGCCGATCTTGCGCAGATCGGCGCAAGTCTAAGGCCGGCTGCGCCGAGCGCCGCTTCGGATTCCTAGCGCTTTTGCGATTTGGCGGGTTTTCGCGCGGCCACTACCCGCGGCATCGCGCTCTCACGAGAATCGATCACGCGGTCGAGCTTGATGCTCAGGTTGAGCAGTTGCGAGCTCAGATGATCGAGCCGCTGCTTCAAATCGCGCACGTCTTTCTTGGAAGGAATGTTGACGAAGTCGAGCACGGTTTCGACGTTGCGATCGAACGACGATTTGTTCGCGAGCAGCCGTTCGCCCGCCTGGCCGAGCCGCACGCGCAACTTCGGATTGGACATCGCCTCGTTAAGAAAGCTCGAAAGACCCTCTTCGCCCATCTGGCGCAGCCGTGCGATCATGGTTTCCAGATCCTGTCGTGCCATAATTTGTGACTATATAAGAGCGGCGGCTTTCCCAGAAACGATGCAAACGCTGGCAACCATTCTGAGTTTCACCTCGGGCTTCGCCCTGATGGACTACAATTTTCCGCCCTCGATAATGCTCGCGACCTCGATCGCGGTTGATCTGGCGCTCGCACCGTTGGTTGCGGTAATAGCCTCCCGGCGCGGCCGCCGCGCCCTGGTGTGGGCAGTGGCCGGGCTTGTGCTGGGGATGTGGGCGCTCGCCGCTATCCTGCTGATCCCGTCGCCCGATGCGCCCGGGGAGCATCACGATCCGCCGCATTACCCGCCGACTTCTGATGCCGCCTGAGCCAGTCGAGCGTGGGCGCGAACACCTTCGCCTCGGCGAAATTGCCGCACAGCACGTCCAGATGGCCCCATCCGCGGAACTTCGTGAACGTCACATCGCCGCTTCCGGTCGACACCGCCGATTCGTAGACCCATGCCGGCCACTTCACCGCGATGTTGGTGCTCGCGAACGCGATTACCGGCACCCGTGACGCCTTGAGCGATGCCAAAAGCGCCGGCGTGAACGGATTTTCGTAGTCCTGCACCGCGGGCCAGTAGCGGTCATAGCTGATAAGCAGGCGCGCCAGCACCACCGGATTCGATTTGCCGCCGAGAGCGTTCGCCAGCCCGCCATGCCCGCCGAAATCCCGCGCGTCATACACCACGTGCATCAGGTTTTCGCTCGCCGTGTGATACTTCGGAAGCGGCGCCGGACCATTCGGATTTTGAATCACGTCTTGCATCAGCGCCCGCCTCTTCTCGTAGGTGAGATGCGCTCCGCCGATATCGTCCACAATCCGATCGGGCGGCTGCGCGACGGTCGGCCGCCGCGGCAAAAATCCGTCCAGCACGACAATTCCCCTGACCTGCCCCGGATGCATCGCGGTGAATAGATATGCGAATTCGACGCCCCGGCTGAAGCCAGCCACGAACAGCTTGTCCGACCCAGTCTGGCTAAGAACAAAGTTCGCGGCCGATTCCACATCGCCGGCGAACAGTTCGTTGGTCCAGCGCTTCATCACTTTTTGAACCTCGCTCGCCGGCAGATTGGGTGGGATGAAGTGCGTGCGATAATCCATCGTCCATACGTCGATCCCGCGCGCGGCAAGATAAACCGGAAACGAGTAGCGAGGATCTTGAAGCGCCAGCTCTCCGTTCATGTTCGTGCCCGGCAGATAAAGCAGAGTGATCGCGCGATGCTGCCGCGGATTCGTGCCGAGCGCCACGTGATGCAGCGCTATCTCGTCGTAAACCGTCGGTCCCGGCTTGGCGAGGTAACGCCATTCGTTCACCCCCGGCGCCGGAGTGATTGCGGTCGGACCGCCCGCGAGTTGAAACGATGGTTCAACCGCTCCCACCGCCGTGCGCGCGTGAGCGCTCGGCAGCCTGGCCGCGAATACCAGCGCCGCGACGATAGCTATCGAAACCGTGATGCGCCCTATAGCCGCGGCGCGACTTGGCCGGTCGGATCTCATCGCTCTCTTCACGCTCCTCTTGGTTCTGGCTTCGCTTCTGCGCCGCTTTATAGCATCCCGCTCGCGCCTGCGCATCGCTGGTTGACCCCTCGCCATCTGCCGTGCGAAATCATTGCGGTACACCATCTTTCGCGACTAGTGGAGATCTCCGGATGAGCAAAAAGGCACAATTCGCCCTGTTTTCCCCCCAGGCTGGACTAAATTGGAACCAGCTATGCGATCGCGCGCTGCTTTGCGAAAGGCTCGGCTATCATTCGATATGGCTGGTCGATCACATGTGGACCCGCGGGATGCCAGATCTCGATCACGTCGAGTGCCTCACCTCGATGGCGGGGCTCGCGGCGAAAACCAGCACCATCCGAATCGGCACGCTGGTTATCTGCAACTCCTACCGCAATCCCGCCCTGCTCGCGAAGTCGCTCACCACTATCGATCAGATTTCCAACGGCCGGCTCGAAGTCGGCGTGGGCGCAGGATGGATGAACGAAGAGTACAAAGCCTATGGCTACGAATTTCCCTCGATGGGCGCGCGGCTTAAGCAGTTCGAGGAAGGCGTGCATATAATGAAATTGCTGTTCACCGAAAAGCGCGCGACTTTCAAAGGCCGCCACTACTCGATCGAGGATGCGATCAACAACCCCAAACCGGTGCAGAAACCTCATCCTCCGATCACCATCGGCGGCAGTGGAGAGAAGGTGATGCTCAAGCTTGTCGCCAGGTTCGCCGATCGATGGAATTGCCCCGCCGGCTACAAGAGCTTCGAGCATAAGTTCAACGTGCTGAAACAGCACTGCAAGGACGTCGGTCGCGACCTCAACCAGATCGACATTTCCGAACAGCTCCTGGTCGCGATTGGCGCAAACGACGCCGAAGTCGAGCAAAAATGGAACATGGCCAAGGCGATGCCGTTCGCGTCGACCGCCATCAAGGGAACGCCGAAACACGTCGTCGAGGAGCTGCGCAAACGAATCGCGATGGGAATTACGACTTTCACAATCATTTTCGCCGATTTCAATCAGCCGCAATCGATCGAACTTTTCGCGCGCGAGGTTATGCCGGCGTTTGCCTAGGATTCGCGGAATCGTGGGGCTACTGATGCGTGGCGCGGCGACCGCAATCGCGATCGCGCTCTTGCCGGTCTTGTCCGCATGCGCGGGACCCGCGCACTACTCCGCAATGTTCAACCAGCCGGACGGACTCGGCCCCGGCGACCCGGTTATTCACGCGGGAGAAACGATCGGCAGCGTCACCGCGATGACGCCGGCGAGCGGCGGCGATTCGCAGGCGTCGATTACGATCGATCCCGGCTACTCAAAGGACATTCGAATCGATTCGGTGATGACCCTGACCGGC
>JASHOJ010000171.1 GCA_030041155.1 Candidatus Binataceae bacterium | reverse complement strand
ACCGGCTGATGCGTTGGTCCATCTTCGCCAACTCCGATCGAATCGTGGGTAAATACGTAGATGACCTGGACGCCCATAATCGCCGAGAGCCGGATTGACGCCCGGCAGTAGTCGGTGAAAACGAAAAACGATGATCCATAGGGGATCAGAGCGCCGTGGAGCGCGATGCCGTTCAGGATCGAGCACATCCCGTGCTCGCGGATTCCGAAATGCAGATTGCGGCCGGCAAAATTTCCCTTCTCGAAATCGCCGCCGTCCTTCACGTCGGTGAAGGTCGATTCGTTGAGGTCCGCGGCGCCGCCAAACAGGTTCCACATCTTTGACCCGATTGCAGCCTCGGCCTTCGATGCGGACTCGCGCGTCGCCATCGTGTCCTTCGGCGTGAAGACCGGGATCGTGGAGTCCCATCCGGGCGGCGGTTCGCCGTTCAGCATGAGATCGAACTTGGTCGCATCGTCGGGATTGGCGGCCGACCATTTCTCGAACCGCTGACGCCAGTCTTTCTCGTACTCGCTGCCGCGATCGATACATTTTCGGAACTCTACCAGCGCCGCGTCAGGCACATAGAAGTCGCGATCAGGCGGCCATCCGAAGAATTCCTTGGTCAGCTTAACCTCTTCTTCTCCCAGCGGATTACTGTGCGCCTTGGGCGTGCCCTGCCGATGAGGGCTGCCGTAGCCGATAATCGATCGCACCCGGATGAGCGACGGTCGTGAGGTCTCCGCGATCGCGTTTTCGATCGCCGCCGACAATGCGTTCAGATCATTGGCATCGTTTACGACCTGCGTATGCCATTCGTAGGCGTCGAAGCGCTTGCATACGTCCTCCGAGAACGACAGGTCGGTATAACCGTCGATAGTCACGTGATTGTCGTCGTACAGGTAGATGATATTGCCAAGCCCGACGTGTCCCGCGATCGAAGCGGCCTCGCTCGAAACCCCCTCCATCAAGTCGCCGTCGCTGCAAATTCCGAAGATTCGATGCGCAAAAACGTCGCCGCCGGCTTTCTCGAACCGGGCCTCAAGATGCTTTGCCGCGATCGCCATCCCAACTCCGTTGCCGAAACCCTGCCCGAGCGGCCCGGTGGTGGTTTCCACGCCGGGTGTATCGCGATACTCGGGATGTCCCGGGGTGCGGCTGCCCAACTGACGAAAGCGCTTTATCTCATCCAGCGAAAGGTCATAGCCGCTGAGATAGAGCAGCGAGTACAGCAGCATCGATCCGTGCCCGGCCGATAAGACGAACCGGTCGCGTCCGTACCATTTGGGATTTTTCGGATTGTGGCGCATGAAGCGCGTCCACAAAAGATACGCGCCCGGCGCCATGCCCATCGGCAGGCCTGGATGGCCGGACTTCGCCTTCTGCACCGCATCGATGGTCAGTACACGGATAGAGTTTATGCACAGTTGGTCGAGATTAGTATTATCCAGCTTACGATCGATCGCGGTCGCCACGGCTTGTCTCCTGGATCGGTTTACGATTGCGACCGGCTAGGAGCGGCGCGCCGGCGCGTCACCATTCGTTCCTGTTTTCGTCGTCGGTGCTGCCGGCCTTGCGGCGAATCAGATTGACAGCGTCCTTGGCGTCGCCCTTATCGCCGCTCGCGAGCGCGCGAGTGAAGCGCTGCGCGACTGCTCGCATCAAGTCCCCCTCGGACTGGTCGAGCTGCGCCGCGAGCGCGGCCAGGCGCGTCATCGCGCCGCGGATCGATTCGAGCGCCCCCGGCAAATCGCCGCGTTCGCGCATCCGGGCTGCCTCGCGCAGACTCTCGCGCACTTGCGCGACCGCGGCCCGGGCGCGAGGGCCAATGACGATTTCCAGCTCACCCAGGCTCTGCTCAAGCTTCGCAAAGGAATCCACGCTCCCGCTATCGAAGCTCACAGAATGATTGTTTCATTTGTAAGCGCCCGCATTCAAGTTAACGAGCGCGCTCGATCAGCACGAAGCGGGTCCGTTATCCATCCGCTGGCGATGGGTGCTTTCGTCAGCCCTCGCCCGCCGCTTCGCACGCTTTTCCCCGTTCCGGAATTCGGACATGATGGACACGAACACGCACGAGGAGAGTCGAGACTTGCCGATGAGAAAGATACTGGATCGCCGCGTCGTGGTCACGGGCACGGGGCTGGTGACGCCGCTCGGTACTGGAGTGGAGAAAAACTGGGAAGCGCTGATGCAGGGGCGCTCCGGGGTCGGCCAGATCACACGCTTCGACGCCTCGCAGTTCAATTCTCATATTGCCGGGGAAGTCAAGGACTTCAATCCGGAGGATTGGATCGAGAAGCGCGACGTCCGAAAAATGGACTTGTTCATCCAGTACGCGGTCGCGGCAAGCGAGCAGGCGATGCGCGAATCGGGTTTCAAAGTCACCGAAGAGAACGCGGACGGCGTGGGCGTCCTGATCGGTAACGGAATCGGCGGCCTGTGCACAATCGAGGAGTATCACAAACAATTTCTCGTCAGCGGGCTCAAGCATGTAACGCCGTTTTTCATCCCCAAGCTCATCTCCAATCTCGCCTGCGGCCAGATCTCGATCCGCTACGGCGCACGCGGCGCGAGCTTTACCACCACCAGCGCATGCGCCTCGGGCAGCCACGCGATCGGCGAGGCATACCGAATGATTCGCTTCGGATACATGGAGGCCGCCATCGCGGGAGGAACCGAAGCCGCGCTTACCGGCCTCGGATTCGGCGGTTTCTGCGTGATGCGCGCGCTATCGACCCGCAATGACGCTCCCGAAAAGGCAAGCCGCCCGTTCGACAAGGATCGCGACGGTTTCGTGATGTCGGAAGGCGCGGCCGCTATCGTGATGGAAGAGCGCGAGGCCGCGATCGCGCGCGGCGCCAACATCCTGGCCGAAATCACCGGTTACGCCGCCAATTCGGACGCGCATCACATCACCTCGCCATCGCCGGAGGGCCGCGGCGCGGCGCGATGCATGCAAATGTGCCTGGAGGACAATGACGTCGACCCCAACGAGGTCGATTACATCAACGCTCACGGAACCTCGACCGAGCAGGGCGATGTCGCTGAGACGCAGGCGATCAAGCGCGTATTCGGCGAGCGCGCCGCGAAGCTGGCGATCAGCTCGACCAAGTCGATGACCGGGCATCTGTTGGGTGGCGCGGGGGGACTCGAGGCAGGCATCACCGCACTGGCGCTTCGCGATCAAGTCATGCCCCCGACCATTAATCTCGACAACCCGGATCCGGATTGCGATTTGGATTACGTCCCGAACCAGTCTCGCAAAGCCGAGGTCGAGTACGCGCTATCGAACTCCTTTGGATTCGGCGGGACGAACGCTGCGTTGCTATTAAAACGCTATCAGGGTTAAGCTATTCCTCAGTGTGACGTAGAGACGGTCTCACGTCGCCCGAGCGTCCGGAGTAAGAACTTCGCTGAAGAATTCAGCCCGCGGAGCGGGCGGCAGCCTGTAGCCCAGGGCGTAAGCCCTGGGCTACTCCATGTCGCCCCTGACGGGACTCTAGAAAACGGCGTTGTCCGTGCGACTATCGCACGGG
>JASHOJ010000170.1 GCA_030041155.1 Candidatus Binataceae bacterium | reverse complement strand
GACGACCGCGGCGATGGCGAACACCAGCGCGAGATCTTCCAGAATTGTTTGCGATGCGAAGACGACCATCGAAACGCGCGAGCCTTTCTATTTGCGCGCGATCATACCGGGAGCGGCGGCTGCTTAACAGTAAGCCGGCGATGCGCGGCGTGCGCTGGTGAATTCGCGCCACGCCGCGGCGAGCGATTCGCTAATTCCTACCTGCGACGCCCTCACCCTCGCGTCACGAGGCTTGCGACAAAGGAGCGCAAGCCTCGCGCCGCTCCGCCCGCTCCCGATGGGCGAGGGCATCTCAGCGCGCGCGCCGCTAATTTGTCATCCGCCCTTCAGTGTCATCGCTAGTAGACGTTCCGCCCCTGTCATCCCGAGCGAGGCATTCTTTTACCGAGTCGAGAGCCTGCCCTGAGCCTGTCGAAGGGGATCGGCGCGAAGCGATTCTGAGCATTCCCTCGGTTAACTATTATCGGCGACGCGCGGCAGCACTTTGGTCCAGAACAGGTCGATCGTCTTCATCAGCCGATCGTGCGGCATCAGGCCGTTGTACATCCACGCGAAGATCCATCGTATCGGCAGGCGCTTTAGCAGATGCTCCAACTGGCGGGTCACGCTGTCGACGGTCCCGACGAGAGCAAGCCCGTTGCTCCACAGGTCCGCGGTCTCGCCGGTCTTTGGATCGTCGAGTCCCTTGGAAAACCCGAACGGCTCGAACCATTCATGGCCGCAGAAATATCCGCTCTCGTGCCAGATCGCGCGCGCCTCTTCGTCGCTGTCGGCAATCACGATGTCGCGCAACACGCCCATCCCGTCGCCCAGTGGACGCCCCGACACTTCGCTGTAGATCTCGCACAGTTGACGCTCGAGCGTCGGATGCAGCGGCGGCAGGATGGCGGCCACGCCCTCCTGCGCGCACCATCGGATGCTTCGCTCCGACGACGCGAACGGCTGAAAGACCGGCGGATGCGGCTTCTGCACCGGCTTGGGAACCACCGAGACCGCGCGCACGATTCCGTTTTCCACCCCGCCGCCCCATTTTCGGGTCGCGTCGATCTCCCACGGGGTGGCGCCCGCGGGCACGCGCCAGTATTTGCCTTCGTAAGTCAGAAAATCCTCGGTCCACGCCTTCTTGATGATTCGAAAACATTCCTCGAACGCGGCCCGATTCGCGGCGTCGATAGCGTCGTGCTGATGAGGTTGCGCGCCGTGGATTCCGTGGGTCTGCTGCGCCATCACGTCAACCCATCTTCGCTGATAACCGCGCGCGAAGCCCGCGTTGGCGCGGCCGCCGCTCATATGATCGAGCATCGCGATGTCCTCGGCGACCCGGATCGGATTCTGCGACGGCAGCACGATGCCGAGTTGCCCGACCCGCAGGCGTTTGGTCTGCATCGCGATAAACAGGTCGAGCAGAACCGGATTGTTGGAAAGCTCAAAGCCCTCGACGTGGAAATGATGCTCAGTGAAGCTCATCGAATCGTAGCCGAGGTCGTCGGCCAGGCGCGCCTGCGCGGATAGATCGCGCAACATCTGGTCATAGAGCGCGCCGTTCAAGCCGACGCGGCCCTTTTCGATATCCGACTTGTTTCCGACTGACGGGAGATAGAAGAGCGATACTTTCATTGCGGCACCTTGGTAAGCGGCTTGCGCGTGTTTTCGACTTTACGGTTTAGCGTGCGCGCGCGGCAAGCGCGGCGGCGCAAGAAAGAATGCCGCCAGCACCGCGATCGTGAAGATCGCGTAGATCGCGCTGAACACCGGCGGTGGCCAGTTGTGGAAAATCAGCCGGTCGACCCAGTAGCCGACAAAATCTCGCGCATAGGCCGGCTCTCCGGCGCGCAGGCGCAGTAGGTTTTCCAGGACCGTGAGCGGACATGCGATCCCGACAATCGCCTCGGCGAGCACGATTGCGATCGCGAGCAGATGCGCGGCGCGAAAATAGAAATTCCTGACCCAACGCCATCCAAGCGCCGCGCCCAGAAGAATCAGCGCGAAACCGATCACGACAAAAGCTATGTAGGCGATGTGCACCAGAGCTATAGCGTCGGCAAGCGCTTCCATGGGGTTTCTATTGTGGGCGATGCGGCGGGGAAATTCGAACTAGCGCCGCGTGCCAGATCGCGGCGCGGCGAAATTTTCAGGCGTAAATTTAAGGAAAACTCAAGAGAGCGCGGAGAAAACCGCTGAATCGATCTTCTTGCCTTTCAGATCGCCAAGCAAAACCATCGCCATCTGCTCCGGCTTGAACCACGAAGACGCGAGCGCCACCACCTGGTCGTTGGTCACGCTATCGATTCCAGCCGACAGCTCTGCGACCGGAATTTCGCGCCGGAAGTAGATTTCGTTGCGCGCGAGCCGATTCATCCTGCTCTCAGTACCTTCCAATCCAAGCAGCATGTTGCCCTTGATCTGGCTCTTGGCGCGGGCAAGCTCCTCCGCCGACAGACCCGATCGCGCGACCTTGCCGATTTCCTTGAGCGTTACTTCCAGCACCTCGTCTACCCATTCAGGACTGGTTCCGGCATAGATCCCGAACGAACCGCAATCCGCATACGAGGACATGAACGAATAGATGCTGTAAACGCGGCCACGTTTTTCGCGCACTTCCTGAAACAGCCGCGACGACATCCCGCCGCCGAGCGCGGTGTTCAGCACATAGCTGGCATAGCGCAGACCATCGACCTGGCTCAGCCCCGGCGCCCCGATACAGATATGCGCCTGCTCGAGTTTCTTCTCCTGGTATAGCACCATCGGATGGTCGCTCGGCGGCGCGATAGTCTCGACCTTGCCGTCGCCCGCGATCGAGCCGAACAGGCGCTGGCAATCGCTCACCAGCCGTTCATGATCGACCTGCCCGGCCGCGGCGATAAACACGCGGTGCGCGCGATAGCGCTCCGCCATGAACGAGCGCAAAAGCTTGCGATCGATCCGATTGACGCTCTCGACCGAGCCGAAAATCGGCAGCGCGAGCGGATGCCCCTGCCAGAACTTGAGCGTGAACAGGTCGTGGATAAAATCGTCGGGGGTGTCTTCCGCCTGCGAGATTTCCTGCAGCACCACCTGCCGCTCGCGGTCGATCTCGTCGCTGTCGAAAATCGATTCGAGGAAAATATCCGCCAGAAGCTCGGTGGTCATCGGCAGATCTTCGCCGATCACCTTGGCGTAGTAGCAGGTGTATTCCTTGCCGGTGAACGCGTTCAGCACTCCGCCGACCGCGTCGATCTGCTCGGCAATCTGCGCCGCGGTGCGGGTGCGGGTGCCTTTGAAGAGCAGATGCTCGATGAAATGCGAAACGCCGCTTTCCTCCGGGGCTTCGTAACGCGAACCGTTCTCAACCCAGATGCCGATTGTGGTCGACACCATCTGCGGCATCGGTTCGCTCAGAACCCGGACGCCGTTGCCAAGAACGCTTCGGGAGATCATCGCGCGGTGCGCCTAATTTCTGCCATTGCTGTCCTGCTCGGCCTCGCGCATCGAGAGCCGGATTTTTCCGCTGCGGTCAACGTCGAGCACCTTGACGTTGATCTCATCGCCTTCGTGCAGAACGTCCTCGACCCGCCGAATCCGCTCGTTTGAGATCTGCGAAATATGCAGCAGCCCGTCGGTGCCGGGCAGAATCTCCACGAACGCTCCGAACTCCACGATTTTGCGCACGGTGCCGTGATAGATCTTGCCCACCTCGGGCTCGGCGCAGATAGCCTGGATCGCGCTTATCGCCTTCTCCATCGCGGTGCCGTCGCTCGACGCTATCAGCACCGTGCCGTCATCCTCGATATCGATCTTGCAGCCGGTCTCCTCGACCAGGCCGCGAATGACCTTGCCGCCGGGGCCGATCACCTCGCGGATCTTGTCGGGCTTGATGTGAATCGTGACGATTCGCGGCGCGTAGGCGGAAATGTCCTTGCGCGGCTCGAAGATCGCTTTCTCCATCACGCCCAAGATGAAGAGCCGCGCATCGCGCGCCTGGTAAAGCGCCTGGCGCAGGATGTCGCGGGTGATTCCGCCCGCCTTGTTGTCCATCTGGATCGCGGTCACGCCCATCGCGGTGCCGGCAACCTTGAAATCCATGTCGCCGAGATGATCTTCATCGCCCAGGATGTCGGTCAGGACCGCGACCTTGTCGCCTTCCTTCACCAGGCCCATCGCGATTCCGGCAACCGGCGCTTTGATCGGCACGCCCGCGTCCATCAGCGCCAGGCTTCCGCCGCACACCGTCGCCATCGAGGAGCTGCCGTTGGACTCCAGCACTTCCGACACGACGCGAACGGTGTACGGAAAATCGACCTCGTCGG
>JASHOJ010000169.1 GCA_030041155.1 Candidatus Binataceae bacterium | reverse complement strand
AATGATGTTTCCGGTCGAGCCGGAGCGTTTCGGCCCCGGCCGGATCCACGAATTGGTGAACGCGGCAATCGCGATGTTGTCACCGCAGGCCGGCTGAATCGGAAAGATCGCTGAATCTTTTCACAACCCGCGGCTAAGATCCCTCATCGATGCACCGCTGAACGTGTAGTGATCCGCTGGTCCGATTAGCGACGCGGCTCCGGATACCCTCGCCTGCCGGGAGAGGGAGAGGGCGCAATTCCTGCGCTCCTTTGTCGCGGGAATCGTGACGCGATGGTGAGGGCAGCGAATCGCCGTGTCTGGTTTGTCATTCCCGCGTGTCTGGAATCGGCCGGCGGGAGAAAGTGCCGGTCACCAGGGCTTCGCTTTGGGTTCCCAAATCGACTGCTTGGGCCTTGACAAGCATTGCTGCATCGATTATGCTAACTGATTAATCAGTCAGTATAATCGATGGCTAGATTCACCCAGAATCAAAAAGAAAACCGCCGCCAGGAAATCCTCGCGGCGGCACAGCGCTGCTTTTCTCGCAATGGCTTT
The DNA here is from genome assembly GCA_030041155.1 of Candidatus Binataceae bacterium. Taxonomy (GTDB): domain Bacteria; phylum Desulfobacterota; class Binatia; order Binatales; family Binataceae; genus JBARDN01. The sequence continues at coordinate 22,836 of JASHOJ010000169.1, read as the reverse complement.
CACAGCACAACGATCGCGGACATCGTGCGGGAGTCGGATGTCAGCCAAGGCACTTTCTACCTTTACTTCGAGACCAAGGACGACGTGATCGCGGCGCTGGCGGACGATAGAGGCCACGGCGAAGAGCTAATCAACGCGATTTCTAGAGCCGAGGCCGATCCTCTCGTTGGACTCAAAACAATGTTTGAGCTGCATGGCCGGACGCTTGCCGACTCTAAGCGCGCCGACGAGCGACGAGTCGCGATCCAAGGATGGGCAGAGGCGCTGCGCAACGACTCAATCCGCGAGCAAGTGGTCGCTAACACGTCGCGGGTCGAGCAACAGATTGCCCTCCTGATCGAGCGTGGACAGCGTCGTGGGCAGTTCAGAGCCGATGCCGAGCCGCAGGGTGTCGCGCGCGCGCTGGTCGCTCTCTTCCGAGGATTGACGCTGCAGACCGCGTGGGACGGAAGCTTCGATGCTGCGCTGACCGCGAAATCAATCGAAGACATGGTGCGCGGAGTGCTCAGCCCCCTTGGCGTCGGTCCGAGCGACGTGGCCCAAGCAGCTCAAGAGCGATCCGCTCAAGATCAAGCAGCAAATGAGGATGAACGCCGATGACGGTCGCAGCCTTTCAAGCAATGACCGCAAATCCGCCAGCCATGACGGCGGTCAAGCCACAGGTCAGGCCGTTTCGCTTCGCGATGCTGGTTCCTGTCCTGCTGATAGATGTTGTCACGCCAATCGGAATCCTGAAAACGCTGGAATGGTTCGGTGTTCCCACCGTCTGGGCGCTGGCGGCGGGATGCGCCCCACCGGCGCTCAACAGCCTGCGCACATGGATCGGTTCCCGCCGCCTCGATCCGGTGGGCATCCTGATGATGGCGTCAATTGGCAGCGGGACGACCGCGTCGCTGGTCTCGGGCAATCTCTACTACCGGATTGTCACGGATGTATGCCTCAACGGAACCTGGGGCCTCGCGTTTCTCGGCTCGCTGTTGGTCGGCAAGCCGCTGATGTTTTTTATCATCCGGCCGATCGTGACCGGCGAAGACGCTTCGAGGAACGAGATCTGGAACGGCCTTTGGCGCTACACCATCTTTCGATCGGCGATACGGTTTATTACCGCGGTATGGGGTGCGGCGTTCTTTGTCCAGGTGCTGATCGAACTGGGGATCGCCCGCATCCTGACCTTTGAGACGGTGGTGACCTTCTCACCGATCATGGGCGTGGTCGCGACCCTCCTGCTGATCGTCTTCACCAAGCAACATATGCGGTCAGCTCGCGAGCGCCTTGAGCTGGTGGAGCATCTGAAATGGCCGTTGTGAGAGCGCCGCGGCACGATTTGCCGAGCCGCCGCCGACGCTTTTGCGATTTCTATCCCACCTCATATACTGGCGCGGCTGTTGTAAAGGCGCGCATAGGCGCCGGCCGATCTGACCAGCTCATCGTGAGTTCCCTGTTCAGCGATGCCATTTTCGGTCAGGACCACTATTCTTTGCGCGTTTCTCACCGTTGAAAGCCGATGCGCGATCACCAGCGTTGTGCGACCGCGCGCAAGCCGCTGAAGAGATTCCTGCACCGCTCGCTCGCTCTCGTTATCGAGCGCGCTGGTCGCTTCGTCGAAAATCAGGATGGGAGGATTCTTGAGGAAGACGCGCGCGATGCTGAGCCGCTGCTTCTGTCCGCCCGAGAGCCTGACGCCGCGCTCGCCGATTTCGGAGTCATAGCCGCGTGGCAGCGCCATCACGAAGTCGTGCGCATGAGCCTGTTTCGCCGCCGCAATAATCTCTTCCAGGCTCGCATCCGGCTTGCCATAGCGAAGATTCTCCGCGACGGTTCCCGCGAACAGATACACGTCCTGCTGAACGATCCCGACATTTTGCCGCAGCGAGGACGGCCGGATGTCGCGGACGTCGCAGCCGTCAATAAAGATGCCGCCGCGCGTGACCTCATAGAAGCGCGGAATCAGCGAACAAAGGGTGCTCTTGCCGACGCCGGAGGCGCCCACCAGCGCGACAAACTCTCCCACTCTAATCTCCAGAGAGAGGTCCTTCAGCACAAACGGCGCGTCGTCGGCATAGCGGAAGCTCACGGCGGAAAAGGTGATATCTCCGCGGACCCGCATAAGCTCTGCGCCGCCGGACTGGTCGGGCAAGTCGGGCTCCATCTCGAGCATTTCCATGAAGCGGGCAAAGCCGCTGCTGCCCTGCTGATAGTTGCGCACGAAGTTCACCAGGCGATGGATAGGATCGACCAGCACCGCAACGCACATCAGGAAGGTAAGCAGGTCGGCCAGGTCGAGCGCGCCGCGCGCGATGCCCGCGGCGCCGAACACTATCACGGCAATTGTGATGAGCTGAGTGAACGCGGCCATGCCGCCCGAGAACCATGCCTCGCTGCGGTAGCCTTCGCTGCGGCTTGAGAGAAAGCGATTGTTCTCGTAATTGAAGCGCGCGGTCTCGAACGACTCGTTGGTGAAGGATTTGACCACCCGTATTCCCGCCAGTGAATCCTCCACGCGCGCGTTGATGTCGCCGATACGATCCTTGCTGAGCCTCAGCGCGGCGTTCATCCGCCTGCTGAAATGCATCGCGAACAGCAACATCACCGGAACAAAAGCGAGCACGATGAGCGTCAGCATCGGATCGAGATACCCAAGGATGATCAGGCCCCCGGTCATTTCCAGCGCGGCGATCGCCAGATCCTCGGGTCCGTGATGGTAGAGTTCCGCGAGCGAAAGGACGTCGGTGGTGATCCGCGCCATTAGCTGCCCGGTTCGCTGCCGGTCGTAAAAGCTGAACGAGAGTTTCTGGTAATGCTCGAAGAGTTCCCGGCGCATATCGCGCTCCATCTTCGCGCCCATCACGTGCCCCTGATAATCGACGAACAGGGTGCAGATTGTCTGCACCGCGACCAGCGCGAGCATCGCTAGCCCCAGCAGGTGGATTTTTTCGAGTTGCGCAGGCGCGTCCGCCTTTACAAGCAGATCCTTGGTGATGACGTTTGCAAAAACCGGCAGCAAAAGCGCCGCGCCGGAGATTACGAGGGCGCAGGCAAGGTCCGCGACGAGCAGACCTCGATATGGCTTGTAGTAGGAAAGAAACTTCCTGCTTCGCGAGTTGGCAAATCGCGCCGCAGCCCGCTCAATGAGGGTTGTTTTATGGGGACTTGTGCGTGCCTGTTCCCCGAATTGAAGCGTTTGCATGAGACACCATGTCCTTCTGATGGGTAAAAACCGCACTTTGAATGGACATGGAGGTCGTCATCTCGCTCTCCCCTGAATGACTGGGCGGGAGTTAGGGAACCAGTCGGGAAGAACGATATCGCAGCGCTCGGCCGAGATTCAAGGTTCGTCGTACGCGTAAGCAGGAAACAGGATCGGGATTCCTCGCGCGCCAGACAACTCAGACGCGCGGGAATGACAAAAGAGTGGAGATGACAGGAGAGTGGAGGCTCGCAGCGATTACCCTGGCGTCACGATTCCTGCGACAAAGGAGCGCAGGAATCGCGCCGCTCCCCCTCTCCCGGCGGGCGAGGGTATCCAGAAGCGATTTCAGAAAATCGCTGCGCGCAGATCCCCTTCGACAGGTTCAGGGCAGGCTCTCGACTCGGCAAAGAAATGCCTGGCTCGGGACGACACGCGTGCATTGCGGGAATGACAAAAGAGTGGAGATGACAGGAGAGTGAAGGCTCGCAGCGATAACCCTCGCGTCACGGCGATTGCAAAAGGAAGAGCAATCACCGCGCCGCTCTCCCTCTCCCGGCGGGCAAGGGTATCTGGAGGCGTTGCGCGAAGGATGACGCCGGTCTCTCAGACGGTTGCTGTTTTGGTGAATTTTCGACGTCGCGAGCTGATTGGTGGCCGGGACTTCTTTCGCTCGCTTCAGTTTTCCTGCTAAATTCTTGACGCGTCCGAATTTGCAGGGAGCGGGCGCATACTACTTGTCAAACCGCCGCGGTCTGGCCGTCCTGTTGATTCTAGTCGGCGCGCTGGTTTTCCAGCGGCCTTGGATAGCGCGCGCAAGCGCCTCGGACAAGTCACAGGACAATGAGATTTGCGATCCGCTGGCGGACTACTTCCTTGGTATGGAAGATTATCCGGAAGCTATCCGGCGGCATCAGGACGTGATTCGGAAGAACCCCGGCAACGCTCTCGCGCATTACCATCTTGGGTTTGCTTACGGCCTGATGGGGGAGCATCAGCTCGAACTCTATCAGTACCAGCAGGCGATCAGCCTCGGACTCGATGATTGGCAGCTATTCCTGAATCTTGGCCTTCTCTACCTGGAAACCGGCCAGCTGCGCGACGCGACCGAGGTGCTGCGGCTTGCGACGCTGCTCGGTCCTGAGCATCCTGAATCTCACTTCAACCTCGGCCTCGCCTACGAGCGGCGCGGGATGCTTGCGCAGGCAGAGCAGCAGATGCTTTTGTCGCTGCAGATCGATCCCGATCAGGACGATGCGGAGAACACTCTCGGCGCAATCTATGCCGAGGAGGGCAAGTACATGCGCGCCAGCGAGGAATGGACCTCGCTGGTGCAGGCTAATCCGAACTATGCGCCGGCGCGGGCGAATCTGAACATCCTGCAGCGCGTGGAACGGGGCGAAGTACGCGATACGTCGGCCAGATCCGACGGCTTTGCGCGTGAGCCATAATTCGCGGCTATTAGTCAGCCGCGGCGAGGCAGGTGGCGGATTTGGACGGGTGGGGAAAAGTCTCAAGCAAAACTCTAGTATTTTTTGTTCTGGTCGCGTTTGGATGCGCGCTCGCGCGTCCGGCGGATGCCGCGATTAGCCGGCATCACTCGCACGCGGTCAAAAAGCGGAGTCATCACAGCACTGCGCCGCTGTACAAGGGCGCTATTCTGGAAGATGCGGATAGCGGAAAAATCCTCTATTCGCTTAATCCAGACATGGAATGGCCGCCCGCCTCGATGGCGAAGATGATGCTCCTGCTGGTCGCCGAGGATCAGATCAAAGCGGGACGGGTAAGCCTTGACGATCCGGTGCGAATTTCCGAGCGCTCGGCCCATACGATGGGATCGCGGCTCGGCCTGGTTGAGGGGCAGGTTTATCCGCTGCGCGAATTGATGAAGGCGGCGCTGATTAAGTCGGCCAACGATGCGGCGGTCGCAGTGGCCGAGAAAGTCGGCGGTTCGGTCGAATCTACGGTGCGAATGATGAACGCGCGGGCAAAAAGCCTCGGCATGACGCACACCGAATATCACACCGTGGACGGATTGCCGCCGCGGCCCGCGCACGACGTCGATCGCACCACGGCGCGGGATCTGGCCACGCTTGCCCGTGCGCTGATCCATCAAACGACTCTGCTGCAATGGTCCGAGCTTCAGGAAGCGCCTTTCGACGGCGGAGTGGCGATGCTGCACAACACCAATCATCTGATCGGCCACTACGAAGGATGCGACGGACTGAAGACCGGATTCACGTACGAAGCCGGATTCAATCTGACCGCTACCGCCAAGCGGGGCAATCTGCGCCTGATCGCGGTGGTGCTTGGAGCACCCTCCAACGCGCAACGTTTCGCGCAGGCGGCGCGGCTGATGAACTGGGGCTTTGACAACTTTACCGCGGTCGCGTTGGTGAAATCCGGCGAGCGGCTGCCGGTCGAGGTTCAACTTCCCTCTGGCAAGATCATTCAGCCGGTTGCGGCGCACGATCTGAAGGTGGTGCTGCCCAAAGGCGATGTCGCATCGCTAAAGGTATCCTACGATGTGCCGCAGGCGGTTAACGGCCCGGTGCGAAGCGGACAGCCGCTAGGAAGCGTGGTTGCGGAGGATCGCGGCCAGGTGATCTCGCAAATCGACGCGATAAGCCCGATCGAAACGAGCCCCGCTCCGGAGGAGGCGCAGACGTCGGACGGATGGAATCCGCCGCGTCCGGCGGCCTACAATAACTCCGCGAAAATCGAATCTACCGTCGAGACCACTCGGCTTCCGGTGAACCAATGAACGTAGCCTCACGCCAACGCAACCGCCGCAACCGAAAACTCGCTCGCAAGCGGCGCTCCAATCCGGTGCACGTCAAGGCGCGCGCGCGCAAGATGCGCAAGACGCGCCGCCGCGGAAAATAGTAGCTTAAGTATCCGCCGCGGTTTGCGATAAGGCGGCATCCGGATGAGACGGCATGCGATCGAGGTCGAGCGCCGAGGTCTAGCGATGACATCCGCGGATTCGGATTTCGATCCTGACCTTATCGGCTTTCGTCCGCTCACGCGCGGCGATCTTCCGCAGATGCATCGATGGATCAACCAGGATCCCGAAGTGCACCAGTGGTACTGGCCGGACGCCGGCCCTTACGAACAGCTCGTCGTCAAATACGAGCCGCGCCTGTCCGGTGATACTAGCACTCGCAGCTATATAATTACGTACAGGTCGCATTCGATCGGCCATATCCAGGATTATCTGATTGACGATCATCCCGGATGGGCGCGGGTGGTCGGAGCCGAGGAGCGCGCGGCTGGGGTGGACATGTTTATCGGCGAGCCGGAGTATCGCGGAGGCGGCCGCGGCACAGCTATCCTGCGCAAGTTCGTCCGTCAGATCGTCTTCGCGCGTTCGGACGTGGAAAGCTGCGTGATCGGTCCGGATGCGGAGAACGCGCGCGCGATCCGATGCTACGAAAAAGCCGGATTTCGCTTCTACAAGACCGAAATCGAACCCGAAACCGGCAGGTCGGATTACCTGATGCGGCTGTCCCGCCGCGCAGTCTTTGCGACCGGGCGATAATCCCGCGCCACGTCCCGATGCGCGAAATTATGCGCGCAGCGGAAAATTGTCCGCGTTTAGCTGGGAATTGTCAGCGATAAAGAACCTCGGCCCGAAGATCCCGCAGCGCCCTGAGTCCAAACGGCTTGAATGCGGCTGCCTGCTCGGGGGTGCAAACGTTTCCGGGAGTGGTGTCGTCCATCTCGCGAACCGCGGTGATCGTGCCGCCGGCCTGCTCGTATCGGGAGCTATAAACGGCGCCATCTTTGGCGCTGAAATGATTATTCGAAGGCATCGCCATCACGCTTGCAGCCTTCGGCAGGTGAACGGTGAATGATTCGCGGACCTTGGCGCCCATGCACGAGAAATTGACCGTATGGATCGCGTTCACGTCAGAAAGCAGGTCAGGCAATGAAACGTTGCCGGAAACCGGTGGCCGAATTGCGAATGCGCCCGGCCCGGGCAAATTCATCGCATCCGTGATCTTGAACTTTACTCCCCAGTGATAGGTGTCCGACTGAATCTGCGGATTGTCCTTTTCTACTGTTCCAGTGCCGGCAAATCCGTTCGCTGCGAGGCCCGAACGCACCAGCTCCTGCTCCATGTTTGGCTGGAGATACGACATGGCGGCGCGCGCATTGGTGGCGAAGCTTCCGGTAAGAGTGTATTTGGTCTCGCCCTCGGCCGAACCATCGGGATTTATCGTCATCTCGGTGACAGTTGTAGTGCCATTGTCTTTCCAATCGGTGGGCGGAGTGTGCTGAATTCCATCGTAGCCGGATAGAAGTACGACTGGCTTGTCGGAATCGCCGAGTGGGAGCGATCCGAACGGAGTGAATCTGGTCGTGGTATCGGCGTAAAGCTTCAGGCTCGGAATGTAGGTAATCAGATGATTGAATACGCCGAGCGCCGGAACTTCAGGAAGCGTGTAGGCGTCGGAGCCGTTTATCAAGACTGAGGTGCTTGCGATTCCTTTTGCCGCGAGCAGGGATCCGTATAGCGTAGCATGGTCCTTGCAGTCGCCCATCCGATTCTTCAGCACCACGGCGGCATCGTGCGGGACAACCGCGCCGAGACCGGCGTCGTTCTCGGCATAGGCGATATTTTTCGTCACCCAGTTATATAGCGCCTCGGCTTGTTCGCGCGGCGTATGAGCGCCGCGGGTAAGCTCATCGGCAAGTTTTCGTATCTGGTCGTCGGGCTTCGACTTTGATTTTACTTGTGAGTAGTAGACTGCCGCGAGCGCGCGATAATCGGTAAACGTGCTTGCCGCCACCATCGGACCGTAATCCAGCGCGGAGACGGAGCCAGGCTCGGAAGGTGGAATTTGTTCGTTTCGATAGCTCCACTGCCAATATCGCCGACCATTGGCGTTCTTGATCTCGCCGCCCTTAACGCTCCGCGCCTCGACCTGAATCTTGAGCGAGTCGGGCGCGCTCATGCTGACCTCGGCGTCGTCATAGACATAGAACTGTGAGAACGACTCGATAAAGGAAAAGTTTCCCGGCAGCGTCGGCTTGTGCTGGATAATCCTGTATTTGAGGACGACCGAATCGCCCACCTCGACCTCGGGAAATGCAACCGTCATCGTCTTGACGTCGGTGAAGAACGGTGACGCGCCATTGCGACCTGTATTCACCTGTTCCTGAAAATTGGCGCGTGGAACCTCGATTCGGCGTCCGTCCTTCTTAAGCGTATAGGCTTGCAGGAGCTTGGCGGTGGCGAGCTGGTCGCTGTAGCTGATGTAGCCGCGATTTGCCTGCGATACACCCTCGTTCGTAAGCACCTTGCACTGATAATCCACGGTTTCCACGTCGGTCCCATCAGCATCGACGTAGTAATCGGCGTGGTAGCGCTCGAGCTTGGTGTAACCGAGAAACGGCGCCGGATTGTCAGCCGATACGCCGCCTGCTCCGAAACAGAGTATGGCGGCGGCGCAGATGATCGCTGAGATTATGGCGCGGATGCCGAAGTGGCGAATTTTAGGTCGGCTTGTTCCTGACGGATTCGATAACTCCCGATCCCGCATTGATATCCCGAACCCTCGCAGAGATGCATTAAGTCTCGCGTGAAGGATAGTGGAAGCCGCAGCCTAACAACAGCACCCCGGAAGATGCCCGCTATTCGCTCAGGTTTTCGTTGCCCGCCCGGCGACTTGGCTGGTTGGACGCGAATCGCGAACCCAAGATTCACAAAAAACTTTCATCGACGCGGTTTGTAACCTCGAATTTCACATTGTTCCGTTGCCTCATGACGCGCGTGGACGCTATCCATGCGGCCTAGCTGTAGCTTTGTCATCTTTTGTAAACCGTTTCGACACAACTTCTGGTTACTGTGACAAAGCTGCGCATTTTGAATCGCAAATGCTGCCTAAGCCTTTCGTCGTGAGGAGCAACATCATGCGTCGCATAGTTCCACGCATTTTAGGCGCGATCGTCGCCATTCTTATCGCCGCGCTTCCGGTGTCGGCCGCGCCCGACAAATCAATGTCAACTCAGACGATACGGCTACCCGGCCACGTGCTGCCCGCGCTTAAGACGGCGTCAGTTGTGCCGTCCGGGCCGAAGAGCGGTAGTCAGCCGATCACGCTGACGATTGTGCTCAGACGCGACGACCAGGCGGGATTCGAGAGCTATCTGCACGACGTTTACGATCTGCACTCGAGAAATTTCCGCCATTTCCTGACTCAGGCTCAGATTGCGAATCGTTTCGGCCCCTCGCGCAGCGACTATCAGTCGGTGCTGGCGTATCTGCGAGCGAATAACTTCCGGCTGATTGAAGGATCGCGGAATCGATTGACTATCACAGCGCGCGGCACGCGAGCGCAGGCCGAGCGCGCGTTCAAAGTAAGCATTCGTGATTATCGGCTTCAGAAGCGCATATTCTTCGCTAACGCCGAGCCACCGGGAGTACCGGCGCGGCTGGCCCCGCACATTGCGGCTATCGCGGGTCTGTCGAATCTCGCAATCCCAAGCCGGCCCGCTATGGAAGTCGCGCCGCACAACAAAAGCGCAGGAGGCCTTAATACACACGCGAGCGGCGGCGGGGCCGCGCCTGTTCTTCAAACCACTCTTGCGGTGTGCGGCGCCACGGCGGCGAATCCCATACCCGCGGGCAATTTGATTGAAGCAATACAGGGAGCGTTTATAGCAACTAGTGAGCGGCTTAATCTTCTTGCCAGCGCCGCATGCGTTGGGTTTGCCGCCGCCGCAGGCGCTTCTTACGCTACCTGCAACGCGATGGCGGCAGCGAATCCGAGTCTGAACGTCTGGAAAAACAATCCGCAATGCGCTGAATTTGCCAACGCCGGCCTGCAACCTGCCTTGACTACAATAAGAAAACTATCAGCCGCGGACTCGGATCCTGGTAGTAATCCGCAAAAAGTTGGGCTTTTGGAGTTTGATACTTTCGACCAAGCCGACGTCCAAAACTGGCTGACTTTCATTGGGGCGTCGGCGCCCCTTCCACAGGTCAGCGAGGAACCCGTCGATGGCGGAGTCGCCTCTCCTGGGGCGGGTGAATCGGAGGTGTTACTCGACATCGATACGGTGATGGCGCTCGACACGCAGCCGGACACCACATTCGTCGTCTATGATGCGCCCTCCGGTACAAGCTTCGAAACTATGTTTAACGCGATGATCGCCGACGGTGACACGGTGATCAGCAATTCGTGGGCCCAGTGCGAAGATCAAACCAGCGTTGCCGAAGCTGATGCTATCGATTCGATCCTGCAGAACGCCGCCGCTTCCGGTATTAGCGTTTTTAGCGGCACCGGCGACTCCGGCAGCACCTGTCTTGATGGCAGTCCCGACGTTATCGCGGTGCCGGCCGATTCGCCTAATGCAACCGCAGTTGGCGGTAGCAGTCCAACGCCCGGCCCGGGCCTGACGTTTGGAACCGAAACCTGGTGGAATGGCTCGGCGGCCGTACCTCAGACGGGGCAGGGCGGTTTCGGAACCAGCAGGTATTTTTCAGCGCCGAGTTATCAGAGCGGTTTAGGCGGCTCGATGCGTTCGGTGCCGGACGTGGTAATCGATGCCGATCCAAGCGAGGGATTGCAGATCTGTCAGGCTGATGCGGGGGGTTGCCCTACTCCACTCCGTTACGGAGGTACCAGCATGGCCGCACCGGAGTGGGCCGCTTATGTAGCCAGTCTTAATTCACTACTCGGCAGCAACCTTGGCGCGGTGAATTCCCGACTCTATCCTTTAGCTGGATCGGGGGCCTTTCACACTCCAACTGTTCTCGGCTCCGACTTTGCGCATGTTGGTCTCGGCTCTCTGGACTTCCTGCAACTGAGGCTCGCCCTTACCGGACAGTCGCCCGGCGTTCCTGATCCAGCCAACTCCTTTTCAATCGCGGTGGGCAGCAATGCGAATTCGACCGCATATGCGGACGGCAAGACGCCGGCTATCGCACAGGTTTTCCTGCTTGACGCGAACGGGTTCCCGCTGAGCGGCAAGAGCGTTTCAATGGAGGCCAATGGCGGTAGCGCTGACATCACTCCGTCGACCGCGGTAACCGACAACGACGGCCAGGCCACCTTTCAGATCACTGATACGGCCACCGAAAATCTCACATTCGTGACGACCGATAACACCGACGGCGTGACACTGACCCAGGGACCGGCGCTCCAATTCGTAACGCCGCCTGCGGCCTCCGCAAGTCTCACCGCCGGACCTTCGCAGGTCACCGCAAATGGAACGTCGCCGGCCACGATTGTGATCACGCTTGAGGATAGCCTCAACCGGCCCACGCCCGGAAAGCTGATCCAACTGAATCAGACCGGCGGTAACTCGGTGATCGAGGGGCCAAACCCGCCGGTGACAAACGCCGAGGGCCAGATCACCTTCACCGCGGTTGATTCGAACAACGAGACGATCACCTATTCCGCAGTTGACGTGACCGACGGAAATTTACCGTTTCCGCAGACCGGCACGGTTGCTTTCAGCAATGCGCCGGAGCCCGGATGCTCGAACACTTACACCGCTGCGCCCGGGTTTGTGGCGCAGCCATACGCGACCGGGTTTCCGGCGGGGAACGTCTGTTTTGGAATCTTATGCGTCAGCGGTTGCCCGGGTGCATTCGGGATCGCTTTCGACCCAACCGGCAATCTGTACGCTGCCGACCAGTCAACCGGAGGCGTGTACAAGATTCCGCCCGGTGGTGGCGTCGCCAATGCCAGCACGCTCCTGACAACTCAGCCGACGCTAATCGGACTCGCCACTGATAGCAGCGGCAACCTGTACGCGGGTGTGAACGCCGACTCCAGCTTCAATTACAACGATGGATCGGTCGTGCGAATCGACACCTCGACTGGCGCGGTAAGGACGGTGCAATCGGGATTAACCTGTCCGGGGCTGATTGCGGTCGACCCCTTGAGCCAGGACGTCTTCGCGGATGACAACTGCTATGGCGATGGCCTGAACAACAGCACGCTGTGGCGAATCTCAAACCCGAGCGGCACCGCCAGCACTTCATCGTATGCAACGCTGCCGAGCAGCCCAAACGGTACGATCGCCATCGCGCCGAACGGGACGATCTACATCCCAAGCAGCGGACTTGCAGTGGTAAGCGGCACCAACGTGACGCCGACTACCGTTAGCACGATCGATCTCGACCTTTATGGGCTGGGCCTCATAGCGCAAGGCCCGGCGGATGCCGCAGCGCAATTCCTGATTTCGAGCTTTAATCCGGGCGGCAGCAGCACTGAGGGGGGAGTCGGAACCTTCGATCTGACGACCAGCCCGGTCTCCCAGAGCAGCACGCTGCTGTCCTCCGACGACCAGCCCGAGGACATGAAAATTGGACCCGACGGCTGCGTCTACGTGTCGCGCGGAGCGGGGGTATGGAGGATCACCGACACGACCGGCGCATGCACCTACGCGGCAGCAAATCCCGCGGCGTCGCTGTATCTCTCGCCGATAACGGTTTCGCCGAATCCAGCGCAGGGAAGTTCCGAGACCTTCACGGTCAGCGTCCATAACGCGACCGCGCCGGATGGCACGCCGATTTCGCTGAGCGTGAGCGGCGCTAATCCGCAGGTGTTGCAGTCGAGCACATCAGGCGGATTGGCATCGTTCAGCTATACCGCGGCGCATCAAGGCGTCGACACGCTGACCGCTTTCGCGACAATCGGTAGTTCGTTGGCGACCTCCAATCCCGCGGTCGTGACGTGGAGCTCGGGAACGGATGTTACTTTCCTGACACTCAACCAGAGCCCGACCAGCGGCACGGCTAGTCAGCCCGTCACGCTGGCGGCGAATCTGACCGACGCGTCAGCAAATCCGCCCGCGCCGATAAGCGGTGAGGACGTTAACTTTAACCTGGGCGGTGCGACGTGTTCGGGCTCCACTAACGCGCAAGGTACCGCGACCTGTCAGACGAACGCGGGCAGCCCGGGCACGATCACGCTAAGCGCGAACTTCGCCGGGGTTGCCGGACTATACAATGCGTCGAGCGATTCCAGATCATTCAGCGTGCTCGCGATGGTAACGCCGACGGCGACGCCCACTGCTACCCCGACCGCGACGGCGACTCTAACGCCGACCCCGACTGCGACCGCAACGGCGACTGCGACTCCGACCGTCACTCCAACTCGAACTCCGACTACGACGCCAACTCGAACTGCAACACGGACTCCGACAGCCACGCCGACGCTCACGCCGACGCCGACTCGGACTGGCACACCGACGCCGACTCGAACTGCAACTCGGACTCCGACTGCGACTCCAACGTCGACGCCTACTCCGAGCGGTCACGGGCGGCTGTTCTTCTTTCCGCCCGGCCTAGTGTTCAACACGCAGGCGAAAAAGGCAGTCACAGCCCCAATCTTTGTAACGGATGTGAGTCCCGTGGACGTTGAGTTCTCAAACGTGAAGGCGGGCGGAGCGCCATTTTCAGTCAGGAGCAACGGATGCAAAAAGCTGGAGCCGCTGCGCGATTGCTCGATAGTCGTCCAATTCGATTCGAGCAAGGCTGGTCAGTTCAATGGTAGCCTGGTGTTTACTGACAGCGCCGATGGCAGCCCGCAAACGATTAGATTGCAGGGCATCGCGGTTCAGAAGCCGGAAGGGCACGGAGATCGAAAGCCGGGTAACAGTCGGAAACCATAACCGCGGGGGAAGGCAGGATTCAGCCGGTGGGGGCGATCGCTGCACGGATGAACTGGAGATCGCGAGATCTCGGTTCTCCGCGCTCGATCGTGCTGAGTCCGGCCTGCTGGGACCGGAATGACTGCCTGCTATATTAAGCAGGACAAGCTGTGAACCATCAACACCGAGAGCGGAATGGGCTGCGGTCACTGCATACGGTGTCGAGGATCTGACGCCATAGCCCGTCCACGACGTAATCCTTCACGCTGATATTGCTCATCACCGAGATGGACCAGCCGGTATCTGGAAACGTGGAAGTGATATCGTTGTAGCCGGGAATACGGCCGCCGTGCATGATTATACGCCGGCCATATAATCGAGTTGATATCAAACCGAAACCGTAAACTGAGGGTTCACCATGACCGGAACCGTTGATTGGCGGCACCGTCGTCATCTCCTTGACCAGGCGTGGAGATAACGCTTCGCCGCCCAGCAGCAGCCAGTCCCATTTGACGATGTCAAGCACGCTAGAGGCGAGCGCCCCGGCGGAGTAGATCGCGCTTGGATCGATTACCGGCGTTGGAACCAAACTGTCGGAGTCGTCTCGCATATAGCCAATCGCCCCTCCGGTCGGAAGCCCATAGTAAGTTGAGTCCAAGCCATTCGGCGCCAGAATCTGGCTCTGAATAAAATCAGCATACGTTTCGCCGGTGACCGCTTCGATAACGGCGCCGAGCACAAACATGTCACTATTCGAATATTCGAAGGCCGTTACGCTGGGGAAACGAAGCGTCAGCGGTGCCAAAGTATCGATCACTGTCGAAGGTTGGACGCCGCTTACCCAATCAGGGAACTCCGGGAGGGTGGTGTAATCGACCAGGCCGGCGCTCATGTTCATCAGCTATGCGATCGTTATGCCCGGATCGCTCGACAGCGCGGGAATGTATTTCGAGACCGGATCGCTCAGCGACAACGCAGGCGGCTTCTGATTCGCCAGCATCATAATCGCCGTCGTGGTGAATTGCTTGGTCACGGAACCGATCAGATAGATTGATTCCGGAGGCGCTGGAGTGTTGTTCGCGAGATCTATCATCCCGGAGCAATGCGCATAAATCGGTTTGCCCTTCCTGCCTATAGCAACGCAAATCGATGGGACCTGATTCGCGGTTTGGGCCGTATCAACCAGCTTATCGACTTTGGTGCTGAAGTCCGGTTCGCTGGAGGCGGAGGAATTGCAACCGGCCCCGGTAAGGACGGACAGACAGAAGAGTACGATCCAAGCTGAAAACTTTGAGCACGCTAGTAATCTGGCCCTCGCCACCACGTCCCCCGACGCCATGTGTTGCGCTTGCCTCCCTGCAACCGCGGCGATTTTAGCAGCGAGCGCCTGGCGCTGAAACGGCGTTTGCCGGGCAGGCTGAAACAGCACATAGAGCAGACCAAGTCACCACATACCGGACCCCGGCCTGTTTCAGAATGCATTCAATCCCGACGGAGTCCCACAGGACTTGCGGAGAAACTTGCGATAGAACCGAGCGGCGGGTGGTCGTAAGATCGGATCTGATGAATGAAATTCAGGTCCAGACGCCCGCTCGCGCCGCACTGATCGATATCACGGAGCAGGTTAATCACGCTCTCGCGCGAGAGCGGGTCGCGACCGGCCTGTGCAATCTGTTTGTTCCGCATACGACCTGCGCCGTGATCGTTTCCGAGAATTGGGACCCTGACGTCACGAGCGACATGATAGGCCATCTGGAAAAGATCGTCCCGCGCAACGGAGGTTTTCGTCACAGCGAGGGCAATTCGCAGGCGCATATCCTCTCGGCGATGCTCAGCACGTCGATCAATATTCCAATCGCGGCTTCCAAGCTCAGGCTCGGCAGATGGCAGGGCGTGATGCTGGCGGAGTGGGACGGTCCGCGCGAACGGACGATCGTCGTGAGCGCGGTCGCGGCCGAGCGCTCGTAAAAGCCGCCGTCATTCGATTTCGCTATATAAGGAGCGCGCCAACCGGCAATTGGGCGCCGGCTTCGGCGGGCGTAATCTTCTTTGTCGCAGGCTCAATTCGCACCCGCTTAACGGTAAGAGTAGCGCCGCCAAGCGCGATCTTCATGCCTTCCGTCGTGATCGATGAGATCGTGCCTGGCGCTTCTCCGGAGCGGGAGTTTTCCAGCGCGGCCTCATAGAGGCGCACGCGCGTACCGTTTAGCTCCGCGAACGCACCCGGCTGCGGGTCGCATCCGCGAACCAGGTTGAAAACCTCGCGCGGAGCTTTGGCGAAATCCACCTTCGCATGATCATCGCGGCAGGGCGGCTCATAGGTGGCGCGGCTTTCGTCCTGTGTGAGCGCGGGTGCATTGCCTTTCGCGATCAGATCTACCGCTTCGATCATCGTGTCGATTCCCATCGGGAAGAGAGTGTTGAAGTAGATCGATCCGGTGGTGTCGCTATCCGCGATCGGCGCCCGCTTCTGCACCAGAATCGGCCCGGTATCGATCCCCTTGTCCGGCCAGAACCAGGTGACCCCGGTTTCGGTATCTCCCTGGATAATCGCCCAGTTGATCGCGCTAGCGCCGCGATGGCGCGGCAGGAGCGAGGGATGGAAGCAGATTGATTTATAGCGCGGCAGGTACAAAATCCGTTCCGGCACGATCAAGGTTACGAAGGCGAGAATCGCAAGCTCCGCATCGACCGCTTTGAACTGCCCGAAAGCCGTATCGCTCTTGAACGATTTCGGCTGCGAAAGCGGCAAGCCCATCGCGCGGGCTTTAGCCGCAAGCGGATCGGGACGGCCTGACGGCGGATCCGCGGGGGCGAACACGTGAACAACTTGATGTGAATGGCTTACGAGCGCTTCCAGCGCTTTTTCGGCGAACGCGGCCTGTCCGAGCAATGCGATGCGCAAGGGATGCTCCTTCACGGATTTTTTCGCGAGCTGGAACCAACGCTACCAAATATGAATCGACGCGCGAAATGGACGCGGACGCATTGACTTCGCGTGGCGCGTAACGCTTTGATTCACAAGCCATGAAGATTGTCGGAGCCTTGTCTTCGAGCGCGCTTTTCGCCGCAGTGATTCTGATCGCAGTTTCGAATTGCGTTGCCGCACCGGTCGTCGTACGCGGCACGCGGTATCAGAACGTAGAACAAAGCTCCTCGCACGCGAGGATATTCATCCTGATGATCTGGGATGGTATGCGCCCCGACTTCGTCAGCAGCCGCGAAACTCCAAACCTGTTCGCGCTCGAGCGTCAGGGCGTCAGGCTGGAACGGCATCATTCGCAGTATCCGACCCTGACATTGGTTAACGCGGCCACCCTCGCAACCGGGACGCCTCCGGCGGTGGCCGGAATTTTCGGCGACACGATGTATCTAGCGCCGGAGTTGAAGAGCCTCGGCATCAACCTGCCCGCCGCCGACCTGATGAGGTTCGCGGTAGGACCGGTAAGCCTGGAAGATACCCATCGCCTGACCGATTTGAATGCTCCCGATGCGCTCAAGGGAACTCTGCTCGGCATCGATTCAGTGGTGCAGGAGGTCGCGCGCGAAGGCGGCTATATCGCGGTGTTGGGAAAGCACGGCCCGACGTTCATGTTCAATGATCGCGTGTTCACGATCAAAAATGGCGTGGACGAGCTGCACGAGCCCAATGCAAATTACCTGTTTGCGACCGATGACGCTGCTGCTCCTCCGTCCGCCGCGCCAGATCTACTCGCGGCGCTCCCGCCGGCCACTCACACCGGAGTGGCGGATGGAGAACGCGATCGATACTTCGCGCAAGTCGTGGCGGACCGCGCGATTCCCGCCGCCAAGCGCGCCACTGACGCCGGGCATCCGGCGCTGATCGTGCTCTGGTCGCACAATCCCGATCTGACTCAGCACATCGCAGGGCTGGGCACCTTGCCAGCTCTGGAAGCGGTTACACTGGCGGACGACGATCTTGGGGTGGTGCGCGCCGCAGTCGCCAGCAACGGAGTTGCGGATCGCACCGACATCATGGTCGTGTCGGACCACGGCTTCGCGACCATAAGGCTTAGGGTCTCGCTGTCGGCCTTGCTAGTATCGTCCGGGCTGAAAAAGGCAAAGGATTCAACCGACGTGGTCGTTGCGCCTAATGGCGGCAGCGATCTGGTTTATCTTTCGCGCGACGATTTCAAGACGCGCGACGCGGTCCGTGATCGGCTGCAAAAAATCGTGGATTTTGCCGAAGCCCAGGAATGGTGCGGGCCGATTTTCTCGCGCGAGATTTCTTCCGATCCGATTACTCGGCGCGGACGCTATGCGGGACGGCAGGGGTTTCTCGGATGGATCGACGGCACCTTTGCACAAGGTCCGCTCGGACTATTCAATTCGGGACGATCGCCCGATCTGATCATCTCGTTCGCCGAGGTGTCGAATATCTCGAACAAGGGGTTCACTGGGCCTGAAGCGCCCGCGTTCGCACTCGAAGCCAGCGGCCAGCAAGCGGTGCCGAATAGATCACAACCGCTCATTCATCCGGTGATGGGCCTGGTCTATGCCGACCTGAATTCCGATTTGTGGACTACCGGGATGGGTATGCACGGGGCTGCCGGAATGCGCGAAATTCATAACGTCGGCGCCGCGATCGGCCCGGATTTCAGGCGCGGATTCACCGACACCAATCCAACCTCGAACGTCGATGTGGCGCCGACAATCGAGCGGGTGCTTGAGCTATTACCAAACGTGGGACCGGGCGGCGTTTATCCCGCTGGCCGCGTGATGACGGAGATCCTGGAAGGAGGGCGCTCCTATGTCGGCAGCGCGCACTCTTTCACGGCGACTTCGGAGCTGGAATTGCAGGGAGTCGAGGCGATCACCAGGCTCAAGATGACGCGGCTCGGCGATCACCTTTATCTCGACGACTCTTCGGTGGACCGCAAGCCGCTGGGCAGCTCTCCCTAAGATCTGTTCTCGCCATCCCGGCTCGAAGAATTTAATCAGGGCGCTGTTTATTGCGGCTGGCCCCGCTTGTCAAGGTATGGTTGGTTGAAAGCAGGGAGGCGGCAGCGAAGTTCCAATGATCAAGAGATTCTTAAAATGGGTCCTTGGAGTGATCGTCGTAATCGTGATCCTCGTGCTAATCTTCGCCGGCTCCGAGTATCTGCAGCATCGGGTACCCGGAAATTCGGTGCTGATGGTGACGCTGCAGGGCGAGGTCGTCGAGCGCGGCAGCAACAGCATCTTCGGATTCATCAACACGGAGGAGACGCCGCTCAACTTCGTGCGCCGCGCTATCGATCACGCGACCAAGGATCCCCGAATCATCGGGCTTGCAGTGGAAATCAATGATCCGCAGATGGACCTCGCCCAGGCACAGGAGATCGCGCAGCTAATTAGCCGGTTTCGCAAAGCTGGAAAATGGACCGCGGCGTATATTGAGAGCGCCGGCGACTTCGGTCCCGGCAACCTGCCCTATATTGTCGGCGCCGCATGCGAGAAAGTTTCGCTGATGCCGCAGGCCGACCTCGGAATCACCGGAGTGGGAATCAGAGAGCTGTTTGCGCGCGGCACTCTCGATTGGATCGGCGTTACGCCGAATTTCGCCGCTATCGGTCAGTACAAGTCCGCAGCCAACATATTCACCCAGAAGAATTTCACTCCCGGCCAGTACGAAGAGGACAATGCGCTGGTCGGAGACATGTACGATCAGATTGTCGCGCAAATCTCAGCCGAGCGTCATCTGGATCCCGCTACGGTGCGAGGCCTTGTCGATCAGGCACCGCTCGGAGCCCCAGCGAGCCTGAAGAATAAGCTGGTTGACCGAATCGAATACGAAGATCAATTCACAAACCGGATAAAGCATAGCGGCGGGACCCGCCATAATCTCGAAAACTACGCTGACTACAGCCGCAGCTCGGTCGTGAGCGGACTTGCCGCTCCGGGTACCCGGATTGCCGTAGTGTACGGCAGCGGGGCGATCGAGCGTGGGCAGGGCGGATTCGATCCGCTCCTGTCGCCCGAGGGCAATGCGATGGGGTCGGACGATATTGTCGCCGCGTTCAAGACCGCGCGAGAAGATGACTCGGTGCGCGCCGTAATCTTCCGCATCAATTCGCCTGGAGGCGACGTTATCGCATCCGACCTGATCAGACGCCAGGTTGAGCTGACCGAGGACAAAAAGCCCGTGGTCATCAGCATGTCCGGGTACGCAGCCTCCGGCGGCTACTGGATTTCGACCCCGGCGCGGGCGATCGTCGCCGATCCCGGGACCATTACCGGATCAATCGGCGTTCTGGGCGGCAAATTCAATCTTGCGCCGGCGGCGCAAAAGATATTCGCGAACAGCGGCTCGGTCAGCCGCGGAGCGAACGCCGAGATGTTCGACTCTTTCACCGACTTTACTCCCGCGCAGGCTGCGATGTTTCAGAACCAGATGCTCGGCGACACCTACAATTATTTCGTGAAAATTGTGGCTGACAGTCGCCATCTGAGCGTCCCTGACGTTCAGAAAATCGCCCAGGGTCGCGTCTGGACGGGGCAGCAGGCGCTGCCAATAAAGCTGGTCGATTCGCTCGGCGGCTTCGATGATGCGCTAGCGAAAGCCAAGCAGCTTGCGCACATATCGCCACAGCAGCCGGTCGCTATCGAGGAGCTGCCCGAGCAGCCAGGCCTGATCGAGTCGCTGCTTTCCGGCAAAATGGACACCGCGCGGTCGCTCGGCGGGACTCCGATGCGCGCGCTGATTCCCCTGACGAGAATCATCCGCGCGGCGCTCAGCGGGCGCGCAGGCTTTCGCGCCGCCTATTGTCCTATCGCGCCGACGATGTGAGCGGCGCGCTAATCTTATGACGCGGAGGGAACCGTGATGGATGCGCAACTCGAAGGATTTCTCAATCAGCTAGGTGACGCGGAACGCGCCGGCGGCCGCGTGCTGCATGAATTGACCGAGCAGGCAGCCTCGCTGGAGTTGCAGGAGATGCTGCGCAAAGTCGGCCATGACGAGGGCTACTACGCTGGCGAGATAGCCGCCCATACGCGCAGGCTCGGCGGCAACGCATCGAACAAGACCGGCGACTTTGTGGAAAAAGTCCGCGCGGCGGGCGACTTCCGCGCAAAGCTTGAGCTGCTGAACCGCGGCCAGCGATGGGTGATCCGCAAAATCGAAGAGAATCTGGCGGCGGTGAACGATGATCACCTGAAGGCGTTCCTCGTCGTGATGGCGAAAGGCCATCACATGAACATCGGAGCGCTGGAACAGGCGCTAAAGGATGGCCTCGCCTGAAAACCGCGCGTCGTACCGCCGCGCAAATTGCGGCGCGCGCGCTATCGGCCTGAATCGAGCGATTTCTTGGTCGTGTACCAGACAGCGATCGGTCTCGCGTTGGCGGGCGTCACCGCGCTCGGATTTTGGTGGAAGGCGCGCCATCGTTATCGATGTCCGTTCTGCGGAAGATTCGTCCAGTGGAAAGACATCAACTGCCCCCATTGCGGCAACGACATGAACTATCGCCATCGAGGCAGCGCCGATTCGTTCGCGCGCGGCGCTGAGCTGCTGCGCCGTGATCGCCCGCGTCATCGGTCGAAAAGGCACGACTCGCCTGAACCATGAGCCGCCGACACTCTCCTGGCGGCCGGAATCGCAGACATCAATTAATGCGATAAAGGATGCGTGTGTACAGATAAACGGCACCATAGGTATAGTCTATGGACGCAACCTTTCGGATCCGCAGGCAATTTATCTCGCCACATCGGGGACGACGACGCGATGAAGACGCCTATCGAAAACATGACCCGCATCTTACTTGTAGTCGCCGCGGCGGCGATCGCGCTTTCGAGCGCCGTGGTATGGACGCGCGTGGCTGTGGCTCAGGTTTCGCCGCCCAAGCACACCAGCATCGTGTTCTTCGTGCCGAAAATTCCGCCGGGTCCGACCCGAGCTGGCTCGTGCTGGACCAACTCGATTGCGGCTCCGCGTCCGGGAGCGTGGCGATGCAAAATCGGCAATGAGATTTTCGATCCGTGCTTTGTCTCGCCACCAAACAAAGGAGAGGTGGTATGTGGCGCCAATCCCGCAACCAACAAGCCGGGATTCGTGATGAAGTTGACCAAGCCACTGCCGGAACTCGGCGCGACAGCCCGATCCGGTGAGGCAAGTCCCTGGATACTGGAATTAGCCGATGGCTCAATCTGCGAGCCGTTTACCGGAACGATGCCGATGGCCGGCGGAATGCCGGCGCGATGGTTCTGCTACAATCCAGCGGTTCCCCTGGGGCATCGTGGCCGAGATCGCGGAGTGGGAACCAAGGTTTATTACGGCCAGATCTGGCGGCTCATCCGATTTGCCCAGGCTGACAAGATGCCACCCCGCGAGGGCGCGAAACGGGTCAAAGGGGAACACGCGATCATTACGAAGGCCTGGAACTAGCACCAACTCGTGCTTCGCGCGGCATTTTCCCTCACTTGCTGAGCTTGCGCATCTGGCGCGGCGCTAACATCCAGCGGAGCCGCGCACCATCGCGATCGCCTCGTGCCGCTGTTTCCAGTGCGATTAATCCGCCCTTCTTCAGATTAATATTGATTCCCTGTGGCGAGCCGCTGAGCAGAATTGAGGCGATCGCACTGAGTTGAGGCTCGTGACCGACAATCATCACGTCGTGGCGTCTGGAAAATTCCTTTATAGCAGCGATCGCTTCCTGCGCCGGCACTCCCTGCGCGAGCCTTGGCTCGACACGAGGGGGCGGGGTGTTGGAATAAGCCGCCGCGACAATTTCCGCGGTTTCGCTGGCGCGCGCCAGCGGACTAGTCAGAATCACGTCGAACTTTAGTCCGAGCGCGCGCATCCCGGCCGTGCTGTCGCGCAGTTTTTCGCGGCCGCGAGAGGTTAGTTTGCGCGCTCCGTCGTCGCCTCCGGGAGGGGCGTCTTCCGCGATTCCGTGCCTGAGGATGTAGAGATTCATACCGGCATTTCCACTGCTTGGGTTGAAGGCTTAGAACCTGCTCGAACGTGTGTGGCGCCGCCGCGGCGTCGGATTTCCGCAATCGTATCCTTGATGCTCTCACTTCGGCTGAACTTG
>JASHOJ010000168.1 GCA_030041155.1 Candidatus Binataceae bacterium | reverse complement strand
GAGAATACGGCAGGCAGTCAGTGTCTCTACACAAAACAGCCGGCCGCGGTGAATAGATGCCCCGCCGTCAAGTGAGGATTGTGAAGACCGGCGCAATGAGTTGAGCACAGGCAAAAGCCGACCACGGTAATGACAGAAGGAACTGCGTTGTCTCTATAGTGTGCAGGACCCGCCGTCATTCACGGCATCGAACAACAGCAAGTGCAGCAATTGCGCCGGGTGCATCACGCGTCGGGCTAGGCGAAATGTTCTTAGAGCAAGCCTCAGGAGCCGGGTGCCGGATAGCCGCATGCTCGGATTTGTGAGGGCTAAAGCCTAATGCTCATTTGCTCGACCTAGTTCGTTCCCAACCGAGTAACATGGCAAGTGACTGCCCCTGAAAGCGAGGGTATTTTCCATCGCCCGTAGTCAAAGCGTGAGGCGCTGTCTCGACCGTCGAGGCCGCTCGCTCAAGTCGGAAGATGAAGGAAATCCGATAAGGCGGCGAGCGACTCCGGCTCGACGAGTGACGGCGCATGCCCAACGCCTGGCACCTCGACGATCGTCACGCCGCCATGAGTAGTGCTCATCTGGGTCGCGGTGCGCATTGACAGGATGTCGCTGTCCGCGCCGCGGATGACAAGGATCGGGCAGGTGATTCGCGCAAATGGCGTCCATAGATCATAGCGCTGCTGCGGCTTGCCACCGCGAAGCGGGCGGCGAACTGCGGGGTCGAGCTTCCATCCGAGTCCGCCATCGTCCAGCGGTTTCACCGACCATTTGACAGCTTCGCGCAACTGCTGCTCAGGAATCGACGCCATTGCGGGATAGTTCGCGCGATAATATGCCGCTACTTCGGAAAGGTCGTCAAAACGCTCGGGCGCACTGCCCATATATGAGCCGATTCGCTCGGCTCCCTTGGGATCGATATCCGGCCCTATATCGTTCAGCACCATCCGTTCGACTCTGTCGGGCCAACCTCCCGCGTACATCATCGAGATGATGCCGCCCATCGAGGTGCCGATCAGCACGGTCTTGCGGATGCTCAGATGGTCGAGAATCGCGGCCAAGTCCTCGGCATAGAAGCGCGGCACGTACTCGGTGGGAGGTCCCCACGAGCTGTCGCCGCGTCCGCGCACGTCGAGCGACAGGACGTGATAGCGGCGGGCAAGATATGGCGCCAGTTGATCGAAATTGTGCGCGTTGCCGCTGAGGCCATGGATACACACCAGCCACGGCATCGCGTCGCCGCCGAAATCGAGATAATGGAGCCGGAGTTTACCGCCTTGAGCGAACTTGTCCTGATATTTCCCAAACACCTGAGCCATCGGGGGCTTTCTCCCGTCCGTCAGAGCTGCGCGATTTGATAAAGCTTTTCGGGCACGATTATGAGCCTGCGCCCCTCGCGAATAATCATGGCGCCGCGCTCGAACTCGATAAGCTGCTCGGTAATCCGCTGGCGCGACGCGCCGACCAGCTCGGCCAGGTCGGCATGAGTCAGTTTAAGCGTCAGGACGGTTCCGCGCGAGTCGCGCGCGCCGAATTTGGCCGCCAGTTCCAGCAGCGCGCCTGCCAGGCGCTCGCGGAGTCCCAGTCCGACGAAGTTGGTATACCGCAGCAGCATCACCCACCATCGCCCGACCGTCATTTCCATCGTTTGCGAGAGCCGCTTAAGCGGCACGCCGAGCAAGGTATCGACGAAAACCGCCGGCTTTATCGATGCCACCACACAATCGGTGAACGCATTGCATCGAAACGGGCGCGTCGCTTCCGGGAGCAGCGACGACGCGCCGAAGACCTCACCCGGACCGACCAGCGAGACCAGCACGCGCTCGCTGGCTTTAAGAAAGGAGAGTTTGGCGACCCCCGAAATCAGCACGTACACGTGGCTTGATGCTTCGCCTTCGTGGAACACGCTTTCGCCGCGTTTGACGCGCATCGAAACGGCGTTTGAAGCCAGTCGGCCAAGCTGGTGCGCATCGAGCCACTCGAAATTTTTTAGCTTGTGGAGAGCTTTGGGGTCGAGCGGATGTTCCGAGGGCACGTCCCGATAGGTAGCACATCAGATAGACGATGCGCATATGTCGCGCAGGCGACATAAATCGTCGCTTCTTTGCACGGATTCAAAAATTTGTCACCCCGGCGACATCCAAGGATCAAAAAAGTCATTGCATGACGATCGCCGTTGGCTAAACTGTTGGGGAAACCAAGAACATCAAATCCCGCGTCCTCATGATTTTCGAGTGACTTGCAGGAGAAAGTGAGATGAACCGAGCCGACGGAGCTAAAGGGGCGGTGGATATCCCGTTGCCCGCGGGGCTGAGAAGCGTCGTGGATTTCGCCGAAGCGGCGCTGATCGATCTGCCGATAGCGGCCACCAAGCGGATGATGGCGGCTGGAAATAATCGAGAGCTGAACGAAGCGGGATGGAAGGCGTACGACGCGGCGATTTCCGCGGCCAACGCGGTCACCGATCGCACGTACACCAACTCCACCGCGGGATGGATTGCCGCCAGCGCGCTCGATTTTGGAGTCCGGCTCCAACGCCTGAACGCGGCGCTCTCCGGCGCGATCTTCGCGACCCTGTGGCCGGCGCTCGGCCTTCCGCCGGCAGGCGAGATAGAGGCAATGCGCTCCGAGATCGCGGCGCTGCGAAATCAGGTGCAGATCGCGACCGCCTTAAGCCGCATGAACCCGGCGATTGCCGACGCGCGGCGAATGCCGGCCAGAATCGGCAGCGAGGCGATGATGATGGCGACCTCGGGAGTGTTCCAGCGGCCGATGTTCGCTGGATGGATGCAGCCGGAGGCGGGCGAGGGCGAGGCGAATGGGAACGTCCCCAATTAGTGACATCGCCAATCTATGGATGGAAGGGGCGATCCGCACCCTGGACGCATTTCGATTCGGTTTTGGGATCACCAGCGACGATCCGCCGCCCGCGACTCCATTCACCGTCATTTTCGAGGGCGGCAAGGTCAGCCTGCGTTATTATCCCGCTCCTAACCGGGCGCATCAGACACCGATCCTGCTTATCTATTCGCTGATCAAGCGCGCCTTCATTCTCGATCTGATGAGGGGACGCAGCGTGGTCGAAAACCTGACGCGCCAAGGCTTCGACGTGTATCTGATCGACTGGATTCCGCCGACCAGCGCCGATCGCGCGTACGGCTTCAACGAGTACGTCAACGAGGATATCGGCAACGCGGTACGCGCGGTGCGGATCCATAGCGGGGCGGAGAAAATTTCGATTCTTGGATACTGTTTCGGCGCGACGCTGGCGCTGATCTTCGCCGCACTCAATCCGGAGAACGTAAAAAATCTCATCACCCTGACCCTACCGCTCGACATGAGCCGGCGCGACCTGCCAATCGACTACCTGATGCATCTGCTCGGCGAGCATGCGGCCGAGATCCTGGTCGATACCTACGGAAACGTTCCGCCGTGGATGATCTTCTCGTTCTTCAACACGCTCGCGCCGGCGCATCATCTGATCGACAAGTTCGTCGGCGCGTATCGCAATGCGCCGCGCAATGGCTTTATCGATATGTTCCGGCTGTTCGAGCGATGGCTGCATAGCGACGTTCCATTCGCGGGCAAGATTTTCGTCGAGACGAACAACGATCTGGGAATCCGCAACGCATTGATGAAAGGAACCATGAAAGTCGGCGGCGACCGGGTTAATTTGCAGAACGTCAGTTCGCCGCTGCTCAACGTGATCGGCGATCGCGACGATGTAGTGAACCCGAAATCGAGCGAGCCGCTGCCGGCGCTGATTGGAAGCGCGGACAAGCAGAATTTCCATTATCCAACCGGTCACATGGGAGCCGCGGTCTCGGCGGATGCGCTCAAAAATCTGTGGCCCTCGATAGGCAGGTGGCTTTCCGAGCGTGACTCGTAAGCTCTCGCCATTAAAATAAGGAAAACGCATGAATTGTCGCGGATGTGACTGTACCGGACGGCGCCGCGCGATTTGATGGTTACAATGGCAGGAATCCCGGCGTTGCCGGCAACTGGAGGACGGAGAAATCATGGCAGATGAAGCGAAAGAGGCCGCCAACTCGACGATCGAGAACCTGGCGAAAGCCGGCCGCGAAGTGTTCAGCGTCGATGGCGCCAAGCGGATTGCCGCCTGGTATATCGATACCAGCGAAAAGATCGCGAACGACGCGCTCGAGATGCAGGCGCGCGCGACCAGTTGGGCCAACGACACTCCGCTTGCGCCAATGTTTGCGGCGCAAAATGAATTCGGCCGCAAGTTGGTTGAGCGATCGGCCGAGGCGGCGCGGGTAATCTGGCGTCTCAGCTAACGCCGGGCTAAGTCCGAACGATCAGGCGCGCCGATGGTTGAAAGGCGCGCCTGCTTCCATTCTCATAAGCGGCGGGCGCGCCGCATGTCTCGGTGCGCCCGCCGCATCTTGTCTTGGCGCTACGCTCCCATGCCGCACAGTTATCCTCCCGTGTTTCGTCATGGGGGAGGACGAAGGGGGGCTGATCCAAACCTCTGACGCGTGACGATGCTCCAGTCACCCCCTCCCTAGCCCTGCCCCGCAACGAATCGCGGGGGCGGGGAAAGCAACGATGACATCGCCGAACCGTCGCGCTTTACCCCAAAGTGGCGGCGGGGCTACTATCGCGCGCGGAATACCGGAATCGATTGCGGCCGTAAAGACAGCGATAGGGGCGCAGCGATTTTGTACCGCAAGGAGATTAGTACCGTGGCATCACGCGACTTTGCACAATCCAAAGACGGCCTCAAGATTCGCTACGAGGTTCGCGGCACCGGCGCGCCGGTTGCGCTGATCATGGGATTTAGCGGGTCAGGCCGATCGTGGGGCGAGCCGTTTCTCAAGACCCTGGAAACGCGCTTCAAATTATACGTGATCGATAATCGCGGCACCGGCGAGAGCGACAAGCCGGATCGCGAATGGAAACTCGTCGACATGGCGGACGACGTGGCGGCGGTGCTCGACAAAGCCGGCGAGCCGATATCGCACATCTACGGGATCTCGATGGGTGGGATGATCGCGCAGGAGTACGCGCTCAAGTATCCGCGGCGGGTCAGAGGACTGGTGCTCGGATGCACCAATTGCGGAGCGGCGCACTCGGTTCCCGCCGATCCGGCCAATATCGCCAAGCTGATGCCGCAGCCGGGGATGAATCCCATCGAGGCGGCGAAGCTAGCCTTTTCGGTCGCCTGCGGGCGGGCATTTCTCGCCTCGGCCTCGGGACAGAAGTTTATCGACGCGCAGCTTGCCGAATCCGCCAACTATCCGATCACGCCGCCGCATACCTATATGCGGCAGGGACAAGCGATCGGTGGATTTGATACGTTCGCGCGCCTTGGCGAGATCAAGTCGCCGACCCTGATTATCAATGGCGACGACGACAATATCGTGCCGGTCGGCAACGCGGAGGTGCTGCACAAGGGAATTTCAGGATCGAAGGTCCAAATTCTGAAAGGCGTTGGGCACATGTTCTTCTGGGAGGATCCTGCGCAGGCGGCAAATGTCGCGGCGGACTTCCTTTCGAAGGTGAAGTAGGCGCGGAGTTTTTTCAGAGATTGCGGAGGCACTGCGATGGCATCGTACGAGACGGTCATCTACGAGAACGTTGAAGGAAAAATCTGGCGACTCACCCTTAACCGCCCTGAGAAGCTGAACGCGCTGTCGCAGAAACTGCTCGGTGAGCTGGACAGCGTGATGGAGGAGTATTCGGCGAATCCGGAGGCGAGCGTGCTGATAATCCGCGGCGCGGGTCGCGCATTCTCCGCCGGCTACGACTTGCAGGGCACGCAGCATCCGGGGTCCACGTTCACCGTCACCAACGACCGGCTGGGGCTGCATCGCACGATCGAAAGATGGCAGCGGCTGTGGATGCTTCCGAAGCCAACTATCGCGCAGGTGCACGGTTATTGTCTTGCGGGCGGCACCGAATTCGTGGGCCACTGCGACCTCGTGTTCGCAAGCGAGGATGCGCAATTCGGCCATCCGGCCGGACGATCACTGGGGATCCTGCCGACGCTGTCGATGTGGCCGGTGCTGATGGGTCCGCGCAAGACCAAGGAATATTTTTTCACCGGCGATTACATGAGCGCGCGCGAGGCGCTGGAATGGCATCTGGTTAATCGCGTGTATCCGAAAGAAAAGCTCGAGGGAGAGACGCTCGCCTATGCGCGGCGGGTCGCGATGGTCCCTGCGGAGCTGCTGATCCTGCACAAGGCAGCCGTCAATCGCTATCTCGACATTCTTGGAATCAGGGCGGCGGAGCAGTCGTCGGCGGATATCGACGTGATCGCGCATCAGACCGAGACCGTGAAGGAATGGATGAAGGCGTCGCGCGAGCGCGGACTCAAATCGGCGTTGACTGAGCGCGATCGGCCGTTCGCCAAAAAGGCATGAAGGCGGGCCACCCGCTTCGCGCGTCCTGAGGCTATGGCGTCGCCCGCAACCTTCGCCAGGACCAGCCGGATTTTCAACCGCTGGTACGGGCGCGTTTTCTCCAGGAATCCGTATCCGCTCTATCGGTTTCTGCGCAGGCGATATCCGGTCTTGCGCACGCCGATCGGATTCTGGATCATCTCGCGCTACACCGATTGTTACAACGTCTTGCGCGATCGGCGCACCAGCACCTTCGATATGAGAGCGCTGAACGCGTTTCCGCCCGACGACGGTCTGCGCTCGATGCAAACGCTGCTTCGCGACGCGCTGCAATTTCGCCTGCCGCCCGACCATACGCGGCTGCGGCGGGTGATGGGAAAGCTGTTCACGGCAGCGAGCCTGGAGACGGTCCGGCCGCGGATTCAGAAGATCGCCGATCGCCTGATTGACGCGGTAATCGATCGCGGCGCAATGGACGTGGTCGCGGATTTCGCGTTTGCGCTTCCGGTGGATGTGCTGGCCGATGTGATGGGCGTTCCCGACCTTGACAAGCCGCTGCTTCGCAAATGGGTGAAGACGCTTGGCGTCGCGATCGATCCGGCGGCCAGCGCAAACGATCCGGGCAGGATGGTGCGGGAGACGCTCGCGCCGGCCAAGCGCTATTTTCACGAACTCGCGGCCGAACGCAGAAAACGTCCGGGCGACGATCTGATAAGCCTGATGGTCGAGGGCCAGGCGCGCGGCGAAATCGCGTGCGATGAGGAGATAGTCTGCAACGCGATCTTCACGCTGATTGCCGGACATGAGACGACCATGAACATGCTCGCCAACGGAACCCTCGCGCTGCTTAGAAATCCGGAGGCGGCAGCGCGTTTGCGCGCGGACTCGTCGCTGCTCGACTCGGCGGTTGATGAGGTACTGCGTTACGATAGTCCGGCGCAGGTTACGTTTCGCACCGCGACCGAAGATATCGAGATAGCGGGACGCAAAATTCCCGCGGGGGCGCATCTGGTGGTGATCATGGGGGCGGGAAATCGCGACGGAGATCGTTTTCCGGAACCGGACCGATTCGATATCGCACGGCCGGATAACAATCACCTGGCATTTGCCGGCGGAATCCATCGATGTATCGGCGAGCCGCTGGCGCGAATCGAAGGACACATCGGGTTCGAGACGATGCTCCGGCGGATGCCGAAGCTTGCGCTGGCGGGACAACACGAATGGCGGCGAACGATGGTTCTGCGGGGGCTCGTCCGCCTGCCCGTCACCTTCTGAAAGCGGCACAAGCGCGATATCGTAAGCGGCCCCGTAACTTTTTGGCGGGTGGACAGTTTAGAGGGGGTGCGGATGAAAGCACTTCGGATTGTCGCACTGATAATCGCCATTTTGTTTCTGATCGTGATCGCGCGGCTCGCGGTTCTGGATCATGGCGGACCGCCGCACGAGTCGATGACACTTCCCGGCGAAATTCCGGCGACGATGTATCTGCCAAGCGGCGACACCTTCTACCGGATGTTTGCGCCGCCTCAGCCTCAGCGTCCGCCGGCGGTGGTGCTGGTGCATGGCTTCATGTCCGACCGCCATATGATGAGTGTGCTCGCGCGGCGTATCGCCCAGAACGGCTATGCGGTGCTGACGATAGACGTGAGCGGGCATGGTGAGAATCAAAATCCATTCGGGAACGACCTGACGGACGGGCTGCGCGGCGACATAGCGGCGGCGGTGAATTACCTGCGCAGCTATGAGCTGGTGGACGGCACTCGGATCGTGGTGATGGGGCATTCGATGGGCGCGGGCGCGGCGCTTGATTATGCGACTCACGATCCCAATCTTTCGGGCTCAGTCATGATTTCGGGTGGATGGCAGCCGGGGCCGGAGCGGCCGAAGGATGCGCTTTTTATTTTCGCCCAGCACGATCCCAGGGACGCAATTCAGGATACTTCCACCGAGATCGCGGCGCATCTTGCCGGCGTTTCGCATATCGAGCTGGGAAAGGTCTACGGAGATCCCAAGCAGGGCACTGCCGTCGAAGCGGTGCGAATCCCTGACGTCAACCATATCCAGATCGTCTACTCGCCGGTCGCCGCCGCAACGATTATCAAATGGCTCGACGGTGCATTTGGCACCGCGCGCGCGGGCAGCATCAATCTCAAGGATCCGCGGATTATCTGGTCGGAGGTCGCGGTACTCCTATTCTTAATCCTGCTGGTGCCGATCGGAAGGATCTGCGGCGCGATTGCGGGCGAGTGGATCTCGGTACCGCCAGGGTTCAACGGATGGATCGGCATTGCGATTGTTGCCGGGGCGCTGGTCGCGGCGTGGCCGCTGGTCGCGATGATTCAGCCGGCAGCATTCATCTCGTTCGTGGTCGGCGACGTGCAGACCTCCTGGCTCGCGGTTGCGGGCGTGATCCTGATCGTCGCACTGATAATGGGGAGGGTGCTGATCTGGGAGCGGATGCGCGACAGCGCGGGCGCTACGCTTCTGGGAGCGGCGATCGCGTTTGCGATCGTCTATGCCTGCCTTGGCGCGAGCACCGGCGTGACGTTCCACGGCCTGTCGCTGACTCCGGAGCGGCTGACGATGGGAACTATGGCGGCGATTCTCGCGTTCCCGTTCTGGCTCGGATTCGAGTTCATGGTGCGGCGGGGCTCGGTCACAATCTCGACCACCCGTGCGGTTATCGGGCGGATCGTTATTCTGGTGCTGATGGGAGTCGGTGCGGCGATCGGAATCCTGTCGTCCGTGGTCTTTCTGATCCTTCCGAGCCTCGCGCTGTTGTTCGTAATGATCGAAATCTTCTCCGCGTCCGCATACAGCGTCTCACGCAACCTGTGGCTGATTGCGATCGTCGAGACGGCGTGGTTCGCATGGGCAATGGCGGCTACCAATCCGATCACGTTCATGTTCTGATTCGAACCGGCTACCTTTCTAGCGACTGGCGAGCGCCTGGAACCAGCGCGAGTTACGCGCGGAACGTGCTATAAAGATTCGAGCCTGAGTCTGAGCCAATTCCATCGAAGCTGAGGTAGAAAAGCATGCTCGAGGAAGGAAAACAGTTTCCCAACTTCTCGCTTTCCAACCAGGACGGCAAAACCGTGAAGCTCGGCGACTATGCCGGCAAATGGCTAGTGGTTTATTTCTATCCGAAGGACGATACGCCGGGGTGCACAATCCAGGGAAAATCGTTCACCGCGTCAAAGTCGGATTTTGACGCCGCCGGTATCAGCATCGTGGGCGTCAGCGCGGACGATGTCGGTTCGCACAAGAATTTCTGCAACAAGTTCAGCTTCACGATTGATTTGCTCGCCGATCCGAGCTCTAGCCTGATGAAGGCGTGCGGAATCAATCAGGCGGAGTGGAACAACATGAAGTTCTGGGAGCGGAGCACGTTTGTGGTCGATCCGAAAGGAACTGTGCGCAAGACCTACGCCAAGGTGAATCCGCAGGGGCACGAAAAGGTGCTGCTCGACGATATCAAGACGCTCAAAGGGAAATAGCGGTCAGGTCTCGCGCGGCGTGATGCCGAACGCGGAGGCCAGCAGTTCATAAGAGTGCACGCGCGCGCGATGGTCGTGAACCACTGTCACGATCATCAGCTCGTCGACGACCAGATCGTCGGTGATTCGGGTGAGCTTCTCGCCCAGCGTGTCAGGGGTGCCGACTATCACGCGCGGCCATTCGCCGGTGTTGCGCGGGTCGCGATCCAGAGCGAGCGGCCCGACCTGACGAACGGCGTGGCCGGGCTCAGGAATCGCTCCGCGGCCGCCACCTTGGCGCAGACGCTGCGCCCACGCGCGGATGCTCGAATACAGGTATTGTGCTTCGTCCTCGGTTTCAGCGCAGATCGCGCCCATCGCAAGGATCGTTCGCCCGGCCATCGGACCGGAATCATGCTTCACATGCGAACGGTAATACTCGATCGCGGCGCGGGTATGAGTCGGATCGATGAAATGCGCGAACGCATAGGGAACCCCGAACTGCGCCGCCGCCGCCGCGCTCCACATGCTGGAGCCGAGCAGCCACACCTCGGGTCCGCCCGGCATGTCGGGTGACACCTGGATTTGGCCGAACGGATGCTCGTCTGGAAAGCGCTTGTCCAGGAACGCCATCAACTCCGCCATCTGATTGGGGAAGTCGTCCGGCATCGTGCGATTGGTGCGGTCGCGGCGTAGCGCGAAAGTGTCGAGCGGGCTGCCGCCCGGCGCCCGTCCGATGCCGAGATCGATGCGGCCGGGATAGAGGGCATGCAGCATCCGGAAGCACTCCGCGACTTTGAGCGGGCTGTAATGCGGCAGCATCACGCCGCCCGACCCGACCCGGATGTGGCGGGTTTCCGCGGCGACGCGCGCGATCATGATCTCCGGCGCTGGACTTGCAAACGATCCGGTCGCGTGATGCTCGGCGATCCAGTAGCGGGTATACCCGAGGCGATCCGCGGCGCGGGCGAGATCGATCGTATTGCGCAGCGCGTCGGCCGGAGTGTGACCTTCGGGAACCGGCGACTGATCGACGATGGAAAGTTTCACGACGACACCCGCAGGTAACTTTTGCACAATTCGCGGCGCGTGTCCGCCGCACGCGCGGCTCGCCGCGAATTGCCGACTGACTGGATCACCACGGCCAGTTCCTTGGGTCGCGCAGCGGTGCTGATAGAATGGGACGGCGTGTCGCCGCGCGCGCAAACGCCATGGCTGCCGCTCATCCACAGATAACCCCCGGGTCCGAGCACAGCGCACCGGGCAAGTGGCTGGTCGCCTCGTCAGTGATGGTCGGCACTTTTCTCTCGGTCATGGACGCGACGGTCGTCAACGTCGCGATGCCTCACATGATGGGCAGCTTCGGGCAGGATCTGCTCACGATCACGTGGGTTTCGACCGCCTATTCGATTGCCGAGATCATCATGATCACGATGGCGGCGTGGCTGACCATGGTGCTCGGACGCAAACGCCTGTTCCTGGCATCGATGTTCCTGTTCATCGTCGGATCGGTGCTGGCGGGAACCTCGAAAACTCTGACCCAGATGATCGTGTATCGGATTCTGCAAGGGATCGGCGGCGGCAGCCTGATGCCCTGTTCGCAGGCGATCGCGCGCGAAACTTTTCCTCCCGCCGAGCAGGGGATGGCGATGGCGATCTTCAGCATGGGCGTCATCCTGGCGCCCGCCGTCGGACCAGTGGTGGGCGGATGGCTGGTAGATAACTACGGATGGCAGTCAGTTTTCTATATCAACGTGCCGATCTGTATCGTCGGCCTTTTGATGGTGAGCGCGTTTGTCTACGACCCGCCATATTTGAAGCGCGGCGTCGAGAAAATCGATTTCACTGGTATCGCGCTGCTTACGATCGGGCTCACAGCGCTGCAGGTGGTGCTTGAGCGCGGACAGGAGGTCGATTGGTTTTCTAACAATTGGATCATTTTTGGCACCGCGATTGCCGCCGTCGCCCTGCTAT
>JASHOJ010000167.1 GCA_030041155.1 Candidatus Binataceae bacterium | reverse complement strand
GCGGCGCTGCAGATATACGAATTCGCGGCTTAGATGCAGCCGATCGGCGGGGCCGAATCTCACGGAGCTTACCGCGAGGCTCAGCCGGGCTGTTTGCGCGGAATCGTCGGGGTCAGGCGGACGCGTCCCTTGGCGCGGCGGCGCTTCAGAACATTGCGGCCGCCGGGCGTCGCCATCCGGGCGAGAAATCCGTGGGTCCGTTTACGTCGGCGGTTATGCGGCTGGTAGGTTCTCTTCATTTATTTCGCAATCAGGAGCCGGATCATGTCGCCTCCTGACAATTAGGATTCATGTTCATATAGGAGCGGCCCCCGCGATCTCGCGCCTGCGCTCCTGAACCTCGTATCGAACCATACCATCGCCGCGCGGGCAAGCCATCTGGTGAATCGACTAAATGCCGCCCCTGCCTGCCGATTCACCCTTCCTCACCCTGGCTGGGGATGAGGCCGCCTGGACCCGCCCGTATGATGCTGCCGATGCTCGCGACCGGGCTCCGATCCGGCCCTGATTATCCGACGCGCGAAGTGCCGCGCCGAAGTCAGTCCCAACAGAATCCTGCACAGCAGATGGATCACGTTGACGCTGAGCGACATCGCCACCGCCTGGGTCGCGGTCGCATACGGAGCAAGCCCCCATACCATCACCGTCTGCGCCAGCCCGAGTCCGTTGGGCGCGACCGGAGCGGCGCTGACCGCCACGATCGCTGGCGTGAGCGCCAACAGCGGCGCCATTGGGACGCGCAGATGGAACGCGATCGCCTCCAGGTAGACGAGGAATCCTTCGGGCACGAAGATCGCCAATCTGATCAGGTACAGCACCGCATAATGCTTGAAGCGCGCATCGCGGAATGTTTTTACCGACGGATGCTCCAGTATCGCGCGTTCCCAGTAGGTCGGATTTCGCCGCCATCGCATCCACAGCGCAATCGCGATTCCCGCGGCCAGCGCCAGGCTCACATACGGCAGCAGCTCGCGCATCGGCGAGTGCGGCACCGCGATCGCCGCCGCGATCGCCATGCTGGTCATCACCAAAAGGTCGATAAACCCCACGTATGCGATCGTGACCGCCGCCGCGCCCCACGACGCCTGCTTGCGATTGTGCAGGAACACCACCAGCGCCGCGTCAGCGACCAGGCTGTTGATCGCCTGCAGAAAATACATCGCGGCGGTCGCCGGCAACGTTTCGCGATAGGTGGTTTTTTTGTGAAAAAAGGTAAACAGCACCGCGAACATGTAGTTTTCGCCGAAAAACCACACCGCGAACGCGCATAGCGTCACCGGCACGAACAGAACCAGATTTGACGCGCGCAGATCGTGCAGCACCTTCGATAGCGACACGCCCTGCATCGCCCACGCGATAAGCCCCAGCGCGATCGAGTAGATCAGCACGTCTTCCAGCACGAATTTCAGTTGCGGACGATTCTCGATCGGCTCCGCGATCCGCGAGATAGTGCCGCGTACCATGGACGCGCTCCGCGCAATCTCGCTTACCAGCCCCGACGATTTATCTGTGACACGCCGCGAAGATCGCATGGGGATTCGGGCCGATGGTCCACTCGGATAGGACCAGTACCCGCTAAATATTCTATTCCATAGGGGTCCGCTGATGTTGCCGAATCCGCGCGCCGCGACCTATCCATTCACGCGCTCTTGCGCAGCGGTGCGCTCGATTCCTCCGCCGCGAAAAATACGATTCCCAGCGCGACGCAGTAGATCACCAGGTCTTCGAGAACGGTCTTGAGCTTCGGCCTCGGCAGGCGCCGCGTTATCGCAGATTTTCCGCCCCGCGCGCGGCTATCCTATTCCGAGGTCCTGGTACACCGCGTCGATTGTCGCGATCGCGCGCGCGTCGTGCCGCAGATCCTGCCCCTCCAGCATCCCGTTGAACGCCAGCGCCACCACGATTCGATTCTCCGGATCGGCGAAGCCTACCGACGACACGTATCCCGCATGCCCCCACGTGCGCCGCGAGCATCGGTTCCCGAACCACGCCGCCGAATTGCAGTACTGCTTCGAATCGATCACCACTCCGAGCCCGCGATCGAGCGGATAGCCGGACGTATGATCACGCATCCCGACCACGTGCCGCGCCGCGATCGCCTCGATCGTTTGCGTCCGTATAATGCCGCCGCCGCCCGAAAGCATCGCGTCGTAAAATCGGCCGAGATCGTGGATCGGCCCGCGCGCGCTGCCTCCCGGCCGGCATATCGCGAGCGCTTGGGCGCTGTCGCTCCAGAACTCGTAGCTGTGCGGGACCGGCTTCGACATCCCGGTCGCGAAATGCATCGGCGCGATCCGCCGCGCCTGCGCGTATTCGGCATACCGATTCGGCGGCATCCCGAGCCACGTATCGCGCATCCCAAGCGGCTCGAAAATCGCCTCGCGCACATAACTTGAATATGGCCGCCCATCGATTCGCCGCACGATCTCGGCGAGCACGTACCATCCCGACGCGACGTGATATCCCATCCGCTCGCCCGGAACCCATCCCGGCTCAAGCGACGCGGCGCACACCTGCGCGATAATCCTGTCCCACGGATCGCTCGACCATTGGTAAATCGCGCCCGGAAAGCCGCCGGTATGCGTCAGCACGTGGCGGATTGTCACGCGATCTTTTCCGTTCGCGGCGAACTCGGGCAGATAGCGCGCCACCGGGTCATCGAGCGCGATCCTTCCCTGCTCCCATATCTGGCCGATCGCGATCGCGGTCACCGGCTTAATCGATGACATCCACAGCATCAGCGTGTCGGGCGTCATCGCCACGCCCTCGCGCGACTCGCCGAACGCGAGATCGGCGACCGTGACTCCGCCGCGCGAGACATAGAGCTGGGCGCCGAGATGCAGCCGCGCGTCGATTCCGCGCTCAATCACCGCCACCGCCGATGGCAACTCAATGCTCATGCTTTGCCTTCTCCTTTCCGGCCGCGCTTTCGCCGCGCGTTAGATGCTCCAACGACTCCAGGGCCGCATCGAGCGCGCGCCATCTTGAGGCGCTCTTCCGGACGAGATGCTTTCGCACCAATGCGATCTTGCGCTGGCGCGCGCTTTTAAGCAGCGCCAGGCCGCGCGGAGTCAGGCTTACGATCACCCCGCGCCGGTCGCCGCGGTCGCGTCTGCGCGTGACCAGCCCGGCGGTTTCCATATCGCGCACCAGCCGCGTCATCGAAGGGAGCCGCACGCGCTCGAAACGCGCCAGTTCGCCGACCTTGGCGCGGCCGTGAAACGCGAGCGCGCTCAGCACCGAGAAGCGCGCCGGGCTGAGATTCAAGTCCGCGTCTATCTCTCGCAGCCTGCGGCCGAAATGCTGAACGAACAGATAAACGCGTTCGGCCTGCCTGCCGATTTTGTTTGCGCCCATCCGCGACCTTTAATATAGTTAGTATTGCTAATCAATGAGAGAATGCAAATGACAATGACGCGATCCGAAATCGCCGGCAAGCGCTTTGGCCTGATAGCTGACACGCACGACGCGCTGGTGAAATGGCCGGAGGTTCTGGAGCGGATTCGCGCCGCGCTTGGCAGCGTAGACGCGATAATCCATTGCGGAGATCTGACCACGATCCGCGCGCTCAAGGATCTGTCCGGCATCGCGCCGGTTCGCGCGGTCAGAAGCGCCGCCGACCCGGCGCCGGAGCCGCCCGAGCTGATTGATGGCCCGCTTATTCTCACCTCCGGTCAGATGAAAATCGGGGTGGTCAACTCTCTCAGCGCCGAACCGGCTGGCGCGAACCCAGGCGAGGACTTGCGTTTCACCCGTCCGAATGGCGCGGAAGTTTCATCGGTCGTGTTTGGCGAACGCGTCGATGTGTGCGTCTTTGGCGGGACCCATCGAAGCGCGCTCGTCATGAGCGCCGGTACGATGTTCGTGAATCCGGGCAGCCCCTCGCTCGCCGAGAAGAAGAGCGTCGCCGTCCTGACTCTCGATTCCGGCGCGGCGGCAATCGAGCTAATCCCGATCCCGTAACCGCGCCGCGCGCAAAAAAATCGGGGCGGGACCTCGCATGAGTCCCGCCCCGCCACATTCCTATCCTATAAGCTCTTTACTGGCAGCTACTGCCGGTCGAATCGTAGGTGAAAGTGAATGAGCCGATGTGAGGACCGAAGTCGTTGTGACGCCAGCATACCTTCGAAAACCGGTAGATGCCGACCATCGTGGTGCTGTCCGTCAGCGACCCTCGCACCACGCCGTAGCATCCCTTCTCGCTCTTGTAGGTGACTTTGAAGTTGTACGCCCGCTTGGTCGCGGTCCCCTTACCGTCGCCATACGCATAGCTGTCGTCCGCCCAGGTGAAATCCATCATGTCATCGCCGTTCGACGGGGCCCGCAGCTTTGCCTTTATCTGATCGAAGTCGACGTCGCCGGTTCCCGACCCCGCGTAGATGTCGGTCAAGGTGCCGGACCAGCATCCGTTCACGTCCAGCGGAGCGGCCGGCTCGTTACTGACTTGGGCGTGGCCGCCAAGATCGCCTGGGTTCTGTACCGCGGCCTGATCGTCATCCTGCGCAAACGCATTTTGCGCCGAACCGACCGTCATCCCGATGAGCAAAAACGCGGCGGCTGCGGCTGAGATCACCAACAACTTGGAAATTCGTGCCATACCTGATCTAATCCTCTCCTTACTGATGTACGTTTTCTTCGTCCGCTATCTTCGGGCCAAAACAACAGTACCCTACCACTGTTTTAATTCCTACCTTCTCCCAGCTCGGCCGTATATCCGCTGGGCTCACAGGCATTGTCGAGGTAGTGGCCCGTCATGGTTCCGGCATCGTTGATGTTTCCTCCAGCGGTTTGATAGGCGCCGGGAATACCAAGTTGGCGGTAGGATCCATCGGGGTAGCGTACGTAGCCGTGCTCATTGTAATTTTTATCCCAGAAATGGCCTGAGACCACGCCGCTGTCATTTACCCCTTCGGCGATCGTGCCGGAATCGAAACTGTCGCAAGGACCAGCGGTAGGAGTGCTGGAAGCTCCCGGGAAGTCGATTGTCGTGATCTTGCCGCTTGGGCTGCGGAGAAAGCCGTGATTGTTGCCGTTTTCGTCCTCATAGTATCCCGTTGCATAGCCCCGGTTGCTCAAACCAGTGCACCAGGTAGAGGATTCGTTTCCCTCCGAGAAAATATCTAATTTTTGTCCGACCTCGCCGACAAAAGCCTCCGAAGTGCTAAAGTCCGGTGCTGCGCTGACAAAGCCGCAGATTTCGCCCTCGTCGTTTATGCCATAGACCCCAGTACTTGACTCCGGCGGCAGGTCATCCGGCGCGTTGTAGGTGGTAAATTTGCCGTTCTGGTAAAAAAACCCCGAGTAGGTGTCGTCAGCCGTGTCGTAGAAAACCCCCACAACGGTATTTTCGTCGTTGACCTGAAATCCCGCCGTGAAACCGACAGTGGAGGTGTCAGCAGGATCGCTGAGCACTGTAAACGTGCCCTTAGGCGAACGTACCCACCCGAAGTAGTCATTC
The DNA here is from genome assembly GCA_030041155.1 of Candidatus Binataceae bacterium. Lineage (GTDB taxonomy): Bacteria > Desulfobacterota > Binatia > Binatales > Binataceae > JBARDN01. The sequence goes on along the minus strand of JASHOJ010000167.1, from coordinate 1,408 downwards.
GATGTATCTTCGTAATAGCCCGCGATGGTTCCCGACTTGTTGATGCTCTGCACCCCAACAATATCTATTTGGTTAAATGGGAAGGAAAACGTTGAGTATTTGAATGTCGAGTATCTATGGGACGCCAATGGTCGTGCCTGCACCGCGATGGTGAAGGCGCTCACGATGAGGATCGTGCCGATCCCGCTTACTAGCAGCAATCGCTTCATGTTTTTACACCCTCCAATAGTTTAATTCGTGCCATGGATGCCGGGATTGGTGCGATAATCCAACGGTGCCGAGCGAACCAGTGGTCGAGGATGCCGAGTTTCGGAGAATAAGTATGACTACCACCGCCAATTTGTTGATCAGTGCCTCTCACGGCATATTTTGGCTTTTCGGCAAGTCGTAGCACCTCAAAAAACTTAAGGTCAACGGAACAATGTGAAATTTGAGGGTACAAATGATAGAAGAGTGACGATAACGTGCCTTGATGAGGTAAAGGGCGGAGCCGACATCACCTAGACTATGGCGCAAAGGGCGATCGGTAAGCCTTTGGTGGTGTTATACCTGCACGAACAGGTAGCTATAGCGTGGATGGCGCAAACGCGGGCGAGAGTGTTTTCTTGGAGTAATGATCAGCGAGGTGCTGATCCGCGTGCATCTCACGATGTTCTGTATCGCTTGACCGCATGCGTCGCCGGATGGGGTGGTAGCTCCCGGATCTCACTCGCGATCGCACCGAGGCCTATGCCCACCGCGACACCGACGGCGATCATCAGTCAGCAGGAGGTGCAGAACGGGATGGACAACGCCGCGCGCTGACGCTCCGAGCGGTCCAGTGAATCCTCTGGCGGCGATCGACGTTCCGTCATCCCGGCCAAATCGGGGTCTGGCTGGCGTTGGGATTCGGGAAGTACTGCCCGTGATGCACCGTCGCCAGCACTCGTATCGTCATTAGACCGTCCGGATTACTTTGCATCGCGAGCGGATCCGCCGACAGGAACACCAGGTCGGCGGTATATCCGGGCGCGACCGTGCCGAGCTGGTTTTCCATCCCGTACTGCCATGCGGCCTCGGTTGTATAGCCCGCGACCGCCTGAGCCATCGTGAGCGCTTCATTCTGTCCGAGGCTCGGTCCGGCGCAAGCCGCATTCGTGATCGGATACCAGGGCATCTGTTGAATTGAGCGGGTGACGGCGACCCAAATCGTGAACAGCGGGTCGGGCGGAATCACCGGCGTGTCGGTATGCAGGGTCACATGGAGGCCCGCGCTCTCGGCATCCGCGGCCGGATACAGCGCCGCCGCCCGCGCCGGTCCGAGGATCTGCTGGCACATCGGCACCCCGTAGTAATACAAGTCGCCCATCAGGAAGCTCGCGGTGTCATCGAGGCTCTTGATCGTCGCGAGATCGGCGTCGCTCGCCAT